>JAGIBE010000250.1 GCA_017744495.1 Caulobacter sp. | reverse complement strand
GGCCTGGTCGCCGATCCCCGCATCAAGGCCGCCGGCTTCACCGGTTCGCGCCGCGCGGGCCTGGCCCTGACGGCCATCGCCCAGGGCCGTCCCGAGCCGATCCCGTTCTACGCCGAGATGAGCAGCATCAATCCGGTCCTGCTTCTGCCCAACGCCCTGAAGGCGCGCGGCCCGGCGATCGCGCCCGAGTTCGTCGCCGCCCTGACCCAGGGCGCGGGCCAGTTCTGCACCAATCCCGGCCTGATCCTCGCCATCGACGGGCCCGAGCTGGACGCCTTCCTGGCGGCCACCGCCGAAGTCATCGCCAAGGCCCCGGCCGGCCAGATGCTGACCCCTGGGATCTGCAAGGCGTACACCGGTGGCGTGAAGGCCCTGGCCGACACCGCCGGCGTCACCGAAGTCGCCCACGGCCTGGAAGGCGGCCACGGCCAAGGCCGCGCGACTCTGTTCGCGGTCGACGCCGGGACCTTCCTGACCACGCCGCACCTGCAGGACGAAGTCTTCGGCGCGGCCTCGCTGGTGGTCCGCTCCAAGGATCTGGCCGAGCTGACGAAGGTCCTGGCGGCCCTGGAAGGGCAGCTGACCATCGCCGTGCACATGGACGAGGCCGACACCGATCTCGCGCGCGCCCTGCTGCCGACGCTAGAGCTGAAGGCCGGCCGCGTGCTGGTCAACGGCTTCGGCACCGGCGTCGAGGTGGGCCACGCCATGGTCCACGGCGGTCCGTTCCCGTCGACCTCGGACAGCCGCACCACCTCGGTCGGCTCGCTGGCCATCTTCCGCTTCCTGCGTCCGGTCTCGTACCAGAACCTGCCGGCCGCACTGCTGCCGCCCGAGCTGCAGGACGCCAACCCGTTGGGCATCGCCCGCCGGGTGGATGGGAAGGTCGTGCTGGCCTAAGGCTGGAGGGGGCTACGGCGCGCCGTAGCCCCCGCCGCCCGGCGTCTCGATCACGATCGCATCGCCCGCCGCGACCTCCACGGCGTCCGTCGCGCCCAGGACGACCACCGCGCCGTCGGCCCGCTCCACCTGGGCCTTGCCCAGAGCGCCCTCGCCGCCGCCGGCCATGCCGAACGGCGCCACGCGCCGACGGTTCGACAGCAGGGTCGCCGTCATCGGCTCGCGGAAGCCGATCCGGCGCACCACACCGTCGCCGCCGCGATGCGCGCCCTGCCCGCCCGAGCCTCGCCGGATCGAGAACGCCTCGACCAGCACTGGATAGCGACTCTCCAGCACCTCCGGATCGGTCAGGCGGCTGTTGGTCATGTGCGTCTGCACCGCGTCGGCGCCGTCGAAGTCCGGCCCCGCCCCGGCCCCGCCGCAGATGGTCTCGTAGTACTGCCGTCGGTCGTCGCCGAAGGTGAAGTTGTTCATCGTCCCCTGGGCCGCCGCCATCACGCCCATGGCGCCGTATAGGGCGTCGACCACGACCTGGCTGGTCTCGACATTGCCGGCCACCACCGCCGCCGGGTAGCGCGGCCGCAGCATCGAGCCCTCGGGGATCACCAGTTCGACCGGCCGCAGGCAGCCGTCGTTCATCGGGATCTCGTCATCGACCAGCGTGCGGAACACATACAGCGCCGCCGCCCGGCAGATCGAAGCGGGGGCGTTGAAGTTGGTCGGGACTTGATCGCTAGTCCCCGTGAAATCGACCCGAGCGGTGCGCGCCGCGCGATCGACCGTGATCGCCACCTTCACCACGGCGCCGTCGTCCAGCTCGTAGGCGAATTCGCCGTCCGACAGCCTGGCCAGCACCCGCCGCACGGCCTCCTCGGCGTTGTCCTGGACATGGGCCATATAGGCCTCGACCACGTTCTGGCCGAACTCGGCGACCATGCCGGTCAGGGCCTCGGCGCCGCGCGCGCAGGCCGCCACCTGGGCCTTGAGGTCACCGATGTTCTGGTCGGGATTGCGGGCCGGCCACCTTCCAGAGGCCAGCAGAGCCCGCACCTCGGCCTCCAGGAACCGCCCGCCCTCGACCAGCAGGAAGTTCTCGATCAGCACCCCCTCTTCCTCGACCGTGCGGCTGTTGGGCGGCATCGAGCCGGGGGTGATCCCGCCGATATCGCCTTGGTGTCCGCGCGCGGCGACATAGAAGGTCAACGCGCCCGCCGTGTCGAACACCGGCATGACCACGGTCACGTCCGGCAGGTGGGTGCCGCCGTTGTAGGGGGCGTTGAGCATGTAAACATCGCCGGGCCTCAAGCCCCGGCCGTCATGCAGCCGCCCGTCGCGGATAGCCCGCACGCTGTCGCCCATCGAGCCCAGGTGCACCGGCATGTGCGGGGCGTTGGCGATCAGGTTCCCGTCGCGGTCGAACAGGGCGCAGGAGAAGTCCAGCCGCTCCTTGATATTGACCGAATAGGCGGTGTTCTGCAGGGCGAAACCCATCTCCTCGGCCACGGCCATGAAGAGGTTGTTGAACACCTCCAGCATCACCGGATCGGCCTTGGTCCCGGCCACCTGGCGCTTGGGCAGGGCCACGACGCGCTCGAGGATCAGGTTCAGATGCGGATCAACTGTGGCTCGCCAGCCGGGCTCGATCACCGTGGTGCCGGTGGCTTCGCGGATGATGGCGGGACCGGCCACGGCGGCGCCGATCGGCAGGGTCGCGCGGTCGAACACCGGCGCGGCACGCTCGGCGCCGGCCATGCGGACGGTCAGGGTCGCTAGGGGTTTGGGCTCCGCTTGAGCGCCAGAACCGAGGTCGGGTGCGTCTCCCGCGTCGGTGTGTCCAATCGCCTCGACCGCCAAGGCCTCGACAACAAGCGCCGTGCTCGGCGAGACGAAGCCGAAGCGCCGTTGATGCAGGATCTCGAACGCCGCCCGCACGGCGTCTGGCTCGCCGAACGGCACGCGTAGCGGGGTATCGGTCCCGGCGTATTTGACCAGCAGGCTGGCGACCGTCTCGACCCGCTCCAGCGGCACGTCCTGGGCGCGCTGGGCCGCTTCGGCTTCCGAGGCCAGGGCGGCGGCGCGTTCGGGCAGGTCCGCCGCCTCGACCAGGGGCCGTTCGACCGTCGCCTCACGCAGGGTCCGCAGGTCGGCCAGGCCCATGCCGTAGGCGCTCAGCACCCCGGCGAACGGGTGGATCATCACCTTCGTCATGCCCAGGGCGTCGGCCACCAGGCAGGCGTGCTGGCCGCCCGCCCCGCCGAAGCAGGCCAGGACGTAGCGGGTGACGTCGTAGCCGCGCTGGATCGAGATCTGCCGCACGGCCTTGGCCATGTTTTCCACGGCGATGGTCACGAAGCCCTCAGCGATCTCGGCCGGGCTCATGGCCTTGTCGGTAGCGGCTTCGATCTCGCCGACCAGAGCCTCGAACTTGGCGACGACCACGTCGCGGTCCAGCGGCTGGTCGGCGTTCGGCCCGAACACCGCCGGGAAGAAGTCGGGCGACAGCTTGCCCAGCATCACGTTGCAGTCGGTCACCGTCAGCGGCCCGCCGCGCCGGTAGCAGGCCGGACCCGGATTGGCGCCGGCCGAGGCCGGGCCCACTCGGAACCGCGCGCCGTCGAACGAGCAGATCGAGCCGCCGCCCGCCGCCACGGTATGGATGTTCATCATCGGCGCGCGCATCCGCACCCCGGCCACCACCGTCTCGTAGGCCCGCTCGTACTCGCCGGCGAAGTGGCAGACGTCGGTCGAGGTGCCGCCCATGTCGAAGCCGATCACCCGGTCGAACCCGGCCTGGGCGGCGGTCTTGGCCATGCCGACCACCCCGCCGGCGGGTCCCGACAGGATCGCGTCCTTGCCCCGGAAGGCGCGGGCGTCGGTCAGGCCTCCGTTCGACTGCATGAACAGCAGCCGCGTGTCCTGCCCCAAGGCGTCAGCCACCTTGTCGACATAGCGCCGCAGGATCGGCGACAGGTAGGCGTCGACCACCGTGGTATCGCCCCGCCCGACCAGCTTCATCAGCGGGCTGACCTCGTGGCTGACCGACACCTGGGTGAAGCCGACCTCGCGGGCGATCGCCGCCACCCGCGCCTCGTGGTCGGTGAAACGGAAGCCGTGCAGCAACACGATCGCCACGGCGCTAAAGCCGTCGTCGAAAGCCGCTTGCAAGCCGGCGCGGGCCGCCGCCTCGTCCAGCGGACGCAGCACCTGCCCCTCGACGCTGATCCGCTCATCGATCTCGACCACGCGGGTGTAGAGGGCCTCGGGCTTGACGATGCGGCGGTCGAACAGCTTGGGCCGGGCCTGGTAGCCGATGCGCAGGGCGTCGGCGTGGCCCTGGGTGATCGCCAGGACGGTGGGTTCGCCCTGGCGTTCCAGCAGGGCGTTGGTGGCGACGGTCGTGCCCATCTTGACCGCGTCGATAGCGGCCTCGCCTTCCAGCAGGGCCCGCACGCCGGCCACGGCCGCGTCGTCGTATTGCTCTGGGTTTTCCGACAGCAGCTTGTGGGTCAGCAGGGTCCCGTCCGGACGCCGCGCGACGATGTCGGTGAACGTGCCGCCGCGATCGATCCAGAACTCCCAGCCGCGGTCGGTCATGTGTCGAAGGGCTCCTGCTTGCGGAAACCCTTTTGGCGCTGAGGCCCGCCCGCATCAAGGGCGGGCGGGCCCTGTCACGTCAAAGCACGTGGAACAGATACAGCAGCAGGATGATCGGCAGCGGAATGCCCAGCAGCCAGAGGAAAATACCCTTCATCTCAGCCTCCTAGACGCTGGTGGCGGGGATTACGACGCGGGCGCGCCGATGCCAGGTCGGGTGACGGGCGCCGAGGCGGCCGCCGGCGACGGCGCCGATCGCGCCCAGCACCATGGTCGCCACGCCCCACCAGGCCAGGCTGGCGGTGACGTCCGCGGCCTGCTCGGTCGCGGCCTTGGCGTCGGCTTCGCTGACTTGACCATCCGGACCAGAGGCCTCGTCGGCCGCCGTCGCATAGGCCGTGGCGGCCGTGTCGCCGCCGTGCAGGAGTCCGCCGACGCTGGTTCCCAAGCCCGCGAAGGCCAGGACGAAGGCGACGCCCCAAACGGCCAGGCCTTGGAACAGACCCTTGTGATGGTCCGGATACTTGGCGGCGCGGGCGGCGATGAAGGCGCCGACCTGCAGAGCCACGGCGTTGGAGAACGCCACCCACAGGCCGCCGCCCACCGTCAGGGCCTTGGCGTCGCCGCTGTCCATGGTCCACGGGTTGGCCGCCGTCGCGCCGATGGCCAGGCCCAGCAGGTTGAGCAAGGCCCCCAGCGCGATGGCCACCGCCACGCCGGCGAACACCGCGCCCCACGAGATCAGCGGGTGCGCGTAGACGTCTTCATGAAATTCCGATGGCGACAGGTCGCTCATCTTCCCATCCTCCCACATTCAGATGCGGGAGAACGGGGATGACGCGACTTCGGTTGCGACGAGTATCCTTAGCCCTTGAAGGCCTCGATCCCGGCCCAGACGCCGAGGCCCAGGAAGATCAGCGCCGCGCCCAGGCGGACGTACTTCAGGGGCACGATCTTGGTCGCCGCCTCACCCAGGTACACGGCCGGAATGTTGGCGGCCATCATGCCCAGGGTGGTGCCGGCCGCGACCAGCAGCACGTTGTGGAAGCGCGCGCCCAGGGCGACCGTGGCGATCTGGGTCTTGTCGCCCATCTCGACCAGGAAGAACGCGATGGTGGTGGTCAGGAAGACGCCGTAGCGGCTCGCGCCGCCCGGCATGTCGTCGTCAGCCTTGTCGGGGATCAGGGCCCAGGCGGCCATGGCGATGAACGAGATGGCGATGGCCCAGCGGAACCAGGCGCCGTCCAGGAAGCGCGAGGCTTCCGAGCCGACCAGGGCCGCCAGGGCGTGGTTAGCCAGGGTGGCGGTCAGGATGCCCAGAATGATCGGCACGGGCTTCTTGAAGCGGGTGGCCAGGATAATGGCCAGCAGCTGGGTCTTGTCGCCGATCTCGGCGATGGCCACCACGAGGGCCGAAACGAGCATGGATTCCATATCGAAAACACCATCCGGGCCGAGCGCACGCCAATAGCGTCGGAGACCCCGCCCAGCCCGGAACGGAAACCGACGCCATTGGTCTCGCCGCGGAAGCGTCTCTTCGCTTCCTTCGCCCGCGCCATGCCCCCCTCTGAAGAAAGGAGGAAGCAAGTGTGTTGACGGCGGGCCCCGCTGATAGGTGCGGGCGGCTACTCCCCAAAGGTGGCGGGTACGTAGCGGCATGGGCGGGCGGGGTCAACCTTGCTGCGGCCCTAGACCGCAGCCTTTACACCGCAGCCGGGGCGTCGAACCGCATCGCGTGGATCGAGACCCGGACCTTGCCGCCGGTGAAGGAACCGCCCGCGGCGGTGATCACCACCGGCGTGTCGGCGTAGTAGGCGGTCGGACCGATCACTCCGACATTGCTGGCGTTCTTGGCTACGCCCAGCGAAGAGCCGAACTTGGCCGCGTCGCCCGACACGCCGCAGCTGTAGGACGTCGCCCCGGTGATCGCGACGCTGGTGCGGGTCGAGACGCCCAGCACGACGGCGCGGTTCGGGATGGCGACCGTGGTGGCCACTGAGGCGCCCGACAGGGTCAGCTCCTGTTCGAGGATCTCGAAGCGGGTACCGGCCAGGAATGGCGAGCGGGCGGCGGTCAGAGCCTTGAAGGTCGAGGACAGCGGCGTCCAATTGTCGCCGTCGTGGATCAAAGCCAAGCCCTCGTCGATGATCCAGGCCAGCCAGCCAGCCTTGGGAATCAGGGTTTCCCAGGCGCCGTCGACGAACCGCGCCAGGAGGCCGGCGGCAAGGCCCAGCCAGGCGGAACCGGTCGCCCCGGCGGGCAGGATATGCATCGCCCCGTCGACCGGCGAGGCCGGCTGGGCGGCGGTCGTGCGGCTGTGCACGGCCAGTTGGACGATGCCGTCCAGCTTGCCGAGGGCCTCGTTGACGGTGATGTGCTTCTGGGCCTGGCCGGCGGCCACGAAGGGCAGCGACAGGCGAGGCGTGACGTCGTTGGACATGGGTCCTCCTGGATGGTTTGAACCCCTCCAGTGTCGCCCCGCCCGGAGTCCCCGGGGACAGACGAGCGTCTATCCCCGCGACCGCTCCGACCTACTGGGCCGCGAAAGCCAGGCGGTTTCCCGAAGTCAGGGCCGTCTTGGCCGCCAGTTCGGCCTTTGCATCCTCGTACTGCTCCGCGAACTTGGCGACCAGTTCGCCGGCCGACAGCACGGCGTCGATCGCGCCGACGCCCTGGCCCGAACCCCAGATGTCGCGCCAGGCCTTGGCCTCCTGGTTGCCGCCCGAACCGAAGTTCATGGCCGACGGGTCGCTGACTGGCAGGTTGTCGGGGTCCAGGCCCGCCCGGACGATCGACTGGCGCAGATAGTTGCCGTGCACGCCGGTGAAGAGGTTCGAATAGACGATGTCGTTGGCTCGCGCCTCGACGATGGTGTCCTTGTAGCCCTGCGGCGCGTTGGCTTCCTTCGTGGCGATGAAGGCCGAGCCGATATAGGCCAGATCCGCGCCCATGGCCTGGGCGGCCAGGATCGAGCGGCCCGAGGCGATCGAGCCCGACAGCGCCACCGGCCCGTCGAACCACTGGCGGATCTCCTGGACCAGGGCGAACGGCGACAGGGCGCCGGCGTGGCCGCCCGCGCCGGCCGCCACCGGGATCAGGCCGTCCGCGCCCTTCTCGATGGCCTTGTGGGCGTGCTTGTCGTTGATCACGTCGTGCAGGGTGACGCCGCCGTAGCTGTGGATCGCGCCGTTCAGGTCCTCGCGGGCGCCCAACGAGGTGATCACCACCGGCACCTTGTATTTGACGCAGAGGGCGACGTCCTCCTCCAGGCGATTGTTGGTCTTGTGAACGATCTGGTTGACCGCGAACGGGGCCGAGGGGGCGTCCGGATTGGCCTTGTCATAGGCCGCCAGTTCCTCGGTGATCCGCGCCAGCCACTCGTCCAGCTGCGAGATCGGCCGGGCGTTCAGGGCCGGGAACGAACCGACGATCCCCGCCTTGCATTGGGCGATCACCAGGTCCGGATTGCTGATGATGAACAGCGGAGACGCGATGACGGGCAGGCGCAAACGGTCGCGCAGGATCGGCGGCAAGGCCATGGAAGACGTCTCCTTCGGGGCGACCGATCGCGGCCGCTCATGTTAACAGCGTTAGCTTAAACAGTCGTTCGCGTCCTGTGCAAGCGCTTGACCGACGCAAGGGCAGAGGCGCATCTGCTGGCCAAAACAAGAAAATGCTGCGGTGCAGGAGATAGCCGTCGTGAATCACCCGCCCATCCCGTTGGCTGAGGATTTTGGCGCCCCGGACCAAACCCAGGTCCAGGCGAAATGGCTGGCCCTGGTCGAGAAGACCTTGAAGGGCCAGGCGTTCGACGACGCCCTGGTCACCCGGACCCCCGACGGAATCGCCATCCAGCCGCTCTACACGGTCGAGGACAGCGTCGTCGTCGCGCGGGACCTGCGGGCTCGTGACGCCGAGCGTCCCTGGGACCTGCGGATGCGCGCCGCCCATCCCGATCCGCGCCAGACGGCGGCCGAGATCGTGAAGGACCTGGAAGGCGGCGCGGCGTCGGTGCTGCTGGCCATCGACCCTACAGGCGTGAACGGCGTCGCGGTCGGCTCTCTGCAGGACCTGGCCCAGGCGCTGAGCGGCGTGCTGCTGGACCTGGCCCCCGTCGCCCTGGACGCCGGCTTCCTGGGCCCCAAGGCCGCCGACTGGCTGGGCGGCTTGGCCAAGTCCGCGCCCAACGCCCCGTTGACCTTCCACATGGATCCGCTGACCGCGTTCGCCCAGGCCGGAACCAGCCCTGGCCCCATCGAGGGCCACCTGATCTCGGCCGCCACGGTCGGCGCCCGCCTCGCCCAGACTTACGCCAAGGCCAGCTTGATGCTGGCCACCGGCCGCGCCGTTCACGAGGCGGGCGGCTCGAACACCGAGGAACTGGCGGTCATGGCCGCCTCCGCCCTGGCCTACGCCAAGGCCCTGGTCCGCGCGGGCCTGTCGATGGACGAAGCCTTCTCACGCATCGTCGTCGGCGTCAGCCTGGACGCGGAATACTTCACGGGCGTCGCCAAGGTCCGGGCCGCGCGGGCCCTGTGGGCGCGGATCACGCAGGCTTGCGGCGTGTCGGTCCCGGCCGTGATCGAGGCCCGCTCCTCTCAACGGATGCTTACCAAGGCCGACGCCTGGACGAACCTGCTGCGCTTGACCTCGGCAGGGTTCGCCGGCGCGGTCGGCGGAGCGGACGCCATCGTGCTGGGCGCCTTTACCGACGCGATCGGCCTGCCCACCGCCTTCGGCCGCCGCCAGGCCCGCAACACCCAGCTGGTGCTGATGGAGGAGAGCCACCTGGGCCGCGTCGCCGACCCGGCCGGCGGCTCCTGGTACCTCGACACCCTGACCGACCAGCTGGCCCGCGCCGCCTGGGGCGGCTTCCAGGCCATCGAGACGGCCGGCGGCGTCGTCAAGGCGCTAGAGAGCGGCCTGATCTCCGACATCGTCGGCGCCACCCGCGCCGCCCAGGAAGCCGCCTTCGCCGACAAGGGCCGCAAGATCCTGGGCGTCACCGCCTTCCCCAACGCCGACGACAAGCCGGTGGAGGCGGCCACGCCCGATCCCGCCCAGTTCGCCGTCGACCCGCCTAGCGCCCGCGTCCCCGGACCGGATTCCCGCTGCCCGCCCCTGACGCCCATCCGGTTCTCGGCCGCTTTCGAGGGAGCGCAAGCATGAGCAAGTTCCCCGACTTCACGACGGTCGGCTTCGAAGCCGCCGCGATGGCGCCCGCCCCCGGTGGCGAGGCCTGGTCCACGCCCGAGGGCGTCGACGTCGCACCGGCCTTCACCGCCGACGACACGGCGGGCCTGGACTTCACCGGCGGCTATCCGGGCGTCGCGCCCTATCTGCGCGGCCCCTACCCGACCATGTACGTGACCAATCCGTGGACGGTGCGGCAGTACGCGGGCTTCTCGACCGCCGAGGACTCCAACGCCTTCTACCGCCGCAACCTCGCGGCCGGTCAGATGGGCCTGTCGGTGGCCTTCGACCTGGCCACCCACCGCGGCTATGACAGCGACCACGAACGAGTGAAGGGCGACGTCGGCATGGCGGGCGTGGCCATCGACTCCATCCTCGACATGCGCACGCTTTTCTCGGGCATCCCGCTCGACAAGATGAGCGTATCGATGACCATGAACGGCGCGGTGCTGCCGATCCTGGCGCTCTACATCGTCGCCGCCGAGGAACAGGGCGTCAGCCCCGACAAGCTGTCCGGGACCATCCAGAACGACATCCTCAAGGAGTTCATGGTCCGCAACACCTACATCTATCCGCCCGGTCCCTCGATGCGGATCATCTCGGACATCTTCGCCTACACCTCCGAGAAGATGCCGAAGTTCAACTCGATCTCGATCAGCGGCTATCACATGCAGGAAGCCGGGGCGTCGGCCGACCTGGAGCTGGCCTACACCCTGGCCGACGGCGTCGAATACGCCCGGGCCGGCGTCGCGGCCGGCATGAGCATCGACCAGTTCGCCCCGCGCCTGTCGTTCTTCTGGGCGATCGGCATGAACTACTTCATGGAAGTGGCCAAACTTCGAGCGGCTCGTTTGCTCTGGGCCCGACTGATGAAGCGCGAGTTCGATCCCAAGGACG
Source organism: Caulobacter sp. (assembly GCA_017744495.1). GTDB lineage: Bacteria > Pseudomonadota > Alphaproteobacteria > Caulobacterales > Caulobacteraceae > Caulobacter. Next base: position 32,294 of record JAGIBE010000250.1, on the reverse strand, counting down.
AGCGTTCGCTGTCCCTGCGCACCCACAGCCAGACCTCGGGCTGGTCGCTCGCGGCGCAGGACGTGTTCAACAACGTGGCCCGCACCTGCGTCGAGGCCATGGCGGCGGTCAACGGCCAAACCCAGAGCCTTCACACCAACAGCCTGGACGAGGCCCTGGCCTTGCCGACCGACTTCTCGGCCCGGATCAGCCGCAACACCCAGCTGTTCCTGCAGATGGAGAGCGGCACCACCCGCGTCGCCGACCCGTGGGGCGGCAGCTACTACGTCGAAAAGCTGACCCACGACCTGGCCGTGAAGGCCCTGGCCCACATCGAGGAGGTCGAGGCCCTGGGCGGCATGGCCAAGGCCATCGAGCAGGGCCTGCCCAAGCTGCGCATCGAGGAGTCGGCCGCCAAGACCCAGGCCCGCATCGACAGCGGCAAGCAGAGCGTCGTGGGCGTCAACCGCTACAAGCCCGAGATCGCCGACGACATCCCGGTGCTGAAGGTCGACAACACCTCCGTCCGCGAGCAGCAGCTGGAGAAGCTGGCCCGGCTGAAGGCCGAGCGCGATCCCGCCAAGACGGCGGCGGCACTGGAGGCGCTCGAGGATGGCGCGCGGGGCACTGGCAACCTCCTGGCGCTGGCCGTCGACGCGGCCCGGGCCCACGCCACGGTCGGCGAGATCAGCCTGGCCATGGAGAATGTCTTCGGCCGCCACCGCGCCACGATCCAGTCGATCCAGGGGGTTTACATGAAGGAAGCCGGCGCCGATCCGGTCACCGCCCGAGCCAAGGCCATGGTCGAGGCCTTCGAGCAGGCCGACGGCCGCCGCCCCCGCATCCTGGTCGCCAAGATGGGCCAGGACGGCCACGACCGTGGCCAGAAGGTGATCGCCACCGCCTTCGCCGACCTCGGCTTCGACGTCGACATCGGCCCGCTGTTCCAGACCCCGGCCGAGGCGGCCAAACAGGCGGTCGAAAACGACGTCCACATCGTCGGCGCCAGCTCGCTGGCGGCGGGCCACCTGACCCTGGCGCCGGAGCTGAAGACCGAGCTGGCCAAGCAGGGGCGTGGCGACATCATGATGGTGGTCGGCGGCGTGATCCCGCCCCAGGACTTCCAGGCCCTGCGTGACGCCGGCGCCGCAGCGATCTTCCCGCCCGGCACCGTGATCGCCGAAGCGGTGATCGAGCTGCTCGACAAGCTGAACAAACAGTTGGGCTACACCCAGGGCGAGGCGGCCTAGGGACTAGTAGCTCAGCCGAACCACCACCCCCGCGTCGCGTGGCAAGCCTCCAAGGCCCGCTGGTAGCCCTCGCGCGCCCGGAACCGCTCCATATAGGCCAGCTCGGTCTCGCCGAACCGAAACCCGACGTTCTTGCGCGCCATCTCCAGCGCGTAGCCGACCGAGATGTCCGCCGCGGTGAAGGCCTCGCCGGCCACGAAGGGCGTGCGCTCCAGCTGGCGCGTGACGATCGTCAGGCGGGTGGTGAAGACGTCCAACGCCTGGCGGGCGCTCCAGTTGTCGCGCTGGCCTTCCGGCGCGATGTTGCGGGCGCCCGAGACGAAATACATCGAGCCCGCCAGCCCCGCCTCGCCCAGGTGGAGGAACTGCTGGTAGGCGGGAAAGGCCGGATCGCCGGGCGCCGGCGCCAGCGGCGTCGGGCCGTGGCGGGCCATCAGATATTCCATGATCGCGATCGACTCGACCATGACCATGTCGCCGTCCTTGAGCGCGGGGATGAAGCCGGCCGGGTTGATTGCCAGGAACTCGGGATCGTTCTCGACACCCGCCAGCAGGTCGACATCCCGCAGCCGGTACGGGAGCCCCATCTCCTCCAGCAGCCAGACGACCCGGAAACCCCTGCCCTCGCCGTAGACCGTGATCATGTTCGCGTCCCTGATGGGTGTTCCAATACGATAAAGACGGCTAGCGGACACCGTTTCCGACAGGGATCAAAGCTCTTTCGGCGAAGGCTTCGCCGTGCACCGCCTCTTGACCGCATCTCCCGAAGAACCGCCGCCGGCGAAGCACGAGCTTGGCGCGTGATGGGCCTCTCCGCCCGTCACCGAGGATCGTCATGTTCCGTCCCAGCGCCAAGCGCACCACGCCGTCGCGCGCCTTCTGGGCGCTGGCCTTCGCCTTCGCCTTTCCGCCGGTCGCCTTCATGCTCATCGGGATCGCCACCAGCGGCTGGTCGGTGCTGGTTCAGGCGCCGCAGACCCTATCGATGCTCCTCGTCGTGGGCCTGCTCTTCGGCTGGCCCTTCATCCTGGTGGGCGGCGTGATCTGGGTGCTGCTGGAGTGGCTGCGGCGGCACTATCTCTGGTGCGCCGTGCTGGTCGGCGCGATCGACGGCGGCGTCCTGGGCGCCCTGCTGTCGTCGTTCGGCGAGGACGGGACCGGCGAGATGGCCATGCGGGTGGCCGTCACGACGGTCGGCGCGGCGACAGGGCTGGGCGTCTGGCTGATCGCCTATGGCGGGCGGGAACGTCCGCCCATCATCACCCGTCCGCCCTTGGTCCTCTAGCGACGAACCTTCTTCACCTTGCGCTTCTTGCGGGTCTTGGCGTCGATCTCGTCGGGCAGGCCGTGACGGGACTCGATGTCCTTCTGCAGCGCCTTGGCCGCCATCAGGTGACCCGGGAACAGGGTGTCGACCGCCCAGCCGGCCACGGGGACGGCGTCAGTGGCGGTGTCCATGGCCACATAGGCCAGCATCCGCGCCAGGGTCGCGGCCGAGGCGCCGGCCGTCATCGCGTGGTAGATCAGCAGCCCACCGGCGGCGACGCTGTAGACCGGTCCGACGCCCGGCACCCAGGCCAGCACGCCGTCCAGGCCAAGGCCGAACGGGCCGATGCCGATCAGCCGATCAGACAGCCGCTTGATGGTCTCGGCGTGACGCCAGGCCTGGTGGGCCTTGTGGCGATGGCTGGAGCGGCCTTCGTCGACGACGAAGCCTTCGAGAGTGTCGGTGCGCTCGGTCATGTCAGCTCAACGCGCCTCCGCCCCGATGGTTGTCCAGCTCGTCCTAGCCCAGGAAGACGACCCTGCGCTTTTCCTTGCCCGCCCGGATGCGCTCCAGCAGGTCGCGGTACTCGGCCGTGCCCTGCACGTCCTTGCGGGTACCTTCGAAATAGATCGTGTCGTCCATGTGGTTGGTCAGCATGTCCGCCGACCACTTGTGGCCGGTGAACAGCATGTCGGCCACCTTGCCCACGCCCGGTACGGCGCCGGCCACGGTGTCGACCAGGATGATAGCCATGATTTGCACCACGATCATCGGGGCCGAGCGCGCCCGGATGGCGTCCCAAACGATCAGCCCGCCCGCGCCCAGACTATAGAGCTCGCCGGCTCCCGGAATCCAGGTCAGCAGGCCGTCCAGCCCGATGCCCAGGGGCCCCACGCCGACCACGTTGTCCGACAGCTTCTTAACCCGCGCGACGTTGTTGCGGATGTTGTGCAAGTCGAGATGCGATTTGGCGAAGATCACCCGGCGGCCCCCAGCAACGGTATGGCTCCAATCTGCCTTAACCATGAGGCCGCCGGAAGTGGCCACGGCGCAGTTTCGCGTCCCAGGCGAAAGCTGTCCGCAAATCGCTCGCGCTCCGAGGGAGCCCCTCGCGAAACGGGCCGTTTGTGCTTAAGTTAACCCTGGCGCCGAATGCCGGCCGACGAGGATTTGTCGATGCTGATCTCGACCACCCCGTTCATCGAGGGACGGCCGGTCCAGGAGTACAAGGGCGCGATCTACGCCCAGTCGATCCTTGGCGCGAACGTGGTCCTGGACCTGATGGCGGCCATCCGCGACTTCATCGGCGGCCACTCCAAGTCCTACGAGCGGGTCCTGGCCCGGGCGCGCGAGGACGCGATGAAGAACCTGATCAAGGAAGCCGAGAAGCTGGGCGCGAACGCCATCCTGGCGGTCGATCTCGACTACAACACCGTGGGCCCGCACGGCTCGATGATGATGGTTTCGGTTTCCGGGACCGCCGTCGTCCTCTAGAGCCGGGTTGCTTGCGCAACCCCGCTCCAGATCCTTGTTTGGGCGCGCTTTCTTCACGCGAACCGGTTTCCACTTCGCTCGAAAGCGCTTTATGCCGAGGGCGTGAGCCAGCCGCTGGACATCGCCGATCTGGAAACGCGCCTGGTCACCGGCGACCGCGCCGCCCTGGCCCGCGCCATCACCCTGGTCGAGAGCCGCCGCCGTGACCACCAGAAGGCCGCCCGCACGCTGCTGGAACAGCTGATGCCGCGCACCGGCCAGGCCCAGCGGATCGGCATCACCGGCGTGCCCGGGGCCGGCAAGTCCACCACCATCGAGGCGTTCGGCACGATGCTGACCGCCGCCGGCCATCGCGTGGCGGTGCTGGCGGTCGATCCCTCGTCCGGTCGCCATGGCGGCTCGATCCTGGGCGACAAAACCCGCATGGAGCGGCTCAGCGTCGATCCCAACGCCTATATCCGTCCCTCCCCGTCCGGCGGCGTGCTGGGCGGGGTCGCGCGCAAGACCCGCGAGGCCATGCTGCTGTGCGAGGCGGCGGGCTTCGACGTGATTATCGTCGAGACCGTGGGGGTGGGACAGTCCGAGACGGTGGTGTCGGACATGGTCGATATCTTCCTGGCCCTGCTGATCCCCGGCGGCGGCGATGAACTGCAGGGCATCAAGAAGGGCCTGATCGAGCTGGCCGACCTGCTGGTGATCAACAAGGCCGACGCCGACCCGGCCCGGGCGGAACGCTCGGCCCGCGACTATCGCAACGCCCTGCACATCCTGACTCCGGCCTCGCCGGACTGGACCCCGCCGGTGCTGACCGCCTCGGGCCTGACCGGGGCGGGCCTCGACGCGCTGTGGACCCAGATCCGCCGCCACCGCGAGATCATGACCGCCAACGGCCTGCGCGCCGCCCGGCGGTCCGACCAGGACAGCCGCTGGATGTGGGCCATGGTCCAGGACCGGCTGGCCGAGGCCTTCCGCGAGGCGCCCGCCGTGGCGGCGATCTCGGGCGAGACAGAGCAATTGGTCAGAGCCGGTGAATTGCCGGCCTCCGCCGCCGCTGACCGGCTGTTGGCCGCCTTCGGGTTGGATTAGCCCACTAAAATCGGCCCACCACCTTGCAACCGTCATTCCGGGCCTTGCGCCCGAAACCCCTCGTTCAGCTCGCACGTGAAGCGCAAGCGGTTCGCCAGCGAACCGCCCCTGCTGCATTTGCGGCCGACAGAGGGGTCCCGGGCACAAGGCCCGGGATGACGGAATTTAAGGGGAGCTAAGCTGGAGCTATCAGGAACCTGCCGCCAGCCGCTTCGCCTGGGCGACCCAGGCATCGCGCTCGGCGCGGCCCTTCAGGCTCAGCTTGGCGTCGAAGTCGGCCAGTTCCTCAGGCCCCCAGGCGGCGATCTGTTCAAAGCGGGTAACGCCCAGGTCGGCCAAGGACGCCGCCAGCTTAGGACCGATGCCGACCAGCAGGGTCAGGTCGTCGCCGACCGCCTCGGCCTGTTCGACGGCGGCCTCGACCAGCGGTTCGGCCGCGACCTCGATCGTCTCGGCGGTCTCGGCGACCACGGTCTCAGCGGTGTCGAGCGTCTCCTGCACCGCCTCGGCGACGATTTCGGCCGCGGCGGTCGCGGCGGCGGCGACCGGCTCGGGCGTTTCCAGCTCGACCGGGGCCAGGACGGGGGCCTCCGTGACAGGATCGATCAACGGCTCGGGCGACAGTTCGATGGGCTCGGGCGTCGGTTCAGGAGGCGTCGGCTCAGGAGTCAGGGGGATTTCGGCGAGCGCGGGGGTGGGAGCCACGGCCATCAGGGCCTCGACATTCACCGCCTCGCGCCAGCGGGCCGACCACCACCACCAGGTGGCCCCGGCCATGGCGGCGCCGCCGAACATCAGCCACAGCGGCGAGGCCGCCCCGGCCACCAGATGGGGGCCTTTCTCGAGATCGATCTTGGGGGTTTCGGGAAGGAACGACAGGGTCATGGCCGAGCTCCAACAACCGTTTTGTGCAGTGCAGCATAACACGGTTTTCGAGCGGACGGAGTCGATAAATCGCGGCGTCGCGCTCAAATCAGACCGGTCGCGCCCAGCACCAGGCCGGCGGCGACCATGGCTCCCACCGTCGCCAGGACCGGTGCGCGCAGGGCGAAGACCAGACCGCAGGCCAGGAGCGTCAGCCCCGCCGCCGGAAGATTCAGGTTGGCCAGATCCGGCAACTCGGCCCGCAGCAGGCCCCAGCTCCGGACCGCGCCCGTCCGGAACAGCAGGTGGACGGTGAACCAGACCGCAAGGTTGGCGATCACCCCGACGGCGGCGGCCGAGACCAGGGCCAGGGCGCGGGCCGGCCGGGGGCGTGAGCGCAGACGGTCGAAGAACGGCCCGCCGGCGAAAATCCATAGGAACGACGGGGCGAAGGTGGTCCAGGCCGCCATCAGCCCGCCGGCCAGGGCGGCGATCCAGGCCCATTCGGCCGGGGCGCTCTGGTAGGCGCCGACGAAACCGACGAAGACCAGCACCAGCACCAGCGGCCCAGGTGTGGTCTCGGCCAGCCCAAGCCCATCCAGCATCTGCCCCGGCGCCAGCCAGCCGAGCGCGCCGGCCGCCTGCCCCACATAGGCCAGGGCGGCATAGGCGCCGCCGAAGCTGACCACCGCCAGGACGCTGAACACCCCGCCCATCTTGGCCAGGGTCGAGCCCGGCGCGGCCGCCAGGGCCAGCAGCACCGGCGCCAGCCAAGCCACGAGACAGACCAGCGCCGTGCGCCAAGGGGTCTTTGCGATCGTCTCCGACGATTGCGCCGCGACCGCACCGCCGCCCAGCGCCCAACCGACCACGCCGGCGGCGAGGATGATCAGCGGGAACGGAACGACCGTGAAGGTCAGGGCCAGGAACGCTAGGCCCGCGGCCCACCACCCGGCTAAGCCCTTGATCGCTCGCCCGCCCATGCGCAGCAGGGCCTGCAGCACCAGGGCGACCACCGCCGCCTTCAGCCCCAGCAGGGCCGGTCCGGCCCAACTGGCGCGACCGTGGGCGACATAGAGAGCCGAGAGCCCCAGCATTACCACCAGGCCCGGCAACACGAACAGCAGCCCCGCCGCGATCCCGCCGCGCACCCCGTGCAGCCGCCAGCCCAGCCAGGTGGCCAGCTGCTGGGCCTCGGGGCCGGGCAGCAGCATGCAAAAGCTGAGCGCGTGAGCGAAGCGCTCCTCATCGACCCAGGCGCGCCGCTCGACCACCTCCCGATGCAGCAAGGCGATCTGCCCGGCCGGACCGCCGAAGCCCAGGCAGCCGACCTTGAGCCAGACCCAGAACGCTTCCCGGAAACTGGGTTGGCCGGCAGTTGTCACGCGCGCCAGATCCGCGCCTTGGCCCCGGCCTCACCGAGATTGTCGGCCAGCCAAGTGGTGACCCCGACGATCGCGCCCTCGGCGGGCTTGGGTGTCCCGACCATGACCATGGCGCAGCCGTTCATCTTCATCGGGTCCGTCAGGGGGCGAAGGCGAAGTTCCGCTGCTAGCGCGTCATTCGTGACGGTTTCCATCGCGCGCATGAGGGCGTCGAAGGTTTCCAGGTCCTTCAGCGGCATCCAGGCGGCGATCACCGCGTCCTTGTCCTTGGCCAGCACGGCCTTGGTGGTGGCGACCGTCTGGGCGTAGTCGTCGGGACGCTCGAACGGCGGATCGATCAGCACGAAGGTGCGCCCTCCCTTGCCCGCCCGCGCGGCGGCGGTGGCGTAGCCATCGGCCTTGACCGCCTGGGCGAAGGCGTAGGGCGCCAGGGTGCGGCGCAGGCTGTCGAAATCGTCGTCGCGCAGCTCGCAGGCGGTGTAGCGGTCGGTCTTGCGCAAGGCCTTGGCGATCAGCAGCGGCGAGCCCGGATACAGCGTCCCGTCCTTGCCGCCGTTCAGCGCCTTCACCGCCGCGACCAGGGGCGCGAACACCGGGGGAGCATCCGGCGTGGCCATCAGCCGCCAGATCCCCGCCGCCGCCTCGCCCGAGCGCTGGGCCATGTCGTCGCCCAGGTCGTAGGCGCCGGCCCCGCCGTGGGTGTCGATCACCGACAGCGGCGTCTCCTCGGCCGTCAGGGCCTCCAGCAGGGCCAGCAGGATCGCGTGCTTCTGCAGGTCGGCGAAATTGCCGGCGTGGAAGGCGTGTCGGTAGTTCATGTCTGGCGTGTCGCTCCCGGAACCGGCGCTTCGTCTACCACGTTGGCCAAAAACTTGGGGGCGTGGATTAGGCTGGGAGCCGGGTGATGGGCCAGGATATTTCAGAACAGGCCGTCGTCGGCCGTCTCGCGGGACGATGATCATGCCCCGCGACACGCTTGAAACCACGCCCGCCGAGCGCACCCTGCTGGCCTATGTCAACGACCAGGAGCAGGGCATCCGCCGCCTCGCCCACGGCAAGAACTTCTCGTACATCGACGAAGATGGTCGTCCGGTGAAGGACGAGGCCACCCTGGCCCGGATCAAGGCGCTGGTGATCCCGCCGGCCTGGACCAACGTCTGGATCTGCCCCGACCCGAACGGCCACATCCAGGCGGTGGGCCGCGACCAGAAGGGCCGCAAGCAGTATCGCTACCACCCCGACTGGCGGGCCGACCGCGACGCGCGCAAGTACGACCGCATGGCCGCCTTCGGCCGCGCCCTGCCTCGCCTGCGCAAGCGGGTCGAGGCCGACCTCGCCCGCCGCGGCCTGCCCCGCGAGAAGGTGCTGGCCGCCGTCGTCCGCCTGCTGGAGCTGACCCTGATCCGGGTGGGCAACGACGAGTACGCCAAAACCAACAAGAGCTTCGGCCTGACCACGATGCAGAAGCGCCACCTGAAGCTGGCCGGCGGCGGGGCGGTGTTCGAGTTCCGGGGCAAGAGCGGCAAGATGCACAAGACGGGCTTTCGCGATCGCCGTCTGGCGCGGATCGTCGGCGCCTGCCAGGAGCTGCGCGGCCAGCGGCTGTTCCAGTATCTCGACGAGGACGGCCAGCGGCGCGCGATCGAGAGCAGCGACGTCAACGACTACATCCGCGCGGCCTGCGGCGAGGACTTCTCGGCCAAGGACTTCCGCACTTGGTACGGCTCGCTGGCGGCGCTGGAGGCTCTGAGCATGAGCCCCAAGCCGGCCACCCAGACGGAGGCCAAGCGCACGCTCAACACCTGCGTCAAGGCGGTGGCGGGCCTGCTCGGCAACACCCCGGCCGTCTGTCGCGCGGCCTATATCCATCCCAAGGTGCTGGAAGCCTTCGAGACCAGCCAGCTGCCCAAGCGCCGGGCAGGGTCGCCGAGGGCGAAGGAGTTGGCGTTGTTGAGGCTGGTGGCAGCTCAGTAAATTATCGTTTGACAGAAAGAAATTTCGGAACGAGCGTAAGGACACTGGAGATTGTCCAATGTCCGTCATCATGCTCAAGCCTCGCGCCGAGACCCTGACCGCGCCCGAGACCGCCGCCCAGCGTCGCGTGCGCCTGGGCAGCCGCGCCCTGGCTTGGCTGTTCACCGGCCTGCTCGCCGTCTCCGTGGCCATTCTGGCCGCCGCCCTCATCGCCATGCTGTTCTACAAGGGCGAACTGCTGCGGATCGGGCCGGACAACTGCTACATCGGCGACGGCCCGCCCAACTCGGTGGCCTTCGGCTCGTTGCCCCTAGTCCATAGGCTGGTCTACTGCCTGGTGGGGATTGTGCGCGCCACGCCGATCATCATGCTGTTCTGGAGCGCGCGGGGCCTGTTTCGGCTCTATGCCGGCGGCAAGGTGTTCGCCCCCGCCAACGCCGCCCAGTTCCGGCGCATCGGCGTATGGCTGTGCGCCTACGCCGTGTCGCCGTTCGCCTGCCATCTGGTCCTCAGCGCCACCGGCTACGAGATCGACAGGAACTGGGCCCACATGGCCAGCGTCCAGGCCTTCGTGCTGGGCCTGCTGGTCTTCGTGATCGGCGAGGTCATGCGGGTGGGCCGCGAGATCGAGGAAGACCGGGAGGCGTTCGTCTGATGCCGATCATCCTCCGTCTCGACGTCATGCTGGCCCGGCGCAAGGTGCGCTCCAACGTGCTGGCCCGCGCCATCGGCATCACCGAAGCCAATCTCTCCCTGCTCAAGTCCGGCAAGGTGAAGGGCATGAAGTTCGACACCCTGGAGGCCATCTGCGCCTACCTCCAGTGCCAACCCGGCGACATCCTGGAATACGTCCCGGAAGTGGCTCCCGGACACCAGCAAGACGAGTTCAAGCGCGCCGGCTGACGGCGCTTAATCCCGGAGACATCAATGCGACTGTTTTCAACGCCCGCCGCGGCGATCGCCGCCGGCTGCCTGCTGCTGGCCAGCAGCCCGGCCGAGGCCGTGTCTCCCGATCGCGGCATGCTTGATGTGCCAGGCGGCAAGCTGGCCTACGAAACCTGTGGCTCGGGGCCAAGGACGATCGTTCTGCTGCACGACGGCATCCTGCACTCGGCGGTCTTCGACGACGTGTGGCCGAAGCTTTGCGCTCGGTTCCGGGTCGTCCGTTATGATCGCCGCGGCTATGGCGCCTCCCCGCCCGCCACCGCGCCCTACACGCCAGCGACCGACCTCCAAGCCCTTATGCAGACCCTCGGCGTGAAGCACGCCACCCTAGTCGGCTCGTCCTCGGGCAGCGGCGTCGCGGTCGATTTCGCGCTGGCTCATCCAGAAGCCGTCGACCGGCTGGTGTTAGCTGGCCCCTGGGTCAGCGGGTTCGACGCCTCCTGGGGCTTTCTCTTTCGGACCCTGAAGCTGGGGCTCAGGGCCAAGATGGGCGACTTGAAGGGCGCGGCCAGGGACCCCTACATCCTGACCAAGGGCGCCGATGCCGAACGCGCTCGTGTCGTCGCCTGGCTCAAGGCCAATCCGGGAAACCTGGCCGCGGGCATGCGTGAGCGGCCCCTCGGGATCGCCAAGCCTCGCCTAGCCGAAATCCACGCCCCGACCCTGATCCTGGTCGGCGCGATCGACATCGAGGATGTCCAGGAGCAGGCCAAGGTTTTGGAGGCCACGATCCCCGGAGCCCGACGCGTGGTCGTCCCCGACAGCGGCCACCTCCTCTATCTCGAACGCCCTCAGGCTTTCGCCGACCTGGTCACGAGCTTCGTTGCCGCTGAACCATGATCGGAACGCGACGGCCGGATATCATGTCCCGCCGCCCTCGTGGGCCTTCAGCGCCGTCCGCAGTTCCGCGACCATCATCTCGCGCAGGCTGGGCGGCGAGAGGATCTCCACCGCGTCGCCCCAGGTGAACAAGTGCCAGGCCAGTTCGCGCAAGCCGCTGGCCCGGAAGGTCACCAGCACCGAACCGCCCTCTTCCTGGGTCACGACCTGGTGGGGATGGAAGCGCCAGCGCAGGGCGTCCTCGGCGCGGGCGGGGCCGATGCGCAAGGCCACGTCCTCGATCTCGCCGTGGAAGATGCCGAAGCTCTCGTCGGCGAAGGCCTGCAGCGAAAAGTCCTCGGGCGGCGGGGCCGGCTCGTCCAGGGCCGTGACGGCCTGCATGCGGTCCAGGCGGAAGGTGCGGGGCCTGGGATCCTTGCCCTCGGCGGCGACCAGGTAGTTGGCGTGGCCGAACAGGATGCCCAGGGGCGTGACCTTGCGGGTGCGGCCGGGCGCGCTGCCGCCTTCGTAGCGGAACGACAGGGCCTGCAGGCCCTTCACCGCCGTGCGGATCGCCGACAGCACCGCCTCATCCTCGAACGGGCGGGGTCCCGGATGGACGGCGATGGTCTCGGCCTGGATCAGCGCCTCCAGGTCGGGCGCCACCTTGCGGCGGGCGGCGCCGCGCAGGGCCGACATCAGCTTGCGCTCCAGGGCGTGAAGAGCGGCGGCTCGCCCCTCGGCGCCGCTCGCGGCATAGCCGTCGGCGGCCGTGCGCAAAGCCGCCAGCTCCTCGGCGGTGGGGGTCTGGAACAGGCTGTCCAGGCCGGACGGGATGCGGAAGCGCTTGGTCGGCGGATCGTCGATCGCCTCCATCTGGGGGAAGGCGGCCCAGACCGCGTCGCGCATCCGCTCAGCGGTGCGCCGGCCCACATCCATGGCGCGGGCCATCTCGTCCAGGGTCATGCCCTCGGAGGAACCCGCCAGCATCCGGGCCAGTTCAAGCAGTCGGGTCGCCTTGTCGTGTCGCATGGCGCGACTCTATACGACCGTTTTTGACGCACGCCACCCTCAAAAGGGAAACTCGAAACACCGGCCCGACAGAACGCACATCAGGAGCCCGCAGCATGACCCTTCTCGCCCCCCATCTCCTTGCTAGGGATTGGCATGTCGCCCCCGTCAACGCCGCCATGATCTCGGCCGTGCTGGACTTCGCCGACATCCATCGCGACCTGGGCGGCGGGCGCACCCTGATGCGGCTCAGCCCGGAGCGGGTGCGCAAGGCCGACATCATCCTGCTGTTGGGCCGTGACGCCGAACGCGCCGCCGACATCGGCCTGGTGTGGAACGATCGCGAGGATCAGATCGTCCGGATCATCGACGACGCGGCGCTGCGCGCCTCGCGTCAGGCGGCCTGGGAGGAGGCTTTCGACCTTTTCGACACCGACGACCGCGACGTGGCGCCGCAGCGCTTGTGCGCCTGAAGTACAATCCCAGGACGTTCGGTCGCAGGGCGCTCGGAGGGCAGGAGCGGCTGAACCGCCGACCGACGCTCAGTATTTATTGGCCTACCGCCAATACTGCGTCAAAACGCCACATAAACCTTACGTAGACCACACGACGCAGCAAAATCTGCCGGCCACCAAGATCTACCCAAGAAGAAAATTCCGCATTCATCCATTTTAAACCGCACGCCGACACCCTGGTTGCGAGCAAAATGCTCTCGGCAGTCAAAATGACGTCGACAACCTTGAATAGGAACTAGTCGGATGCCGCTGAATAGCGTCAACACGAACGCCGGTGCGATGATCGCCCTGCAAAACCTGAACAGCACCAACTCTGAGCTGCAGGTCACCCAACAACGTATCAACACCGGCAAGAAGATCAGCAACGCCAAGGACAACGGCGCGATCTGGGCGATGTCTAAGGTCCAGTCGTCCACCTCGGGCTCGCTGAACGCCGTGAAGGACTCGCTGCAACGCGGCCAGTCGACCATCGACGTGGCCCTGGCCGCCGGCGATACGGTCACCGACCTGCTGGGCAAGATGAAGGAAAAGGCTCTGGCCGCTTCCGACACCTCGCTGAACACCGCTTCGTTCAACGCCCTGAAGTCCGACTTCGACAGCCTGCGTGACCAGATCACCAAGGCCGTCACCAACGCCAAGTTCAACGGCGTCTCGATCGCCGACGGCTCGACCACCAAGCTGGCCTTCCTGGCCAACTCGGACGGCTCGCAGTTCACGGTTCAGTCCAAGACCCTGTCGCTGGCGGGCCTGGGCCTGACCGCCACGTCGTCGTTCACGACCGCCGCCGCGGCCAAGACGATGATCACCACCATCGGCAACGCCATCGGCACGGCCACCAACAAGCTGGCCTCGCTGGGCACCAGCTCGACGGGCCTGGACACCCACCTGACCTTCGTCGGCAAGCTGCAAGACAGCCTCGACGCGGGCGTGGGCAACCTGGTCGACGCCGACCTGGCCAAGGAAAGCGCCAAGCTGCAGTCGCTGCAAACCAAGCAGCAGCTGGGCATCCAGGCGCTGTCGATCGCCAACCAGTCGACCGGCTCGATCCTGAGCCTGTTCCGATAGGGGCACCCTGGGGGCGGGCTTTCGGGCCCGTCCCCGCCTTCCATGAGCTTTCGGGCCAGGGAGGGTTCACCAGAGGCGCCGCCGAAATCCGGCGACGACAGGAGTAATGGAAACCAAAGCCGCACTCACACAGCCCATCCCAGAACCGTCCGCGCCGATTCCGGCCGCCACCGCTCACACCGTCCCGGGTCAGCCCGCGGGCGGTCATGTCGTCTCCGAGGCTCCCGAGAAACCGGCCGCCGCCGCGGGGCCCCAACCGGGCGATCTGCGACTGGTGATCGAGCAGGACCCCGTCTCGGGCTCGTACGTCTACAAGACGGTGGACCGCCGCACCGGCGACGTGCTCCAGCAGTTCCCGCGCGAAGACGTACTCCGCTTCAAGCAGGCCGAGCACTACGATCCGGGCGAAGTCTTCGACGGTCTGACCTAAGCGGGCTCTGGCCCAACCGCCATGCCTTGCCGCGACCTGGCGTCGCAGGCGGAACATGGTTTACGCGCGTTAACCATATTCTTACTCCCTGAGCCCAAATCTCACGGTCGACCTGCTCGGCCGCCGAATCGCGATCCGAGCCCAACTGGCAAGAACCGCCGTTCGGAGACCGTGATGACGCTGAGCGTGAACACCAATCAGCCCGCGCTGATCGCCCTGCAAAATCTGAACAAGACCAATGACGAGATGAGCGGCGTGCAGTCGCGCATCAACACCGGTCTGGCGATCTCGACGGCCAAAGACAACGCCGCCGTCTGGTCGATCGCCCAGGATCAGCGCGCCGACCGCTCGGCCCTGAACGCCGTGAAGATGAGCCTGGACCGCGCCACCTCGATCACCGACGTGGCTCTGGCCGCCGGTGAATCGGTCTCGGACCTGCTGACCCAAATGCGCGAGAAGGTGGTCGCCGCCAAGGACACCTCGCTGTCGACCGCGTCGCGCAACGCTCTGAACGCTGACTTCCAGAGCCTGCTGAAGAACATGACGCAGGTGATCAACAGCGCCACCTTCGACGGCGCCAACATCCTGAACGGCAGCGAGCCGACCAACATCACGTTCCTGGCCGACGCCGACGCCGCGACCGTGATCACGCTGAACCTGCAGAACCTGTCGCTGAGCAGCACGATCAACACGCTGTCGATCAACGACCTCATCAACACCCAGACCTTAGCCGCCGGCGTGCTTACGCGCCTGGACGCCACGATGACGGCGGTCAACCAGGCGGTCGGCTCGATCGGCTCGCAGGCCAAGCAGATCGAAGCCCACAACACCTTCGTGTCCAAGCTGAACGACGTGCTCGAGACCGGCGTGGGCAATCTCGTCGACGCCGACATGGCCAAGGAAAGCGCGCGCCTTCAGGCCTTGCAGGTCAAGCAGCAGCTCGGCGCCCAGGCGCTGTCGATCGCCAACCAGGCGCCGCAGATCATCCTGTCGCTGTTCAACGGCGGCGGCTAGGCCTGAGCCCTTGCCCGGGTTAGACTTTCCGCCACGCTAGTTGGGAGAATCGACCCGGTATGATCGAGCTTCGCGATTTGACGGACAGCGACGAGGCGGTCCTGTTCCAATGGCGGGGCGAACCGGAAGTCGACCGGTGGATGTCCGACGCGGCCTTTCCGAGCCGCGAGGCCCATGCCGCCTGGTTCCAGGCCCTGCGTTCCGACCCCGACATGCGCGGCTGGATGATCGTCCGGGCCGGCGAGCCTTCGGGACTGCTGACCCTGACGGGCCTGCTCAGCCACCATCGCCGGGCCGGCTGGAACTGGTTCCTCGGTTCGGCCGAGGCGCGGGGCAGGGGCGTGGGACGCGCCGCCCAGGTGTTGGGTCTGGATCGCGCGTTTGGCGAGCTCGGCCTGCACAAGGTGTTCGCCGAGGTCATGGCCGACAACGACGCGGCGTTGAAGGCCCAGGCGGCCTCCGGCTTTCGTCGCGAAGGCTATCTGCGCGGCCACGTCCTCAAGGACGGTCAGCCGCGCGATGTCGTCCTGCTGGGCATCTTGGCCGAGGAGTGGCGCGAGCTGCGGGGCGAAGTCCGCCGCTCCCTGACCGACGCCCACCTGATCGCGGCCTGATCGCCCTCCGATTCATACGTCTTAACGAAACGTCAGCGTTCATCGCCGACAATCGAATCAAGGGGCTTAGTGCGCCCTGATGGGACCCGCTGTGATCACTTTCGATTCCAGTATCTTGCTCGGTTACTATCAGGCCAAGACCGCTGGCCTGGCAGCCAACGCGACCGCGACGACGGGCTCGTCGACGGCGACGACGGCGTCGGGCAAGAAGGCCGTGCCCAGCGCGCCCTGGACCACGATGACCAGCGAGCCGAGCGACCTGGTCAAGGCGGCCCTGAACGGCCGCAAGTTCGTCGACGAGACCGCGGCGGTCGCCGCCTCTCCGACCATCAGCGGCGACTACAAGAAGCTGTTCGCCGCCTATCAGGCCCTGAACACCCTGTCGGCCATCGCCAACCGCTCGAGCGAGAAGGGCGTCACCGACAGCGAGATCAAGCGGCTGCAGTCCGTGTTCAGCAAGGGGCTGAACGAGGTCAACAGCTACGTCCAGAACCTCAGCACCGACGGCATGCGCCTGACGACCGGCGCGGTCATGACCAGCGACAAGTCGACCGTCGGGGTGCCGAAGAGCAACTACAACTACGTCACCAACACGATCTACAGCGGCCAGCTGGACGACGAAGTGCCCGCCTTCAAGGGCGCCGTCAGCTTCACGATGAACGTCAAGAAGTTCGGCGTGGCCACCGACGTGACCATGGACCTGTCCGAGATGGGCTCGACGCCGCGGACCATGTCCAACGTCGTGACCTTCTTCAACGACAAGCTGAAGGCTGCGGGTTTCGACACCCAGTTCGCGGTCAACCGCACCGTGGGCGCCGAGCGCACCACCACGGTCAACGGCCAGACCGTCAAGCTGCCGGCCACCGGCGACGACTTCGCTCTGCAGATCAAGGGCGACCTGACCGAGACCCTGACCTTCTCGGCCCCGGCGGCCAAGCCGGCGGTCTACATCACCACGGCGGCGGGCGATCCGGATCCGGACAAGAACACGACCACCGACGACGCGGTGATCGAGAACACCCTGACCAAGTACGGTCCTGGCACGGCCGGCCAGCCGGGGACCAAGGTGTTCACCGACACGTTCGAAGGCACGATCAGCACGGTCCACAAGACCCTGACCGGTCCCGATGGCTCGCTCTATGTCCTGGCCGACGTCGACGGCACGACCAGCACCCAGACGATCAAGGGCGATCAAGACGTCGCCCTGCTGAAATACGACTCGTCGGGCAAGCTGCTCTACGCCCGCACCCTGGGCGCCTCGGACACCGCCACCGGCTACAACATGGCCATCTCGGACGACGGCCAGGTGGCCATCGCCGGTTCGGTGGCGGGCGGTTTGGCCGGCGCCACCAACGGCCCGATCAATTCGGACTCCGCCGGCACGCTGACCGACAGCTTCGTGACTCTGTATGACGCCAACGGCGACGAGACCTGGACGGTGCGTCGCGGCGGCATGCTGGAGGACGAGGCCACCGCCGTGGCCTTCGGCGACGACGGCGTCGTCTATGTGGGCGGTCGCACCAAGTCCGACCTCCCGGGTTCGGCCACGGGCGCCACGGAAGGTGGCTACGACAGCTATCTGACCGCCTTCGCCACCGACATCGCCGGCACGCCCAAGGCGTTGTTCACCACCCATTTCGGCAGCGATAACGACGACACCGTCTCCGGGATCGTGGTCGACGGCGGCCATGTGGTGGTGGCCAGCAAGGAAGGCAGCGAGGCCATGCTTCGCAGCTTCGACGTCTCGACCACCGTCGTCACCGAACCGCGCACCTATCTGAACGACAAGGAAGTCTGGGTCACCGAGCCGACCACCTACACCAAGGCGGCGACCTTCACCGAGGGCGCGACGCGCGACCTCGGCTCCCTGAAGGGCGGGAACATCGCCGGCCTGACGATCGACAACGGCCAGCTCTATATCGGCGGCTCGACCACCAACGGCGCGTTGGATGTCAACAACCAGACCAAGGCGGCCTCGGGCGGCTCCGACGGCTTCGTGGCCCGGATGTCGCTGGACCTGAGCGACAAGACCGCCGACACCCTGGCCTATTACGGCGGCACGGGCGACGACACGGTCACCGGCATGGCGGTCTCCAACGGCCAGGCCTGGCTGGTGGGCTCGGCCGGCAAGGATCTGGCGGGCGAGCCCACGGTCGGCGCCAAGGACGGCTATGTCGCCCAGATCGACGTCGCCACCGGCCAGGCCTCTTGGGAGCAGCGGCTGACCGGCAAGGACGGCTACGCCACCCCGACCTCGATCGCCGTCGACGCCTCGGGCTCCAGCGCGCTGGACCTGTTCGGCATCCCGCGCGGCGAGATGCAGTTCAAGCAAACCGACAAGATCGTCTCGGCGACGTCGGCGCGGGCAGGGGACACCTTCCAGGTCCGCACCCGGGCGCGCGGCACGCTGACCACGGTCAAGATCGAGGCCGACGACACGCTCGACACTCTGGCCGACAAGATCCGCAAGGCCACCGGCTACGCGGCCAAGGTCGAATTCGGCAGCGTCGGCAACAACCGCGTCCTGCGGATCAGCCCGTCCCAGACGACCTCGACCGTCGAGATCCTGCCCGGCAAGGGCGGCACCGACGTGCTGGAGTCGCTGGGGCTGAAGCCGGGCATCGTGCGCAACACCAAGACCGATCACGGCCAGACCGTCTCGGCCGACGGCAAGGGGCCGATCTACGGCTTCTCGCTGGACACCGGCCTGGACCTGACTACCGACACCGGCCGCAGCGCCGCCGTGGCGGCGATGACCAAGGCCCTGTCGGCGGTCCGCACCGCCTATCGCGAGATGGCCGACAAGGCCAACGGCGTGAAGCCGGCCGATACGACCACCGGCGGAGGCAAGACCGGCGGCACGGTGCCGACCTACCTGACCAACCAGATCGCCAACTACCAGGCGGCCCTGGATCGCCTGACGGGCGGAAGCTAGGCCGCGATCCGCGCCCGAGCTGGCTTAGAGCGCGCGCCTGGACTTGAAAGCGTCATCAGCGCGTCGTAGCCAGGGATCATGGAACTTCTCAAAGATCGACGCGTGTTGCTGGGCGGCGGCGCCGCCCTGGCCCTGATCGCGGGCCTCGGCATCGCCCTGACCGTGATGCACGGGAACAAGTCGCCGACCTCCGACCCGCCGGCCTCGCGCGCCGGCCTGGTCGTCGAGACCGGCCGCGCCGACGACAACAGGCTGGACGCCAACCGCCCGCTGCGCTGCTTCGTCGGCGGCCAGTTCGTCGGCGAGATCACCTTGGCCGAATGCGCCAAGAAGAACGGCGTGGCGACCGGCGCCCTGGACGTCGGGGTCGACGAGACCGGCGCCCTGGCCGCCGCCGACCAGGCCGGCACCGTCCTGACCCCGCTGCCGCCGCCGCCCGAGGCTTTGAACGTGCCCGCGCCCGCCGCGACCCCGGCCGTCCCGGCCCCCACCGCCGCGGCGAGCGCGCCCCTCGCCGTCTGCTGGCGCTACGCCGGCGGCGAGTGGCGCAAGCTGCCCGGCGAGATCACCGTCAACGCCTGCGCCCAGCAGATCTCGGGCGGCAAGTGCGAGAAGGCCGGCGGCGCCACCTATGGCCGCTGGGGCGACGAGACCCTGCGCATCGTGCCGGGCAAGGTCGAATCCTCGTCCGACAACCGCACCTTCCATTCGATCATCGACCTGGGGCAGGGCTGCTCCATCCCGTCGGCCTAGAGAGAGTTCAGACCATGCGCCTTTCCGTCGTCGCCCTCTCGCTCGTCGCCGCTGTCGCCGCCGTCGGCCTGACCGGTTGCGAGAAGCAGACCAAGGCCCCGTTCGAGGCCGGCGTCTGCATGCATGTCATCGAGCAGAAGGACGGCACGCTGAAGTTCAATCCGGTGGCCCAGAACGTGCCGAGCCTCGAGCTCTGCGCGGCCGAACTGGAAGGCATGCGCCTGCGCTTCGTGCGCCTGGGCAGCCCGAACCGCGAAATGACCGGCGCTTACCAGGGCAAGTTCATCTTCCTGCAGAAGGAAGGCATCTATCTTGGCGACACCTACGAGGGCGCCCGGTTCATGTCGCTGGTGCGCACCGGCGACGGTCGCCTGGCCGTCCCAGGAGCCATGCCGCCCCAATAGGACCGCCGCAGATAAAGGGCGGTGGATAACCGCCCTTGCTCCACAGGAACATTTGTGGAACAAATCTTGCGCCCGGCCTTGTTAAGTCGTTA
The DNA here is from genome assembly GCA_017744495.1 of Caulobacter sp. Lineage (GTDB taxonomy): Bacteria > Pseudomonadota > Alphaproteobacteria > Caulobacterales > Caulobacteraceae > Caulobacter. The sequence continues at coordinate 12,398 of JAGIBE010000250.1, read as the reverse complement.
ACGTCCGGGCCAGATTCCGGCGCGTTGGGTCGCCGGGCGAGAACGAAGGTCTTCCCATGGCGGGCTCCGTCAACAAGGTCATCCTGGTCGGCAACCTCGGCGCCGATCCTGAAATCCGCTCCCTCGGCTCCGGCGACCGCGTCGCCAACCTGCGCATCGCCACCTCGGAAAGCTGGCGCGACCGCACCAGCGGCGAACGCAAGGAAAAGACCGAGTGGCACCGCGTCGTGATCTTCAACGACAACTTGGTGAAGGTGGCCGAGAGCTATCTGCGCAAGGGCTCGACCGTCTACATCGAAGGCTCGCTGCAGACCCGCAAATGGACCGACCAGTCGGGCCAGGAGAAGTTCTCCACCGAGATCGTCCTGCAGAAGTTCCGCGGCGAACTGACCATGCTGGGCGGCCGCGGCGACAGCGCCGGCGCTTCGTCGGGCGGCGGCTATGACGAAGGCTACGCCGGCGGCGGCGGCGGCGGTTTCGGCGGCGGCGCCCCGCGCAGCCAGCCCAGCGGCCCGCGCGAGAGCTTCTCGGCCGACCTGGACGACGAGATCCCGTTCTAGGGCCGGGTTTTCTCGGCCTTCATTTGACCTGCGACAATGGCCGGCGTTTCGACGTCGGCCATTTTGCTTTATGTTTCGCCCGCGTCATTCGTCCGCATAGGCATTGAATTTCGAACGGCGCGGCGCCACGTCGGGGGCGCTGAAAGCGCAAGCGTCGGAACGTTCGAGTCGGGATCGGGGATTTTGAAGACCGTGGGATCATCCCTGAAGGACGACGCCGACCTCGTGCGCCAGGCCCACCGCCTGACGGCCGATCTGACCGCGCCGAACCGCACGCTCTATTGGCTGGACCTGATCTTGACGGCCACGACCGCCTGGGGCGGGCTGTGGGTCGCCGCCACCGCCCACCATGCCGCCGTGATCGCCGTCGCCGGCCTGATCGGCTTGCTGGCCGTCTATCGCGGCCTCAGCTTCATCCACGAGATCAGCCACCTGCGCCCCAAGGACGTGCCGGGTTTCCGCCTGGGCTGGAACCTCTTGATCGGCGTGCCGCTGATGACCCCGTCGATGATGTACGAGGGCGTGCACAACCTGCACCACGCTAAGCACCGCTTCGGGACCGCCAAGGACCCGGAATATCTGCCGCTGGAGCGCTATTCGCCGTTCAAGCTGGCCCTGTTCACCGCCATCTCGCTGCTGGCCCCGTTGGGCGTGATCCTGCGCTCCGGCGTCCTCGTCCCGCTGTCGTTCGTGATCCCCAGCGTGCGTCGCTTCGTGCGCACCAAGCTGTCGGCCCTGGTGATCAATCCCGACTTCGTGCGCGAGGACAACGACAAGACTCGTCCGGATTGGCTGGCCCAGGAGATCGGCTGCTGGCTGTGGTGCTGGGGCGTGGCGGCCCTGACGATCGCCGGCGTCGTGCCGGTGCGCCTCGTCGCGACCTGGTTCGCCCTGTTCTCGCTGGCCACCTTCGTCAACCAGCTGCGGACCCTAGTGGCGCACTACTGGCACAACGACGGCGAGATGATGAGCTTCGAGGACCAGTTCCTGGACTCGGTCAACGTGCCGCCGCCCGCCCTGCTGCCGTTCCTGTGGGCGCCGGTGGGACTGCGCTACCACGCCCTGCACCACCTGTTGCCGCGCCTGCCGTACCACAACCTGGGCAAGGCCCACGCGCGGCTTTCGGCCCAACTGGCGGCGACCTCGCCCTATCACCGCGTCGAGGAGAAGGGCCTGTTCGCGGCCCTGGCCAAGCTGTTCGCCCGCGCTGGGACGCCGGTCCTAGCGATCGACGCCGAGGCGGTCGAACGCAAGAGCGCCTGACGGTTCGGAGGACGGCAGGGCCTGACGCAGGGCCCAGGCCGCGCCGGTCAGCGACAGGGCGATCGCCGTCATGGTCCATTCCAGATGGCTGTCGGGCGAGGCCATGACGCGCGGGATGTGCAGCATCACCACGAAACAGGCCATCATTGCCGTCAGCAGCGTGGCCGCCGGCCGCGAGGCGACGCCGAACAGGATGGCCAGCCCGGCCGCCAGGTGGCCGGTCCCGGTCGCATAGGCCCAGAACAACGGGTAGGGGATCCAGCCGGGCACCATCTTGGCGGTGAAGTCGGCATAGGCGAAGTGGCTCAGGCCGAAGACCAGCGGGCAGACGCCGTAGATCAGCCGTGCGGCCAGCCTTAGACGCGCGTCCGGCTGCGCGCTCGACATGGCGAACAGGGCCAGGCCGCCCGCCGCCAGCGACAGGGTCTCGGCCACGCCCAGCCATGAGGCCACGGTGGTCGGGGCGGCGGCGACCTCGGGTCCGTGCAAGGCGACCCAGCCCAGATAGACGACACCCAGCGCCGCCGAGGCGGGGCGGGCGGTGCGCCGCCACAGGACGCCCGCGCCCAGCACCAGCATCACCACGCCGCTGAGCAGGGCCAGGGCGTGATGGCCGGGCAGGTCCTTGGGCACGGGCTGCCACTGCAGGGCGAAGTCACCGAAAGTCAGACCGATGGCGCCCAGCGCCATCGCGCCTGAGCCGTAGAGTACGCCGTCGCGGTTCATGATCCCTCCCGTCAGGAGAGGCGAGCCTGCCTCCGCCACCGACGCCTGACTTGGGGTTTGTTGCGCTCTGTCGCCGACCCGGGTTCTATGAGCGCCTACCCAGACGGAGTCGCCGTATGTTCCGCGTCGAGACCCATGGCCCTGCCTTGCCCTCCCGCTCGCCCCTGTACGGCGCCGGCGAGGCCCGCTGCGCCACGGACGCCAAGGCCCCGATCGAGAAGACCTATGCCGGGCCGGTGATCGGCGCCGTCGTCGCGGGGACCTTCGACTACGCCGGACGCCACGGCCGGGCCCGCGCCACGCCCGGCGCGGTGCTGCTGGGCAACGCCGGCGAGGCCTTCGACTGCCGCCACCTGGACGCCGGCGGCAACCGCCGCGCCGTGATCGCCCTCGACTCCGACCTGCTGGTCGAGGTCGCCAACGACTGCGGCCTGGACGAGGCGACCTTCGCCGTCTCGGCCCTGGCGCCGTCGCGCGAGACCGCGCCGCTTTATGGGGCCGTGCGGCGGGCGGCCGGCGGGCTGCATCTCGGCGAGGAGGCGGTGATCGATCTGGCAGCCACCGCCCTAACGCTGGGCCGGCGTTCGCGTCCGGCTACGCCGACCGGCGGCGACCGGCGGCGCATCCGCGAGGTGGTCCGTCACCTGGACGTCGCCTATGCCGAGCCCTGCGAACTGGAAAGCCTCGCCGCCATGGGCCAGGTCAGCCGCTTCCACTTCATCCGGCTGTTCCGCGCCGTGACCGGCGAGAGCCCGCGCCAGTATCTGATCGGCGCGCGCCTGCGGGCCGCCGCCGACCGCCTGACCGACACCGCCGAACCGGTCACCCACATCGCCTTCGACGTCGGCTTCAACGACATCTCGCACTTCAACGCGACCTTCCGGCGGGCCTTCGGCCTGTCGCCGACGGCGTGGCGAAAGACGGCCTAGCCGATCAGCTCCCGCACCACCGTCTCGCAAAGCCGGTGCGTCTCCAGCGCGTCGAGCGCCGACAACCTCCGGCCGTCGCGGACGGCGGACAGGAAGTGCTCGCACATGTCCTCGAACCCTCGCTGGCGGCCGACCGAACTCCAGTCTCCGCGCCGGGTCAGGCTGTCCTGGGCGCCTTGGTCGATGACTTGGGCCATGTCGACGATCCGCCGCTTGGCGCCGGCGCCCGACACCTCCAGCGCCTCCTCGTTCGCGCCGCTGGTCCGGTTCATGACGCCGAGGGCGTCTCGGCCGTCGCCCGACAGCGACAGGGCTACGTGCTCCAGCAGGCCGTCCACGACCCGGCCGTGCACCCGCGCCCCTACGGCGCCGGGCGCCAGGAAGCGCAGGGTGTCGACCACGTGGATGAAGTCGTCGAACACCACCCGGCGCGCCTCGTCGGCTTGGTCGGCGCGGTTCTTTTGCATGACCACCAGCGGCAGGTTCAAGGCGGCGGCGTCGCGATAGACCGGGGCGAAGCGGCGGTTGAAGCCGACCATCAGCGACACACCACGCGTCTCGGCCAGATCAACCAGAGTCTCGCTGTCCGCGGCGTTGTCGGCCAGCGGCTTGTCGACCATCGTCGGCACGCCGGCCTCGATCAGGCGTCGGACGATCGCCGGATGGACCGCCGTGGCTGCGTGGACCAGGGCGCCGTCCAGGCCCTCGGCCAGGGCCGTGTCGAGCTCGGTGTGCAAGCGCTCGACCCGCCAGGCCGCGCCCAGTTCAGCCAGCGCGTCGGCGTTGCGTGTGACGAACACCAGGTCGAGATCGGCGCGCGGGCCGAGCACGGGCAGGTAGGCCTTCCGGGCAATGTCGCCTAGGCCAATCATCGCGATGCGAAGGGTCATGGCGCTCTCCCGCTGGCGAGCAGATGGTCGGCGAGGGCGCCGGCGTCCCAGGTTTCGGATCGCGGCGCCAGGAACAGCGGGACGCCGCCCAGGAACGGCTTCAACGCTTCCGCCGTCTGGACCAGGTTGGGCGCGTCCAGGCTCTCGCTCATGACCACGGCGGCCACGGCCGTCTTGGCCGCGCGCAGGGCGACCAGGGCGGTCAGGACGTGGCTGATCGTGCCCAGATACGAGCCCGCCACCAGCAGCACCGGGGCGCCCAGGGCGGCCACCATGTCGAGATTGGTCTTATCGTCGGTCAGGGGCGACATCACCCCGCCGGCGCCCTCGACCAGCAGCAGGCCGTCGCGGATCTCGGCGGCGCGGGCCACGGCGTCGATGACCATGTCGTCCAGCCGCAGCGTGTCGCCCTCCAGCCGGGCGGCGATGTTGGGCGACAGCGGGGCGAGGTAGCGGCGTGGGGCAATGCGGAAGACGTCGCCAGGTGCGCCCAGGGCGGCGGCCAGCCGGGCCGGGTCGCTGGCGGCGGCGTCCTTGGGATCGAAGCCGCTGACCACCGGCTTGAAGGCGTCAACGACCGCGCCCTTGGCCTTGAGCGCGCGGATCAGGGCGCAGCTGACATAGGTCTTGCCGATGTCGGTGCCCGTGCCGGTGACGAACAGAGCCGGCATCAGGCGCGCGCCTTGACGTAGGGCTTCACCAACTCGGCCAGGCGGGCGATCTCGGCGTCGGGATGCTCGGCGCTGAAGGCGATGCGCAGGCGGGCCATGCCGGCGGGCACGGTGGGCGGGCGGATGGCCACGACCAGGAAGCCTTCTGCCTCCAGCGCCTTGGAGGCGTCCAGGGCGTCCTGGGCCTTGCCGATGATCACCGGCACGATCGGACTGGTGGCGCGCGGCAGGCCGACGGCCTTGGTGAAGGCGCGGGCCTTGGCCAGGGGCAGGGCGGTCAGGGCAGGATCCGCCTCGATGATGTCCAGAGCGGCCAAGGCGGCCGCGACGGCCGAGGGCGGCAGGCCCGTGGTGTAGACCAGGGTGCGAGCGCGGGTCTTGAGCAGCTCGACCACGGCCTGGGAGGCGCAGACGTAGCCGCCGTATGAGCCCAGGGCCTTGGACAGGGTGCCCATCTGCAGCGGGACCTGGGCCTCGGGGAACAGGGCGGCCGAGCCCTTACCCTCGGCCAGCACCCCCACGCCGTGGGCGTCGTCGGACAGCAGCCAGGCGTCATTGGCCTCGCAGACCGCCGACAGCCAGTCCAGCGGGGCGATGTCGCCGTCCATCGAGAACACCCCGTCGGTGGCGACGATCGCGTGGCGGGCGCTGGATCGGTGTTCGGCCAGCAGCTCGGCCAAGTGGTCGGTGTTGTTGTGTTCGAACGCGATGATCCGAGCGCCCGATAGTTGGGCCCCGGCCCAGATGCAGGCATGGGCCAGCTCGTCGACGAGCACGATGTCGCCCTTGCCGGCGAAGGTGGGGATCACCCCGGTGTTGGCCAGATAGCCCGAACCGAACACCACGCAGGCCTCGGTTCCCTTCAGACGGGCGAGGCGCGCCTCCAGCTCCGACAGCAGCGGATGGTCGCCGGTCACCAGGCGCGAGGCGCCGGCCCCGGTCCCGTGGACCTCGATGGCCTTCTGGGCGGCGGCCTTGACCGCCGGATGGTGGGCCAGGCCCAGATAGTCGTTGCACGAGAACGACAGCAGCTTGCGGCCGTCGCGCTCGACATAGGCCCCGGCCGAGCGCCGGGTGGGCTTGAGGCGTCGCAGCAGGCTGGCGGCCCCGAGGCGTTCGAGCTTGTCGGCGGCGTAGGTGTCCAGACTGTGCATCTCGGTTCCTGTTTGCCCCCCGCAGCGGGAGGGCATAGGCAGTGCGCCCGCCATAGGCAACGAAGGATCGCGCCATGACCGCCGAAAGTCCCGACTGGCTCGTCGCTGGCGCGTCGCACATCTGGCGACCCTATTGCCAGATGAAGACTGCGCGGCCGCCTTTGCCGGTCGTCGCGACACGCGGCTCGCGGCTGATTCTGGACGATGGGCGCGAACTGGTCGACGGCATCGCCTCGTGGTGGACGGCTTGCCACGGCTACAATCACCCGCACATCGCCGCCGCCGTCCGCGACCAGCTGGAGCGCATGCCGCACGTGATGTTCGGCGGGTTGGCGCATGAGCCGGCCTACCGCTTGGCCAAGCGCTTGGCGGAGGTGCTGCCCGGCGATCTGAACCATGTGTTCTTCGCCGAGTCCGGCTCGGTCTCGGTCGAGATCGCCATGAAGATGGCGCTGCAGTTCCACATCAACCAGGGGCGGGAAGGGCGCACGAGATTTCTGTCGTTCCGAGGCGGCTATCACGGCGACACCCTGGCGACGATGACGGTCTGCGACCCGGAGGAGGGCATGCACAGCCTGTTCTCCGGCGTCATGCCCAGCCAGGTGATCGCCGACCTGCCGGTGGACGCTGCGTCCGAAGCGGCGCTGGACGCCCTGCTGGCCGAGCGGGGCGGGGAGATCGCCGCCATCCTGACCGAGCCGCTGGTCCAGGGCGCGGGCGGCATGCTGTTCCACGCGCCGGAGGTCCTGCGCACCCTGCGCCGCCTGGCCGACAAGCACGGCGTGCTGCTGATCTTCGACGAGATCTTCACCGGCTTCGGGCGGACTGGAGAGCTGTTCGCCATGCAGGCGGCGAAGATCGAGCCCGACATCGTCACCTTGTCCAAGGCGCTGACCGGCGGGACTTTGCCGCTGTCGGCGGCGGTCGCGTCGAGCCGGGTGTTCGACGCCTTCTGGTCCGACGACGCCGGGGCGGCCCTGATGCACGGCCCGACCTATATGGGCAACGCTTTGGCCTGCGCCGCCGCCAACGCCTCGCTGGACCTGTTCGAGGACGGCGCCTGGCGATCCAATGTGGCGCGGGTCTCGGCGGCCCTGGCGCAGGGGCTGGAGCCGGTGCGGCGCGCCCCGGGCGTGGTCGATGTCCGGGTGCTGGGCGCGATCGGGGTGGTGGAGTTCGAGGCGCCGGTGGCCGTCGGCGCCCTGTGCGACGCCTTCGCGGCCGAGGGCGCGTGGATCCGGCCGATGGGCAAGACGGTGTACCTGACGCCGGCCTTCAACACGCCCGACGCCAACCTGGAAGTGCTGTTTGCCGCGATCCGCAAGGTTGTGGGCGCCGGCGGGGTTGAAGGATCGGGCGGGGTCTGATCCAAGCGGGGCATGTCGTCGAACACGCCCCTGACCGCTCTGGAACGCTTGGCCATCGCCGCGATCATCCTGACCTGGGGACTGAACAACGCCGCGGCCAAGGTGGCGACGGCCGAACTTCCGCCGATGATGGTGGGCGCTTTGCGCTTTGGCCTGGCCCTGGCCTTCCTGTTCCCGTTCCTGAAGCCGCCCTTCCCGTGGTCGAAGCGGATGCTGGCGATCTGCCTGCTCTCCGGTCCCATCCACTTCGGCCTGATCTACATCGCGTTCGGCATGGCCAAGTCGCTGAGCCCGCTGGTGGTGGCCACCCAGCTGTGGATCCCGTTCACGGCCCTGTTCGCCTGGCGGATGCTGGGCGAGGCGATGAAGCCGCTGGCCGTCGCCGGCCTGGTCGTGGCGTTCGCGGGCGTGGCCTGGATGAGCCTGGACCCGCACGGGGCGGCGGACCTGCGGTCGATCGGGCTCAGCATTCTGACGAGCGCCGCCTGGGCCCTGGCCACGGTGCTGGTGCGCCAGACGCCGGGCGCCAAGCCGTTGCAGGTCCAGGCCCTGACCGCCGCCGTCGCCGCGCCGGCGCTGCTGGCCATGTCGTTCGGCTTCGAGAAGGACGTCGTGCACCGGGTGACGACCGCCGCGCCGATCGCCTGGGCCTGCGTGGCCTTCGCCGGGGTGGTCTCGACCATCGGCGCCAGCGCCCTGCTGTTCTGGCTGGTCCAGCGGCGCGAGGCGGGCCGGGTGACGCCCTATTTCCTGCTGACGCCGCTGGTCTCGTGCACGATCGGGGTGCTGTTCATGGGCGACGCCCTGTCGCCGCAGCTCGTAATCGGAGCCGCGGCGACCATGGCCGGGGTGGCGCTGGTGGCGTTGACGGCGAAGAAGGTCGTGCCGGTAGAGGGGGAGGCGACCTAGGTTTTACAGCCAGTCCCTCCCCACGAGGGGGAGGGACTGGCTGTAAGTTACTTCACCACCCCGCAAGCCACCCGCGCCCCGGCCCCGCCGATCGGCTGGGTCTTGTAGTCATCCGGGCTGGCGTGGACGACGATCGACGAGCCGTCGGCGTCGAGCAGGGCGGGGCGGCCGCCGGCGCCGTTCAGCGACACCAGCGGCGAGAACAGCTCGGCCGTGGCCGAGCCGTCGGCGGCGGCGAACAGGTTCGGCAGATCGCCGTTGTCGTTGCCGTCCGGGTTTAGCAGGCCGTGGACCACGGCGGTCGTGGTGTGGACGTGGGCGCCGGCCGACTTGAAGTCCGGCGCGCCGCAGTCGCCCTTCTCGTGGAAGTGCAGGCCGTGCCAGCCGGGCGTCAGGCCCTTGGCCTCGATCCGCAGCAGCACGCCGTGCGGCGCCTCGGTCAGGGTGGCGGTTCCGATGGTCTTGCCGTCGGCGCCCTTGAGCTCGGCGGTTGCGGCTTGCGCGGTCGTCGCGGCGGCGATCAGGCCGAAGGACAGGGCGAGGGCGATCAAACGCATGAGAAACTCCCGGAAAAGCCCAAGAAACTTGGGGGTTGGACCCGCGAAGGTGGCGTCTTGGCTATCGGAATGCTAACTGTTTTTGACGGTTCCGTGTTCGATTCTGACGGCGAAAAATTCCCTTGAGCGACGATCAAAACACCATCCCCGGGTCTCCGGCCTCGCCGGGCGCCCGCGGGGACGTTTCTCCCATCAACATCGAGGACGAACTGCGCCGTTCGTATCTCGACTATGCGATGAGCGTGATCGTCAGCCGGGCCCTGCCTGACGCCCGCGACGGCCTCAAGCCGGTGCACCGCCGGGTGCTGTTCTCGATGCACGAGCAGGGCCAGACGCCCGAGCGGCCCTACGTCAAGTCGGCCCGCGTGGTCGGTGACGTGATGGGTAAGTACCACCCGCACGGCGACGCCTCGATCTACTTCACCCTGGTGCGCATGACCCAGTCGTTCTCGATGGGCCTGGTGCTCATCGACGGCCAGGGCAACTTCGGCTCGGTCGACGGCGATATGCCCGCCGCCATGCGTTACACGGAATGCCGCATGGCCCCGCCGGCCATGTCGCTGCTGGCCGACCTCGACAAGGACACGGTCGACTTCCAGGACAACTACGACGGCAAGGAGCAGGAACCCGTCGTCCTGCCGTCGCGGATCCCGAACCTGCTGGTCAATGGCGCCGGCGGCATCGCCGTCGGCATGGCCACCAACATCCCGCCGCACAATCTGGGCGAGGTGATCGACGCCTGCCTGCTGATGATCGATCAGCCGGACTGCACCACCGACCAACTGCTGGACCTGGTGCCGGGCCCCGACTTCCCGACCGGCGGCGAGATCATCGGCCGCGCCGGCCCGCGCCAGGCGCTGCTGACCGGCCGCGGCTCGGTGATCATGCGCGGCCTGGCCTCGGTGGAAGAGCTGCGCGCCGGCCGCGAAGCCATCATCATCACGGCCATCCCGTACCAGGTGAACAAGGCCAACCTGGTCGAGTACATCGCCGAGATGGTCCGCGACAAACGCCTGGAAGGCGTGTCGGACATCCGCGACGAGTCCAACCGCGACGGCATGCGCATCGTGGTCGAGCTGAAGCGCGACGCCTCGGGCGAGGTGATCCTCAACCAGCTCTACCGCTTCACCGCGCTGCAGAGCTCGTTCGGCGTCAACATGCTGGCCCTGAACCGCGGCCGCCCCGAGCAGATGGGCCTGCGCCAGCTGGTCGAGCTGTTCGTGCAGTTCCGTGAAGAGGTCGTGGTCCGCCGGACCAAGTTCGAACTGGGCAAGGCGCGCGATCGCGGCCACGTCCTGGTCGGCCTGACCATCGCCGTCGCCAACATCGACGAGTTCATCCACATCATCCGCTCGTCCAAGGACCCGACCGAGGCCCGCGAGCGCCTGGTGGCCAAGTCGTGGCCGGCCGGCGACATGCTGCCGCTGGTCGAGCTGATCGCCGACCCGCGCACCGTGCAGGAAGACGGCGGCATGATCCGCCTGACCGACGAGCAGGCCCGCGCCATCCTGGCCCTGACCCTGTCGCGCCTGACCGGCCTGGGCCGCGACGAGATCGGCAACGAGGCCGCCGCCCTGGCCGAGGCCATCAAGGGCTATCTCGACCTGCTGTCGGACCGCGCCAACATCATGGCCGTGGTCCGCGAGGAACTGGTCGAGGTGAAGGACAAGTTCGCCATTCCGCGCCGCTGCCAGATCGTCGACGGCGACGCCGACGTGGAAGACGAAGACCTGATCGCCCGCGAGGAGATGGTCATCACCGTCACTCTCGGCGGTTACGTCAAGCGCACCCCGCTGGCCGCCTATCGCACCCAGCACCGGGGTGGCAAGGGCAAGGCCGGCATGGCCACCAAGAACGAGGACGCCGTCACGCGAGTGTTCTCGGCCTCGACCCACGCCCCGCTGCTGTTCTTCACCTCAGGCGGCAAGGTCTACAAGATGAAGGTGTGGCGCCTGCCGCTGGGTGTCGCCAACAGCCGGGGCAAGGCGTTCGTCAACCTGTTGCCGATCGAGCCGGGCGAGACCATCACCTCGATCCTGGCCCTGCCGGAGGACGAGGCCACCTGGGACGGCCTGGACGTGATGTTCGCCACCCGCTCGGGCAGCGTGCGTCGCAACAAGCTGTCGGACTTCGTGGACGTGCGCCGCAACGGCAAGATCGCCATGAAGCTCGATGAAGGCGACGGCATCGTCGGCGTCGCGGTCTGCGACAGCGGTAAGGATATCCTCCTCAACACCGCCTCGGGCCGCTGCATCCGCTTCTCGGCCGACGAGGTGCGGGTGTTCGCCAGCCGCGACTCCACCGGCGTGCGCGGCGTGAAGCTGGCCGAGGGCGACAGCGTCATCTCGATGAGCGTGCTGCGCAACGTCGACGCCACCCCGGCCGAACGCGCGGCCTATCTCAAGCACCAGCGCGCCATGCTGCGCGCCGCCACGGGCGAGGAAGGCGAGGAAGCCGCCGCGCCGGAGGAGGCCGAGGAAGAGGGCGGCGAGGCCACCCTGACGCCGGAACGGATCGCCGAACTGGGCGCGGCCGAGGAAACCTTGCTGACGGTGTCGTCGGAAGGCTTCGGCAAGCGCACCAGCGCCTACGACTATCGCCGCACCGGCCGCGGCGGCCAGGGCCTGACGGCCCAGGACCTGTCCAAGCGCGGCGGCAAGCTGGTGGGCTCGTTCCCCGTCGAGGAGGGCGACCAGATCCTGCTGGTCACCGACGCCGGCCAGATGATCCGGGTGCCCGTTTCGCAAATTCGTGTTGCAGCGCGGAATACTCAAGGCGTAACCATCTTCCGCACCGCCGCCGACGAACACGTCGTCAGCGTCGAGCGCCTCGCCGAAACCGGCGGGGACGACAACACGGGCGACGAAAACCTGGGCGATGAAAACGGGGCGGACGAGACCCCGTAAGCGACCCAAGCAAGGGCAACGGGCCGAAGGCCTGGGTGAGGGAAGAGCATGCGGATCGGACTCTATCCGGGGACCTTCGACCCGGTCACCAACGGCCACCTCGACATCATCGGTCGGGCGGTCAAGCTGGTCGACAAGCTGGTGATCGGGGTGGCGGTGAACATCGGCAAGGGGCCGCTGTTCAGCCTGGAGGAACGGGTCGAGATCGTGCGGCGCGAGACGGCGCACCTGACCAAGATCGCCCAGATCGAGGTCCTGCCGTTCGACAGCCTGCTGATGCACTTCGCCCGCGAAGTCGGGGCCCAGATGATCGTGCGCGGCCTGCGGGCCGTGGCCGACTTCGAATACGAATTCCAGATGACGGCCATGAACCAGCAGCTCGATCGCGAGATCGAGACCGTGTTCCTGATGGCCGACCCCCGCCACCAGGCCATCGCCTCGCGCCTGGTCAAGGAGATCGCGGCCC
>JAGIBE010000249.1 GCA_017744495.1 Caulobacter sp. | reverse complement strand
GTCATGTCTCGATCCTTACCGGTTAGCCGAAGCGGCCGGTGATGTAGTCTTGGGTGCGGGTGTCGCGAGGATTGGTGAACATCTCCTCGGTCGGACCGCTCTCGACCAGCTTGCCCAGGTGGAAGAAGGCGGTCTTCTGCGACACGCGGGCGGCCTGGGCCATCGAGTGGGTGACGATGACGATGCAGTACTGGCTGCGCAGCTCGTCGATCAGCTCCTCGATCTTGGCGGTGGCGATCGGGTCCAGCGCCGAGCAGGGCTCGTCCATCAGGATCACTTCAGGGCTGACGGCGATGGCGCGGGCGATGACCAGGCGCTGCTGCTGACCGCCGGACAGGCCGGTGCCCGGCTGATGCAGGCGGTCGGACACTTCGTTCCAGAGGCCGGCCTTTTTCAGGCTGCTCTCGACGATGGCTTCCAGCTCGTCCTTGCGCGAGGCCAGGCCGTGGATCTTGGGGCCGTAGGCGACGTTCTCGAAGATCGTCTTGGGGAACGGGTTCGGCTTCTGGAACACCATGCCCACGCGCGAGCGCAGCACCACCGGGTCGACGGTCTTGGCGTTGACGTCGCTGCCGTCGATCTCGATCGAGCCCAGCACCTTGGCCGACGGGATGGTGTCGTTCATCCGGTTGATGCAGCGCAGGAAGGTCGACTTGCCGCAGCCCGACGGGCCGATGAAGGCGGTGACCGACTTGGCCGGCACGTCCAGGCTGACGTCGAACAGCGCCTGCTTCTCGCCGTAGAAGACGTTGACGTCGCGAGCGCGGATCTTGAACTCGCTGGTGGTCGCGTGGCCGTGGCCAGGCGGAATGGCCGCCGCCAGGGCGGGTGCGTGAGCGGCGATCGTGTCGTCGCGGTTTTCGGTCGGCATGGCGTGTCCCAGCGAAAGGGGAGAAGCGAGAGGATTGAGGAAGGTCATCGATCTACCACCGGCGTTCGAAGCGGCGACGCAGGATCACGGCGGTGGCGTTCATCAGGATCATGAACACCAGCAGCACGATGATGGCCGCCGCGGTGCGTTCATGGAAGGCGCGTTCCGACGCGTTCTCCCAGATGAAGACCTGGACCGGCAGGACCGTCGCCGAGCTGGCGAAGTTCTCGGGCGCGCCGGGCACGAAGGCGACCATGCCGATCATCAGCAGCGGGGCGGTCTCGCCCAGGGCGTGGGCCAGCGACAGGATGGCGCCGGTCATCACGCCGGGCATGGCCAGCGGCAGCACGTGGTGGAACACGGTCTGGGCCTTGGAGGCGCCGACGCCCAGGGCGGCTTCGCGGATCGAGGGCGGCACCGCCTTCAGCGAGCTGCGGGTGGCGATGATCACGGTCGGCAGGGCCATCAGGGCCAGCACCAGGCCGCCCACCAGCGGCGAGCCGCGCGGCACGTGCAGCCAGTTGATGAACAGGGCCAGACCCAACAGGCCGTAGACGATCGACGGCACGGCGGCCAGGTTGTTGATGTTGACCTCGATGATGTCGGTCCAGCGGTTCTTGGGCGCGAACTCCTCCAGATAGACCGCGGCCAGCACGCCCACCGGGATGGCGATCATGGCGGTGATCAGCAGCATCATCGCCGAGCCGATCACCGCGCCCCAGACGCCGGCCTGCTCGGGCTCGGTCGAGTCGGAGTTGGTGAAGAACTTGGTGTTGAAGCCGGCCGTGACGGTGCCGTCCTTCTTCAGGCGGTCCAGCCAGTCCAGCTGCTGATTGTCCAGCTTGCGGTCTTCCTCGGCCGTCGAGCGCTTGATCTCGCCCTTGTAGTAGAGGTCGGCGTCGGCCTTGACGGAGCCGGTGACATTGACGGTCTTGCCGATCAGCGAATGGTCCTTCTTGACCATCTGCAGCAGCTGGTTGCCGAAGTCGCGCGAGACCAGGTCCTGGACCTTGCCCGAGGTCGTGCCCAGGTCGTCGTCCTGGACGCCCAGCTTCTTCATCAGCGCCTCGGCGACGATGTAGTCGAAGTTGACGCCCTCGATCGCGCTGGTGTCGATGCGCTCGGGGTTCAGATAGACCGGCACCGTCAGGGTGTGGGTCTCGAAGGTCGAGTAGCCCTGGGCCACGATGCGGCCGACCAGCACGACCAGGAAGATCATGGCGACGACGATGGCCGCCATGCCCTGGGCGCGGAACAGCTTCTCGGAACGGTGGCGCTTCTTGAGCAGCGCCTCGCTGGCCGACAGAGTCGGACGGGCGGCCGGCGCGCCGGGCTTGATGGCGGCGTCAGTCATATTGTTCCCGGTACTTCTGGACGATGCGCAGGGCGATGATGTTGAGGCCCAGGGTGACCACGAACAGGGTCAGGCCCAGGCCGAAGGCCGACAGCGTCTTGGGGCTGTCGAATTCCTGGTCCCCGGTCAGCAGGGTGACGATCTGGACGGTCACGGTGGTGACGGTGTCCAGCGGGTTGGCGGTCAGCTTGGCCTGCAGGCCGGCGGCCATGGTGACGATCATGGTCTCGCCCACGGCGCGGGACACAGCCAGCAGCATGGCGGCCATGATGCCCGGCAGGGCGGCGGGCAGGACCACCTTCTTGACGGTCTCGGACTTGGTCGCGCCCATGGCGTAGCTGCCGTCGCGGAGCGACTGGGGCACGGCGTTGATGATGTCGTCCGACAGCGACGAGACGAACGGGATCAGCATGATGCCCATCACCACGCCGGCCACCAGGGCCATCTGGTTCTGGACCTGCATCAGGTACTGGGCGATCCCGTCCAGCGGACCGCCGGCCATCTGCTCGCCGATGCCGTTGAAGAAGGCGCGGAACAGCGGACCCACGGTCAGGGCGGCGAAGAAGCCGTAGACCACGGTGGGCACCCCGGCCAGCACCTCGAGCAGCGGCTTGATGGTCGCCCGCAGGCCGCGGCCGGCGTATTCCGACAGGTAGATGGCCGAGTAGAGGCCGATCGGCGCGGCCACCAGCATGGCGATCAGCATCACCAGGAAGGTGCCGGCGAACAGCGGCACGGCCCCGAAGGCGCCCGACGAGGCCACCTGGTCGGCGCGCATGGCGATCTGCGGGGCCCATTCGGTGCCGAACAGGAAGCTGAGCGGCGACACGCTCTGGAAGAAGCGCCAGCTTTCCCAGATCAGCGACATGACGATGCCGAGCGTCGTCAGGACCGCGGCGATCGAGCAGGCGATCAGCACGCCGCTGATCCAGCCCTCGACCCGGTTGCGGGCCCGGAACTCGGTGTTGATGCGCGGGGTGGCCAGCAGGAAGCCGGCCAGGGCCAGCAGGCCGGCCAGGCCCAGCACCGAATAGTTCACGATGCCGTTGATGCGCTTGGCCTCGACGACCTTGGCGTCGAAGGCGGCCTTCAGCGGGCCGTCATAGGTCACCTCGCTGGCGGCTTGGCCGACAGCGATGGCGTTGACGTCGCTGAAGAAGACGTCCTGGCGATCGGGGGTCAGGGCCTGGACCGCCGCCGGGCGCTGGGCCTGCAGCATGGCGTCCTCGACCCGGCCGCCGAAGGTGGCGCCCAGCAGCAGCAGCAACGCCGCCGGGGCGCCGGCCCACAGGGCGGCGTACAGGCCGTAATAGTTCGGCAGCGAGTGGAGCTTGGCCTTCGAGCCGCCGGAGGACTTCAGCGCGCGGCCTCGGCCGGCCATGAAAGCCGCGCCCGAGAACAGGGCGAGGAAAAGAAGCGAGAGCCAGGTCAGCATATGTGCGGCGGGGTCTTGCGCGAAGGGATGCGATGCCGGCGCACGACGCGCCGTACCCACCCGCCCCGATCTATGCCGGGCGGACGCCGACCTTATGCGACGTTTTGACGACAGTTTTGCGACAACGCCCAGGACGTTGTTTCAACAGGGTTTCTAGGCCAGCCCGGAATCGGCCTTGGCCATCGGGACATAGACGCCGAACGTCGCGCCCTCGCCCTGGACGCTCTCCACCGTCATGCCGCCGCGATGGCGGTTCATGATGTGCTTGACGATGGCCAGGCCCAGGCCCGTGCCCGAGCGCTCGCCGCTCTTCTGGCCCTCGACCCGGTAGAACCGCTCGGTCAGACGCGGCAGGTGCTCGCGCGCCATGCCGGGGCCCCGGTCGCTGACCCACAGCGACGCGTAACGCTCGTCGGCGGCGTGGTCCGGAGTCAGCAGCGACATGCGGGCCGCGGCCGGATCGCGCGGCGCGGCGGCCTGGTCGGCGGTCAGGCCCGAGAAGACCTCGACCCGCACCACCCCGTCGCGCGGCGTGTACTTGATGGCGTTGTCGACCAGGTTCTGGATCACCTGGACGATCTGATCGCGGTCGCCCTCGACCACGGCGGCCCCGCGCGGCGGCAGGACGGGGTCGAAGGTCACGGCCTTGTCCTTGGCCTGGGGGGCCAGGGCGTCCAGCACGTCGATCGTGGCCATGGCCAGATCGACCTGGCCCAGCGGGGGGATGTGCTCGTTCAGCTCGATGCGCGACAGGCTCATCAGGTCGTCGATCAGCCGGGACATCCGCTCGGCCTGGGCCTGCATGATGCCCAGGAACCTGTCGCGGGCCCCGACGTCGTCCTTGGCGTGGCCGCGCAGGGTCTCGATGAAGCCCGACAGCGAGGCCAGGGGCGTGCGCAGCTCGTGGCTGGCGTTGGCCAGGAAGTCGGCGCGAGTGCGCTCGCTACGGCGGGAATCGGTCTCGTCCTTCAGGACCAGCAGCGCCAGGCGCGAACCGCGCTCGTCGACGCCCAGCGGCGCGCAGTGCGCCGCCCATTCGCGGCCCTGGGCCCCGCCGCCGACGTAATCGACCGAGCGCCGCACTCCGCCGAACAGGCTTTCGTCCACCGCCTCCAGCACCTGCGGGCTGCGCAGGGCCGAGACCAGCAGCCCGCCGCGCGGC
The DNA here is from genome assembly GCA_017744495.1 of Caulobacter sp. Taxonomy (GTDB): domain Bacteria; phylum Pseudomonadota; class Alphaproteobacteria; order Caulobacterales; family Caulobacteraceae; genus Caulobacter. Next base: position 19,340 of record JAGIBE010000249.1, on the reverse strand, counting down.
TGCAGCTTGAACAGCTCGCGCGCCGCGGCGTTGGCGAAGACGAACCGCCGGCCGGTCAGGTCGTCGGCCTCCTCGGCGGCGATGACCATCAGCGGATCGGGCAGGGTCTCGAGAATCAGGCCGTACGGCGGCGGCTGGTCCAGGGCGGCCGGAACGGGCGTGGGCGCGGTCTCACCGACCGTTTGTATCAGCGCGCGGCGAGCCAGGACGTAGCCTGTCACCCCGCTGACCAGGGCCAGGGGCACGGCCGCCGCGGTGTTGGCGCCGCCCGCCGCCGCCAGAGCCAGAAGGGCTGCGGGCCCGGCCAACACGACGCCCCAAACGCCCAAGGGCGTGCGGGAACGCCCGTCCAGGCGGGCGGACGAGGACGGCGAGGCCATCGGCATGCGTCAGTCTCGATCAAGGCGAAGGGAGGATTCGGCGAACCAGATATGGCGCCCTGTGAACGCTTGCGATAGACCGTCAAACGCCTCGAAGCGCGACGTTGACGGAAACCACCGCAATTTCGCCGCAACGTGCCGCAATCTGGGGTCTGGGTTTATCTCTAAGGTGTCGTTCGGAATGCAGCGCAAGGTCCTGGTCGCGACAGTCGCAACCGCTCCTCTCCTGGCCATGGCGTTCGGCGCTTATGCTGAGACGGTCATCAACACGGCCCGCACGACGCCGATCGCCACCGCGACGGCCACCTCGACCAACACGGCCGATGACGTGAAGGTCGACACGGGCGGGGGCATCACCCTGACCACGGCCGGTCCGATCGTCACCCTGAACAGCAACAACAAGGTCACCCTCGGCGGCAACGGCCTGTCGTCGGTCGGCGTCGACGGCTCGACGGGCGTCCTGATCCAGGGCGGCACGACCGGCTCGGTGACCAACAACGCCGCCATCAGCCTGACCGAAGACTACACCGCCACCGACAGCGACAGCGACGGCGACCTGGACGGCCCGTTCGCCAAAGGGACCAACCGCTACGGTATCCGCCTAGTCGGTCCGGGCGTCTTCACGGGCGACATCGTGCAGAGCGCGACCGGTTCGATCACGATCGAGGGCAACAATTCGGCGGGCATCTCGCTGGAGAGCGGCCTGGTCGGCAACCTGACCACCGCCGGCGCGATCAACGTGACCGGCGATAACGCCTACGGCGTCCACGTGGGCGGCCCCGTGACCGGCAAGGTCACGATCGCCGGCGGCACGACCGTGCTGGGCCAGAACGCCACCGGCGTGGCCATCGACGGCAACGTCAACGGCGCCTTCGTCGTCCAGGGCGGCGTGACCGCGACCGGCTATCGCTACACCGCGCGGCCGGTCGAGAGCGCCGTGGCCAAGCTCGACGCCGACGACCTGCTGCAGGGCGGTTCGGCCGTCCGCGTGACCGGCAACGTCACCGGCGGCGTTCTGCTGAACGGCCCGACCGCTTCGACGGCGGTCAACGGCACGACCACGACGATCACCACCATCACCTCGTCCACGACCTCGACCGCGGCGCTGGCCAGCTACGGCTCGGCCCCGACCCTGCTGATCGGTTCCGACACCCAGGCGATCAACATCGGCGCCGTCGGTACGGCCGACAACGCCTACGGCCTGGTGAACAAGGGCTCGATCGCGGCCTCGGGCGTCTACGACAAGGTCAACGCCACCGCCGTGCAGATCGGCGGCGCGACGGGTCAGGCCACGACCCTGGCCGGCGGCGCGCGCTTCGACGGCACGGTCTCGGCCACCGCCCGCGACGCGACCTCGACCGCGATCAGCCTGACGGCCGGGGCCAGCGCCCCGACGATCTGGAACCGCGGCTCGATCACCTCCAGCAGCGGCTCGTACGCGGGCACGACGAACACGGGCGACGCCCGCGGCGTGATGATCGCCGCCGGCGCCACGGCCAACACCTTCAACAACGACGGCGCGATCCAGGTCTCGCGAACCGGCGAAACCGGCAACGCGATCGGCATCGTCGATTCGTCGGGCACGCTGACCACGCTGAACAACACCGGCCACATCCTCACGGCCGTCGTCGCCCCCACCGTCAAGACCGACGGCACGACCTCGACGAACACCGCGGTCGCCAGCGGCCAGGCCATCGCCATCGACCTGTCGGCCTCGACCGCCGGGGTGACCGTCAACCAGTTCTCGCCGGTCTCCACGACCGCCACCACCACCTACCCCAGCACCGACACGGTCACCACCTCGACCACGACGGCGACCACGAACATCCCGAGCATCGTCGGCAAGGTCCTGTTCGGTTCGGGCGCGGACACGCTGAACGTCCAGGCCGGCTCGATCCTCGGCGACATCAGCTTCGGCGCCGGCGCCGATGTCCTGAAGATCGGCGGCGACGCCTTGGTGTTTGGCGCCCTGCGCGATTCGGACGGCCAGCTGGCGATCGATATCGGCCAAGGCTCCCTCGGCCTGACCAACGCCGAGACCATCAACGCCACCAGCCTGAACCTGGGCGCGAACAGCAAGCTGCTGTTCACCGCGGACCCGGCGGCCGGCACGAACACCCATCTGGTGGTTTCCGGCGCGGTCAACATCGCGTCCGGCGCGCAGTTGGGCCTGCGGCTGAACAGCCTGTTGACCGCCCCGACCAGCTACACCGTCATCACCGGCGGCACGCTGACGGCCGGCGCCATCAACCAGGACCTGCTGGGCGGCACGCCGTACATGTACGTGGCCAGCAGCCGGGTCGACAGCAACAACGTCTATCTGGACGTGCGCCAGCGCACCGCGTCCGAGATCGGCATGAACCAGGCCCAGACCTCGGCCTACAACGTCACCAACGCGGCCCTGGCCAAGGACGCCAACATCGCCAAGGCCTATCTGGCCCAGACGACCAAGGACGGCTATCTGGGCCTCTACGACCAGATGATGCCCGACCAGGGCGAAGGCATCTTCGCCGCCATGCAGGACGTCACCCACGCGATCGCCACCGCCACGGGCTACCGCCCCGATCCGGGCGACCGCTACGGGCCCGACAGCCTGTGGGTCCAGGAGATCAACACCCTGATCCGTCGCGACACCGACAAGACCATGGGGTCCGACACCCAGGCCTTCGGCTTCGTCGGCGGCTATGAGGCCATGGGCGACGCCGGCGGCGCGCTGGGCCTGACCCTGGCCTTCGTCAGCATCGAAGAGCACGACATCGCCGCCAAGGTGGGCGAACAGACCACCGGCAACTACCTGCAAATGGGCGCCTATTGGCGCCGGTCGATCGGCGGCTGGCGCATGAACATCGGCGGCGGCGGCGGCTACGGCTGGTACGACGGCGACCGCGCCCTCAACAGCGGCGACCTGGACGGCGACGGCAAGGCCGACGTCAACCTGCACAACAGCGCCAAGTGGAACGGCTACACCTTCAACGCCTATGCGGGCACGGCCTATGAGGCCAAGTTCGCGGGTCGCTACTTCGTCCGCCCCGAAGGTTACCTGAACTACCTCTATATGAGCGAAGGCGAGCGCAAGGAATCGGGCGGCGGCGTCGGCTTCGACCAGATCGTCCACAAGCGCACGTCCGACGGCCTGACCGGCGACATCGGCATCGTCCTCGGCGCCGACTACGGCCGCGACCTATGGTGGCGCCCGGAAGTGCGGCTCGGCTATCGCCAACAGCTGGCCGGCGAGATCGGCGACACGACCTTCAGCTATACCTACGCCGGCGCGCCCACCGCCACCCTGGCCTCGGGCGACAACAAGGACGGCGCGGTGACCCTGGGCTTCGCCCTGCGGGCCGGCACGCCGATGTCCTACCTGGCGCTGGAAGCCAACGCCGAGGCGGCCAAGAAACAACACCGCTACAACGTCAAACTTACCGGCCGGGCGATGTTCTAAAGCTCTCGCCGCCCCCTGGACTTCAGGGGCGAATATGACGAACACTGACGAATAGGGCCCGCGCTTCCGGCGCGGGCCCTTTTTCGTTCGGGATTCCAGTAGCTTGACCATAAGGCGGCTTGGATCTGCACGAGCAGTTCGCTGGAAGGCCCGCCAATGGGCCTGAAGGAAAACTCAAAGCCTCGCGCTCTTATCTCTATTTCACACCTAGGAATAATCGTCTTTTGTCCACGTCAACAGCGACGCCGGCCGGGCGTCGAGAGGGGAAGACCATGACCAGAACTCAAAAAGCCCTGCGCGGCGCGCTGATCGCCGGAGCCTCACTCGTGGCCATGACGGGCGCGGCGCACGCCCAGACCCTGACGCCCGAGCAGCAGCAGGCCCGCATCGAGGCGCTGGAAGCCCAGATCGAAGCCCTGTCCGGTCAGATCGCCGACCTGAAGGCCGCGACCGCCGCCAGCCTGAAGGATGTGCGCCAGGTCCAGTCCCAGACCAATGTCAGCATCGCCAACGGCAAGCCCAGCATCAGCTCCGGCGACGGCGCCTTCTCGGCCAACCTCCACGCCGTGATGCAGCTGGACGCCACCTGGTACAACCAGGACAGCAACCTGCCGGCCTCCACCGTCGGCCGCGACCTGAACAGCGGCACCAACTTCCGCCGGGCCCGCCTGGGCGTCGACGGCAAGGCCTTCAAGAACTTCGATTACGGCATCCTGCTGGACTTCGGCGGCTCGGGCACGGACGGCCCCGGCGCGCTGCAGGAGATCTACCTGCAGTACAACTACGCCCCCTTCAAGGTGAAGGTCGGCGCCTTCGCCCCGAACCTGGGTCTGGAGGACGCGGCCTCGACCAACGGCTCGCTGTTCCCGGAACGTCCGGCCGCCGCCGAAGCCGCCCGCGGCCTGGCCGGCGCCGACCGCCGCATCTCGCTGCAGGCCCAGGCCGTGGGCGAACGCTGGATCGTCTCGGGCGCCGTGACCGGGGCCAAGACCGGCGACGGCGCCACCTTCGACGAGCAGCTGGGCTATGTCGGCCGCGTCGCCTTCATCCCGTTCAAGGGCTATGACTGGTTGACCCACGTCGGCGTCAACGCCAGCCGCATCGCTCAACCCGCCCAGATCGCCGCCGGCGGCGCCTATCCGATCACCGTCGAGGATCGACCCGAGCTGCGCACCGATGGCACCCGCCTGGTCAGCTCCGGCGCGATCGACTCGTCGGGCGCCCGCCACTACGGCTTCGAACTGGCCGCCCAGAAGAAGAACTTCCTGATCCAGGGCGAGTACTTCGACATCGCGCTGGACCGCCGCAACAAGCCGTCCAACGTCACTGATCCCAAGTTCTACGGCTGGTACGTGGAAGGCGGCTGGGTGCTGACCGGCGAGCAGCGCAAGTACAACCCCGCCAACTTCGCCTTCGACGCTCCGGCCATCGACAAGCCGTTCGACCCGAAGAAGGGCCAGTGGGGCGCCTGGGAATTGGCCGCGCGCTATTCGGTGCTGGACGTCAACCACCACGAATACGCCACCGTCGCGGCCGACCGCGTCCGCGGCGGCGTGCAGGAGATCGCCACCGTCGGCCTGAACTGGTTCCCGAACTCGGTGACCAAGTTCTCGCTGGACTATCTGGACGTCGACGTCGACCGCCGCGACGCCAGCGGCGTCCAGATCGGCCAGAGCTACAAGGCCGTCAACCTGCGCAGCCAGTACGCGTTCTAAGGCTCCAGGCATGACCAAGCTTTCCGAAGCTAGGCCGACCCTCTCCCGTCGCGACGTGGTCGCGGCGGGAGCCGGGGCCGCCGCCGGCCTGGGCCTTCTCGGCGGCGCGGAGGCGGCCCAGGGCGCCAAGCCGTTGACCCTGCTCAACGTCAGCTACGACCCGACCCGCGAGCTCTACAAGGACGTCAACGCGGCCTACGCCAAGTACTGGAAGGACAAGGTCGGCCAGGATCTGGTCATCAACCAGAGCCACGGCGGCTCGGGCAAGCAGGCCCGCTCGGTGATCGACGGCCTGCAGGCCGACGTCGTCACCCTGGCCCTGTCCAACGACATCGACGAGATCGCCCGTCGGGGCCTGATCGCCAAAAATTGGCAAAGCCGCCTGCCCGACAACTCGGCCCCCTACACCTCGACGATCATCTTCCTGGTCCGCAAGGGCAATCCCTGGAAGATCAAGGACTGGGGCGACCTGGTGCGGCCGGGCGTCGACATCGTCACGCCCAATCCCAAGACCGGCGGCGCGCCGCGCTGGGCCTATCTGGCGGCCTGGGCCTGGGCCCTGAAGCAGCCGGGCGGCAACGACGCCAGCGCCCGCGCCTATGTCCAGCAGCTGTATCGCCAGGTACCTGTTCTGGACACCGGGGCCCGGGGCTCGCTGACCACCTTCGTGCAGCGCGGCATCGGCGACGTCCTGCTGACCTGGGAGAACGAGGCCCACCTGGCCCGCCAGGAATTCGGGGCCGACAAGTTCGAGATCGTCTATCCTTCGATGTCGATCCTGGCCGAGCCGTCCGTGGCCGTGGTCGACAAGAACGTCGATCGCCACAAGACCCGCGTCGTGGCCGAGGGCTATCTGAACTTCCTGTACAGCCCGCTGGCCCAGGACCTGGTCGGAAAGCACAATTACCGCCCGCGCAACGCCGCGGCGGCCGCCAAGTACGCCAGCAAGTTCCCGAAGATTCCCCTGGTCACCATCGACGGCCAGTTCGGCGGCTGGGCCAAGGCCCAGGCCCGACACTTCGCCGACGGGGGCGTGTTCGACCAGATCTACAAACCCGGCGTTTAACCCTTTTCACGACCCACTTCTCACGCGAGCGACATCGCCATGACCCAAGATCTCAAGACCCCCACGCGCCGCGGCCTGCTGGGCGCGGCCTCCGCCGGCGCCGCGGCCCTGGCGATCCCGGCCGCCGTGGCCGGTTCGGCCCACGCCCAAGGCAAGCCGATCACCCTGCTGAACGTCAGCTACGATCCGACCCGCGAGCTCTACAAGGACATCAACGCCGCCTACGCCAAGTACTGGAAGGAAAAGGTCGGCCAGGACCTGGTCATCAACCAGTCGCACGGCGGTTCGGGCAAGCAGGCCCGCTCGGTGATCGACGGCCTGCAGGCCGACGTCGTCACCCTGGCGCTCGCCTATGACATCGACGAGATCGCCGCCAAGGCCAAGCTGCTGCCGGCCAACTGGCAGTCGCGCCTACCGCAGAACTCGACGCCCTACACCTCGACGATCGTGTTCCTGGTCCGCAAGGGCAATCCCTGGAAGATCAAGGACTGGGGCGACCTGATCAAGCCGGGCATCGATGTGATCACCCCCAACCCGAAGACCTCGGGCGGCGCGCGCTGGAACTACCTGGCCGCCTGGGCCTGGGCCCTGAAGCAGCCGGGCGGCAATCCCGCCAAGGCCGAGGCCTTCGTCACCGAGCTGTTCCGCCACGTGCCCGTGCTCGACACCGGCGCCCGCGGCGCGACCACCAGCTTCACCCAGCGCGGCCTGGGCGACGTGCTGCTGGCCTGGGAGAACGAGGCCTTCCTGGCGCAGGACGAACTGCCGGGCAAGTTCGACATCGTCTATCCGTCGCTGTCGATCCTGGCCGAGCCGCCGGTGGCCCTGGTCGACAAGAATGTCGACCGCCACAAGACCCGCGTCGTGGCCGAGGGCTACCTGAACTTCCTCTACAGCCCCATCGCCCAGGATCTGATCGGCAAGAACTACTACCGCCCGCGCAGCGCCGCGGCCGCGGCCAAGTACGCCAGCCGGTTCAAGAACATCCCGCTGGTGACCATCGACGACACCTTCGGGGGCTGGAAGAAGGCCCAGGCCACCCACTTCAACGACGGCGGCGTCTTCGACCGGATCTACAAGCCCCGGTAAGCCTCACGATCCTTCGGGACATGGCGGCGGGAACCTTCGGGTTTCCGCCGTCGTGCGTTTTGCGCCCCGCCGGATTCTGGATCAATGTCTGGAACCCGACCCCTTCGTCGGCGTTTTGGGGAACCACGGGGCATGTCGGCAGGTCGGGCGTCCAACGAATGACGGATATCTTGCGGTCGGAACGCGCGGCGGAAGAACTGGCTGCCGGGCATGGGGCCGGTGATCCCTTCGCGGCGGCGATCCGCGCCACACGCATGGCGATGCTCGTCACCGACGCCAGCCAGGCCGACAATCCGATCATCTTCGCCAACGACGCCTTCCTGGCCCTGACCGGCTATCACCGCGACGAGGTGATCGGCCGCAACTGCCGCTTCCTGCAGGGGCCGGACACCGATCCCGCCGCCGTCGAGGCGCTGCGCCTGGCCATCGCCGAGGGCAGGGAAGCCGCGATCGACATCCTCAACTACCGCAAGGACGGCACCACCTTCTGGAACGCCCTCTACCTGTCGCCGGTGCGGGACAAGGGCGGCGAGATCGTCTATTTCTTCGGCTCGCAGCTGAACATCAGCGACAAGAAGCGCGTGGAGTTCGAGCTGGACGACACCCGCGAGCGGCTGGAGGCGGCCGTGGCGGCCCGCACCGCCGACCTGACTCAGGCCCTGCAGCAGAAGACCGCCCTGCTCCACGAGGTCGACCACCGGGTCAAGAACAACCTCCAGCTCATCTCGTCCCTGCTGCTGCTGCAGAACCGCCGGGTCACCGACCCGGGGGTCAAGAATAGCCTGCGCGGCATGCTGGAGCGGGTCAGCGCCATCGCCACGGTCCACCGCCGTCTGTTCCAGAGCGAGGACGTCGAACGCTTCGACGTCTCGGCCTTCGTGCGCGACCTGGTCAGCGACATGGTGGGTTCGGCGCGCCGCGACGACATCAAGGTCAGCCTGGATCTCGAGCGGATCGACATCGCCGCCTCCAAGGCCGCACCCCTGGCCCTGGTGATCAGCGAGTTGTTCTCCAACGCCCTGCGCCATGCCTTCCCCCCGGAGGCCATGGACGGTCGCGCCGGCGAGATTCTTGTCCGGATCACCCGCCAGGACGCCGACTTCCGGATCGAAATCGCCGACAACGGCGTTGGAGCGGAACCTTCCGCTTCGTCGGGCGGATTCGGTCTGACCATCGTCCAGCTGCTTTGCCAGCAGCTGAAGGCGCGTTCGGAGACCACGCCCGCTGATCCCGGAACCCGCGTGGTGGTGTACCTGCCGATCAACGGCGTTCATCACTAAGAGACATTGGAACTGGTGATGAACGGGCGATCGCTCGACATACTGATCGTGGAAGACGAAGTCCTGCTGGCCACGGAACTGGAGTTCCTGGTCGAGGAGGTCGGCTGCCATCCCGTGGGCTTGGCCATGAGCTCGGACGAGGCGGTGGCCCTGGCCTCCGATCTGCGTCCGGACCTGGCCCTGGTCGACGTCCACCTGCGCGACGGGCCCACCGGCGTGGAAGTGGCGCGGACCATCCATGACGACTGCGGCGGGGTAGCTCTGTTCATGACCGCCAACGTCAAGCGCCTGCCCGAGGACTTCGCCGGCGCCTGCGGGGTGATCGGCAAGCCCTATTCCGAACACGGGGTGAAGACCGCCCTGGAATATCTGACGATCTGCCTGACCGAGGACCGCGCGCCCGGTCCGCCGCCGGTCGGTCTGGAGCTGTCGCCCGCCTACGCCCGACGCTGGGGCGTGGACGAGCGGCCCGCCGAGCCGTCCCAGGCCGAGCCGCAAGTCGGCCGCCAAGCCGCCCCCCAAGCCGCCCAGGCGTGAGCGCCAACCTCGCCGCCTCGGTCGTCGGCACGGTCGCCGCCCTGCTGTCGATCACCAGCTTCGTCCCGCAGATCGTCAAGATCTGGCGCGAGAAGGACGCGGAGTCGGTGTCGCTGCGGACCTATCTGGTCACCGTCACCGGCTTTTCGTGCTGGATCGCCTACGGCGTGCTGATCAAGGCCTGGCCGGTGATCGCCTCCAACATCGCCAGCCTCCTGATGTCGGGCGCGGTGCTGGTGCTGAAGTGGCGGTTCACCCGGAAGGACGACTGACCCTCATCGACGCGGGAACATCTCGTCCAAACGTCACGCTGACGCGTGACAGGGGGGGCAGGGTCCGCTATCGAGGCGCGCCTTTCGCCTTACAGGACCGCCGCCTTGACCGACGTCGCCGAGGAAGCGGGCTGGGCCACCGCCAAGACCCTGGCCGAAGCCCTGCCCTACATCCAGATCTACGACCGCGAGACGGTGGTCATCAAATACGGCGGCCACGCCATGGGCCAGGAGCAGGTGGCCAAGCTGTTCGCGGCCGACGTGGTGCTGCTCAAGCTCCTGGGCGTACATCCCGTGGTGGTGCACGGCGGCGGCCCGCAGATCAGCCGCATGCTCGACAAGGCGGGCGTCAAGTCCACCTTCGTGGACGGCCTGCGCGTCACCGACGAAGCCACCATGGAAGTGGCCGAGATGGTGCTGTCGGGCGCCATCAACAAGGAAATCGCCAGCTGGATCACCCAGGCCGGCGCCGAGGCCGACGTGCGCGGCGTGGGTCTATCCGGCAAGGACGCCCGTCTGATCACCGCCGAGAAGGTGACCCGCACCCGCAAGGACCCGGACAGCAACATTGAGCAGGTCGTCGACCTGGGCTTCGTGGGCGAGCCGACCAAGGTCGACCCGCACCTGATCCAGGCCCTGCTGGCGTCGGAAACCGACTACATCCCCGTCGTCGCCCCGATCGGCGTCTCGGCCGAGGGCGAGACCTTCAATATCAACGCCGACACGGTGGCCGGAGCGCTGGCCGGCGCCCTGAAGGCCAAACGGATGCTGATGCTGACCGACATCAAGGGCGTGCTCGACGCCGACGGCGAGCTGATCCGCCAGATGACGATCGAAGAGGCCCGCGAACTGATCGCCTCGGGCGTCGCCACCGGCGGCATGATCCCCAAGCTGGAGAACGCCATCCACGCCGTGGAGCAGGGGGTCGAGGCCGTGGTCATCCTGGACGGGCGCCGTCCCCACGCCATGCTGGTCGAACTGTTCAGCGAGCACGGCGCGGGCACGCTGATCTCCAAATGAGCGCGGAACGCTCGCCCGATCTTCGGCACGTGGAGACGTGGCTCTTCGATCTGGACAACACCCTCTATCCGGCCGAGTGTGAGTACATGGCCCTGATCGAGGGCCGGATGACCGACTTCGTCGAGCGCTATACCGGCCTGGAGCGCAGCGAGGCCAAGGCCTTACAGAAGCGCTACTATACCGAGCACGGCACCACCCTGGCCGGACTGATGATGCATCACGGCATGGAGCCCAAGGCGTTCCTGGACGAAGTGCACGACGTCTCGATGGACCGGCTGACCACCGATCCGGGGCTGCGAGCGGCGATCGACGCCCTGCCCGGCCGCCGCCTGGTGTTCACCAACGGCTCGCTGGGCCACGCCGAGCGGGTGCTGGGCCATCTGGGCCTGGCGCACCTGTTCGAGGACGTCTTCGCCATCGAGACGGCCGACTACATCCCCAAGCCGGCGATGGCGACGTTCGAGAAGGTCGTGACCCGCCACGCCTTCGCCCCGCCGGCCACGGCCTTCTTCGAGGACAGCGAGAAGAACCTGGCGCCCGCCGCCCTGCTGGGCATGACCACCGTCCTGGTCGGCGCCCACGCGGCCGCTTCGACCGCCGACTTCGTCCATCACCGCACGCACGATCTCGCCGGGTTCCTGACCTCGGCGCGCCTGAAGGAAGCCTGACATGACCGCCCTCACCCTCGCCGACTTGCAAGCTGAAGTCGAAGCCGCTTGGGACGCCCGCGACGGCGTCTCCACCGCCACGACCGGCCCTGTGCGCACGGCGGTCGAGGAGACCCTGCTGCTGATCGACGCCGGCAAGGCTCGGGTGTCGGAGAAGATCGGCGGCGAATGGACCACCCATCAGTGGCTCAAGAAGGCCGTGCTGCTGTCGTTCCGCCTGAACCCGAACAAGGTCTTGCACGCCGGCACGCTCGGCGGCGCCGTAGGTCCGTGGTGGGACAAGGTCCCCAACAAATTCGACGGCTGGGACGCCCCGCAGTTCGAGGCCGCCGGCTTCCGCGCCGTGCCCGGCTCGATCGTCCGCCGCGGCGCTTACGTGGGCAAGAACGTCATCCTGATGCCGTCGTTCGTGAACATCGGCGCCTATGTCGACGACAGCACCATGGTCGACACCTGGGTGACGGTCGGCTCGTGCGCCCAGATCGGCAAGCGCGTCCACCTGTCGGGCGGCGTCGGCATCGGCGGCGTGCTGGAGCCCCTGCAGGCCAACCCGACCATCATCGAGGACGACTGCTTCATCGGCGCCCGCTCGGAAGTGGTCGAAGGCGTCGTGGTCGGCGAGGGCTCGGTCCTGTCGATGGGCGTGTTCATCTCGGCCTCGACTCAGATCATCGACCGCGCCACCGGCAAGGTCCACATCGGCAAGGTGCCGCCCTACAGCGTCGTCGTCCCGGGCAGCCGGCCCGATCCCAAGAGCGGCCTCAGCCTGTCGTGCGCGGTGATCGTCAAGACCGTGGACGCCCAGACCCGGTCGAAGACCTCGATCAACGACCTGTTGCGGGACTAGTCGACACAGGCGTGGTGGAAGGCGGGCTTGACGCGAGCGCGACGCTTATGCGCGCCGTGTTGGCGTCGTAGCCGAATGCGAGGCGATCATAGGCGGCCAAGGCTACAATCGTCGTCGCCAACCTGATCCTGTAATTCATGTAGGCGCTGGCGCTATTGAGGGCGTCAGCGGCCGCCTGCATGCGTTCCAGCGTGTCCTTGACTTGATCGAATGTCGGCTGCTTTTCCCCTCGCGCCGTGGTGACGGTCCCTCGGATCAACGCCGCATCGCTCAACTGATAGATTTCGGTGATCTGCGGCGGACAGGGCGGCAGGACGATCGACGACAGCGGAACCTCCATGTTCGAAAACGCCTGCTGCGTCTTCAAACGATCCACCGCCTGAGTGCCGTTCTCGCTGGAGAGCAGGGTCGCCGCCGCCGAAAACGGCGCCGCCGCCATGGCCGACAGCGTTTGCACCGGTGAATACCGAAGCTGACGGTCTTTGCTGAGAATTTCGTCGTCCAAGCGGATCAGATCGGTGGAGTAGGCGTAAGCATAGGCTCTGCGCCAGCTCTGCGCGGCTTGCCAAGCACTGAACAGGTCCGTATGCGCCTTGCCACTGGCGACGCAGGCTTGTTTGAGCTTGCGATAGTCGGGCAAAAGCGCCGTTCGGTCCTCGCCTGCTTCCCAGCCTTCGATCGTCTGCAGACGGTCGCAAGCTTGTTTGAAAGCGCTGTCCGGCGCGACCTTGGCGCTGTCACCGACCCGCAAGGCGTCGCCCAGAAGGCTGGTGTACTTGTCCAGTTCCCGGTAGCGCGCGCCAATCACGCCAAGGCCGATCTTCCCTCCGGCATAAAGGTCGCGTGTAGGCTGGCTTGCCCGGAACTGCGCCATGACGACGGGCAGGACGGCCGCATAGGCCCAATCTCTCTGAGTGGTGGCGCCGGCCCCCGCGCTGAGCACAGCCCCAAGGCCACCGACGAACACAACGTTCGAGCCGATGTCGAGCACGGACTGCTGTCGGCCCGCCCGGAGCGCGTAGTAGCGCCTCAGACATCCCGCGCCCTCCTCGACGAGATCTATGTCGCCGGCTCTGCGCAACGCCCGCACCACATCCAGTGCTTGGGCTCGATCATACTCTCCGCCCTCCCGCCAAGATCGCCAAGCGCTGGTGGGTTGCGTGGCGTCGCAATCCACAACCGAAGACGTGGGCGTTGCGTCGGTCTCATAGATGGTCGTTCTGACGGAGACGCGCCTTCCTGCCTCGTCCGCCGCTGCTTGCGATCCGGCGCCAGCGGCGAACAACGTCGCCATGACCACGCTCGACAATGCCATTTTGCGCATGTTCACCCCCCAAAGGCGCACAAGCTTAACTATTTATGACACTGGATACAACTATTGGGAATCGTGCGGCGCAATACTAACCTTTTGCGGTACGAGTCAGGTGTTCGGATAGGACGACCCATCCGTCCGTCGGTAAAATTCCTCCCCGGCATACGCGACCATATCGATGTCGCTGTAGATGCAGGTGTCCCGGTCCGGCCTACGCGACCCCATCTCCAGCAGCACGGCCTCGCGATCCGAGCGGTTTTGCAGGTGATGACCATTTGCGACCCCGGCCTTGAAGCCCGCGCAGTCGCCGGCCCGCAGGACCGTCTCGGCGCCGTCCTCGACCAGCACCACCTCGCCCTCGACCACCCAGACGAACTCGTCTTCCGCCGAATGCCAATGCCGCTGGCTGCTCCACTGGCCGGGCGGCAGGCGCATCAGGTTAACGCCGAACTGGTCCAGACCCGCCGCGTCGCCGAGAGCGCGGCGGCGACGCCCGGCGCAGGGGGCGTCGTGGGGCGGCGGATAGTCGCTGCCGATCCGCAGCGGCGCGGCTTCGATGTCGATCTTGGGCATGGGCGGCCTCCTGGTTTGCGTCCGGCGCCAGGGGAGCCTAAAGCCAGGACAATGACTGACAACAGCCCCGCCCTCGCCCTGGATCCCGTCGCTCTGGCCCAGGCCCTGATCCGCCGCCCGTCCGTGACCCCGGCCGACGAAGGCGCGATGGACGTGCTGCAGCGCCAGCTGGAAAGCCTCGGCTTCGCCTGCCGGCGCATGAGCTTCGGCGAGATCGAGAACCTCTACGCTCGGCGCGGGACCGCGCGGCCGAACCTCTGCTTCGCCGGTCACACCGACGTGGTGCCCGTCGGCGACGCCGCGGCCTGGACCGCCGGTCCGTTCCAGGCCGAGATCAAGGACGGGATCCTCTACGGCCGCGGCGCGGTCGACATGAAAAGCGCCATCGCCGCCTTCGTCGCCGCCGTCTCGCGCCTTCCGACCGACCTGCCGGGCTCGCTGAGCTTCCTGATCACCGGCGACGAGGAGGGCGTGGCCGAGGACGGCACGGTGAAAGTCGTCCAGGCTCTGGCCGCCGAGGGCGAGATCATCGACCACTGCATCGTCGGCGAACCGACCAGCGCCAACCTCCTCGGCGACATGGTCAAGATCGGCCGGCGCGGCAGCATCAACGCCTGGATCGCCGTCGACGGCAAGCAGGGCCACGTGGCCTATCCGCACCGCGCCGCCAATCCGATCCCGGTGATGGTCGACATCCTCTCGCGCCTGCAGAGCCGGGTGCTGGACGACGGCTATACCGGCTTCCAGCCCTCGAACCTGGAAGTCACCACGGTGGACGTCGGCAACACCGCCACCAATGTCATCCCGGCGTCGGCGAAGGCGCGGATCAACATCCGCTTCAACCCAGCCCACAAGGGCAAGGACCTGGCCGCCTGGATCGAGCAGGAGTGCCGCGAGGCCGCCGAGGGCTTCTCCGGCCGGGTCGAGGCCCTGTGCAAGATCAGCGGCGAGGCCTTCCTGACCGAGCCGGGCGCCTTCACCGACGTGATCGTGGCCGCCGTCGGCGACGCCACCGGCCGCGTGCCCGAGCTCTCCACCACCGGCGGCACCAGCGACGCGCGGTTCATCCGCAGCCTGTGTCCGGTCGTCGAGTTCGGCCTGGTCGGCTCGACCATGCACCAGGTGGACGAACGCGTCCCGGTTGATGAAGTCGAGGCCCTGGCTGACATCTACCAGGCCCTGATCGGCCGCTATTTCGCGGCCTTCGCCTGATGGGGCGGGCCGCCCTGGCGAGCTGGCCCTTCTGGGCCCTGGCCTCGGCGGTCTTCGCGGCCCTGACCGCCATCCTGGCCAAGGTCGGGGTCGAGGGCGTGGGCTCCAACCTCGCCACCTTCATCCGCACGGTGGTGATCCTGGGCTTCGCCGGCCTGATCCTGACCGTGGCCGGCGAGTGGCGCGCGCCCGGCTCGATCGCCCCGCGCTCGTGGCTGTTCCTGGTGCTGTCGGGCCTGGCCACCGGGGCCTCGTGGCTCTGCTACTTCCGGGCCCTGAAGCTGGGCGAGGCGGCCAAGGTCGCGCCGGTCGACAAGCTGTCGGTGGTGTTCGTGGCGATCATCGCCACCGTGTTCCTGGGCGAGAAGCTGTCGCCGCTGAACTGGCTGGGCGTGGCCCTGATCGCGGCCGGTGCGGTGCTGGTGGCGGTCAGGATCTGATGGACGAGCTGTCGATCGCCGATGTCCTGGCCGAGGTGGCCGTGCTGGTGAAGCCCTATTTCGGCAAGGGCCGGACCGCCGACTACATCCCGCAGCTGGCTTGCGTGCCGCCGACCAAGTTCGGCATGGTCGTGCGGCTGGTCTCCGGCGAGGAGGCGGTGATCGGCGACGCCGACGAGGGCTTCTCGGTTCAGAGCATCACCAAAGTGTTCTCGCTCGGCCTGGCCTTGAACCGCTTCGGCGACGAGGTCTGGACCCGCGTGGGCAAGGAGCCGTCGGGGACGCCGTTCAACCACCTCTCGCAGCTCGAGGCGGAGGAGGGCGTGCCGAGGAACCCGTTCATCAACGCCGGGGCCATCGCCGTCTGCGACCAGCTGATGGACGTCTTCAAGGATCCGCCGGCCCTGGTGCGCGGCTTCGCGGGCTTCCTGGCCGGCGAGAAGGTCGAGATCGACGAGGCGGTGGCCGCGTCCGAGCTGGCCAACGCCTGGCAGAACCGGGCGATCGCCAACCTGATGCGCGGCAAGGGCACGATCAACCACGACCCCGAGACCGTGGTGGCCGCCTATTGTCGCCAGTGCGCTCTGACCATGAGCTGCCGGCAGCTGGCCCGCGCCATGCTCCCCCTGGCGGCCGGCGGCTTCTCGCCCATCGTCGAGGAAACCATCTTCCCCGAGCGCCTGTCGCGGCGCCTGAACGCCCTGCTGCTGACCTGCGGCATCTATGACAGCGTCGGCAGCTTCGCCTACCGGGTCGGCCTGCCGGCCAAGAGCGGCGTGGGCGGCGGGATCGTCGCCATCGTGCCGGGCAAGGCGGCCGTCGCGGTCTGGTCCCCGGAGCTGGACCGCTTCGGCACCTCGGTGGTGGGGACGGTGGCGCTGGAGCGGTTCAGCCAGCTGACCAACTGCTCGGTGCTGTAAGGGCTGCTACCTAGCCTTGAGCTGGATCAAGGCCGCCCTCCGGCGCGCCGGGGAAGCTTCGCCGTCATCGCAACGGAGAACCTTCCATGACTCCCTATCTGACCTTTGTCCTCGTCGGCTTCGCGGCCTTCATCGGCGCGCTAGCGGTCGGCCAGATCCAGACGGCGCGGGCCGAGCGGACGAGGAAGCGGTAGGGTAAGTCCTACGCGTTCCTTTAGAATCCGTCATCCCGGGCCTTGTGCCCGGGACCCCTGGTTCAGTTCGCAAGTGCAGTGCATTGGCGCGCTGGCGCGCCACCCTGCTGCACCTGCAGCGGAGAGAGGGGTCCCGGGCACAAGGCCCGGGATGACGGATAGAATAGGATTGGCGCGGTCGGCTTCCCCTACTCCCCCTCGTACCCCACGCCCGTCAGGTACAACCCGTCCGACGGGGCCACCGGGCCGCAGGCCGTGCGGTCCTTGGCTTCCAGGGCCGCCTTCAGGTCGTCAGCCGTCCAGCGGCCCACCCCGACCTCGACCAGGGTGCCGGTCATCGACCGCACCTGGCGGTGCAGGAACGAGCGGGCCTCGAACACCAGATGCACCTCGTCGCCGACGCGGCTGATCCGGGCCACGTCCAGGGTCTTGATCGGCGACTTCGCCTGGCAGGCCATGTCGCGGAACGTCGTGAAGTCGTGCAGCCCGACCAGGGCCTGGGCGGCCGCGTGCATGGCCTCGGCGTCCACGTCCTTCTTCATGTGCCACACCTTGCCCTTCTCGAGGGCCGGCGGGGCGCGGCGATTGAGGATCCGGTAGAGGTAGCGCCGCTCGTTGGCCGAGAAGCGGGCGTGCCAGCCCTCGGGCGCGATCGAAGCGTCCAGCACGCTGACCGCCTCGCGCGTCAGGTGGGCGTTCATCGCGTTCATCACCGTCTGGGCCGGCCAGTCGCGTTCGAGATCGACATGCACCACCTGGCCTGTCGCATGGACCCCGGTGTCGGTGCGGCCGGCGGCGGCCACGCGGATCTCCTGGCCGCAGAAGGCCTTCACCGCCATCTCCAACGCCCCCTGCACCGAAGGCTGGGAAGCCTGGGCCTGGAAACCGTTATAGGGCCGGCCGTCATATTCGATCGTCAGGCGGTAGCGGGGCATCAGGCCAGGACCGTCCCGGTCGCCAGCGGGAAGCCGCGCACGAAGACCTCGGCGTCCTGCGCGCCCTTGCCCTCGCGCTGGGCCTTCAAAAGGCGCACCGCGCCGTCCCCGCAGGCGATCAGCAGAGCGTCGTCCAGCACGGCTCCAGGCGCGCCTTCCGCGTTCTCGACGCGCGACAGCAGGGCCTTCACACGCACCGGGCCCTTGTCCGACGGCGCTTCGAACCAGGCGCCTGGGAACGGCGACAGGCCCCGGATGTGGCGGTCGACCTCGATGGCCGGACGGGTCCAGTCGATGCGGGCCTCGGCCGACTTGATCTTCTTGGCGTAGGTGACGCCCTCCTCGGCCTGCGGGACCTCGACCGCCGAGCCGCGCTCGATGGCGGCCAGGGCCACGGGCAGCAGGCGCGAGCCGACGGCGGCCAGCTTGTCGTGCAGGCTGCCGGCGGTCTCCAGGGCGTCGATCCGCACCTGCTCGCCCATCAGCACGGGGCCCTCGTCCAGGCCCTCGCTCATCCGCATCACCTGGACGCCGGTCACCGCGTCGCCGGCCATGATCGCCCGCTGGATCGGCGCGGCGCCCCGCCAGCGGGGCAGCAGGCTGGCGTGCAGGTTGAAACAGCCCAGGCGCGGGGCGTCCAGCACGGCCTTCACCAGGATCTGGCCGAAGGCCACGACCACGGCGGCGTCGAGGTCCAGCGCCTGAAAGGCCTCGATCTCCTCGGGGGCTTTCATCGAGACCGGCGTGCGCACCGGCAGGCCCAGGCTTTCGGCGAAGGCGTGGACCGGCGAGGGCTTCAGGTCCTGGCCGCGGCCGCGCGGGGCGGGCGGCTGGGAATAGACGCGGACGATCTCGTGGCCGGCGGCGACGAGCTCGGCGAGGCAGGCGACGGAAAAATCGGGGGTTCCGAGAAAGGCGAGGCGCATGGCGGACGTTTAGACGGCGGAGCCGGGCTTAGGAAGCTTGGGGTGCGACAGAGTCGGAACCTCGACCGTAAAGCGCCGTTCTATCGGCGAGCCGTTTCCAGGAGAAAACGCCATGCGCTCCATCACCCTTTTCGCCGCCGCCGGCCTGGCCGCCCTGTCGCTGGCCGCCTGCTCGCAGGAGCACGCCACCCAGATCAAGGAAGGCGCCAAGGCCGCCGGCAGCGAGATCAAGCAAGCCGCCGTCGACATCAAGAACGACCCCGACGTCAAGGAAGCCGGTACGGCCCTGAAGGAAAGCACCGAGGAAGCCGCCGCCGACGCCAAGGTCGCGGCCGGCGAGGCGGTCGATAAGGCCAAGGAAGCCGGCGCCAAGGCCGGCCAGGAAACCAAGGAAGCCGCCGCCGACATCAACGCCGACGCCAAGAAGGCCGGCGCGAACGCCAAGAAGGACGTCCACGAGGCGACGCGGTAGAGCCTAAGAATCCGCTCCCGGCGAATGCCGGGACCCAGAT
>JAGIBE010000248.1 GCA_017744495.1 Caulobacter sp. | reverse complement strand
GCATCAGGGCCGCCAGCACCGGGCCCAGCTCACGCGTGATGCCCAGGGCGACGATCTGCGGCATCACCTGCTCGGCGTTGAAGCGCCCGCCGCCGGTGTAGATGTTCAGCCCCAGGGCCGCGCCCGTGAAGATGGCCGTCAGGCCCACGACGGGCAGCGAGAAGAAGCCGATGGCCGCCAGTTGGCGCACCAGCTGGATCGGGAACCACGGCGGGGTGAACACCGATACGACGCCGCGCAGGGCGAAGACCCCGACCCCGCCCACCATGCGCAGCGCGCCCAGGGTCGAGCGCCCGATGGTGCGCAGGGGCTTGAAGATGCCCGGGATCGCGGCTTGGACCGCGGCCATCTCAGTAGCTGTCCGGAGCCGTGGCGGCGGCGGACGCGGCGGGCGTCTCACCGGCCGCCGGCGCAGCGGCCTCGGCCGCGCCGCCTTGCGGACGGATCACCGAGCCGATCAGGCCGAACAGGTCGACCGCGCCCTGGGTGTTGTCGATCTCGCCGCCGGGCTTGATGTCGTCGGTCGCGCCGCCGGGAGCGATGGCCACGTGGACGCCGCCCAGCAGGCTGTCGCTGGTGATCTTGGCGGTGGAATCCGAGGGCAGCTTGACGTCAGGATTCAGGTTCAGCTTGGTCACCGCCAGATAGGTCTTGGGGTCCAGCGTGATCTGCGAGACAGTGCCGACCTTGACGCCGGCCACGCTGACCGCTGCGCCGGGCGCCAGCGAGCCGACCTGGCCGAACTTGGCCGTGACCTCGTAGCCGCCCGACTTGCGGCCCACGCCGCCGACGCTCAGCGAATAGACCAGAAAGCCCGCCGCCAGGATGAGCACGAGGAGACCCATCAAGGTCTCGGCCCATTGTTCGCGCAACCCCATCTTCCCTAGTCCCCGCTCTTAACGCGACGCCGGACGCTGGGCGTCGCGCTGCAATTGGCTGATCAGCACCTCGACATTGCCGCCGGCGTTATCGATGGTCGAAACGAAGTCCTGCTGTTGGGTGATCGCCAGCCACACGCCCTTGAACTGGACGTCGACGACCTTCCACGAGGTTCCGCCGCCCAGCACCCGCCACGACACCTGCACCGGCTGGCCCAGTTGACCGCCCGAGATGGTGGTGTTGACGATCACGTCGCCCGGCTTGCGGACGGTCGAGCCCGTCACCTTCAGGGTCTCGCCGTGATAGTCGTTGATGCGGTTCTGGTAGACGCTTTCGGCGTAGACGCGGAACGCCGCCGCGAAGCGCGCGCGCTGATCCGGCGTGACGGTGCGGGCGTATTTGCCCAGCACGAAATTGGTGATCCGCGGCACGTCGGCCAGTTCGTCGATGCCCTGATGGAAGGTCGCCTTCTTCTGGGCGACGCTCTGGCTCTTGTCGGCCAGGACCGAAATCACCCGCTGGGCCCGCGTCTGGACGAACTGTTCGGCCCCCGCGTCGCGCTGACCTTGGGCCGTGGCCGAGCCGGCCTGGACCATGGCGCCGAGGCCGATCAGGGAAACCAGGGCCAGTTGGACGAGACGGCGGGTGGGATGGGCTTTGGTCATGGTCGTTTCCGGCGGGATCATTGGGGGACGGTAGGAACCGAGGCGGACGCGGCAGGTTCGGGGGACGCGGGTTCGACGGGAACGGTCGGCGCTTGCGGCGAAGCCTTAGCTGGCGTGGCGGCGGGCTCGGGCCCAGCGGAGACGTCGTCGAAGTCAGGCAGCTCCTGCACCGCGCCCGTCGCCTCACGGACCAGGGCCTCGCGGTGCTGGCCGTAGGCCGAGCGGGCGGTGGCGTATGGATCGATCGCCTGGTCCAGCCCCCGGAACGCCAGGTCGGCGTTGGCGCGGGTGTCGATGGTCTGGACCACCAGCCGCGAGGCGCCGAACGTCGTCGTCCAGCCGCCGCCGGCGATGCCGACCGGATCAGTGAAGAAGTCGAACACGCGGCCGACCCCGTCACGGAAGTTCAGCGGGCCCAGCACCGGCACGTAGAGGTACGGGCCCGGCTTGACGCCGTAGCGGCCGAAGGTCTGGCCGAAGTCGGCGTCGTGTGAGCGGATGCCCATGCCGGCGGCGACGTCGAACAGCCCCAGCAGGCCAACGGTGGAATTGATCGCGAAACGCGCCGTGGTCCGCCCCGCCCGCTTGGGTTTGGCCTGCAGGACATCGTTCAGGAACGTGCTGGGCTCGCCGAGATTGTAGACCACGGCGCTGACCCGGTGACGGAACGAGTTCGGCGTCACGGCCATGTAGCCGTGCGCGACCGGTCCAAAGAAGGCGCGGTCGAGGCCCATGCTGAAGGCGTAGCTGCCGCGGTTGAACCCCTCGAGCGGGTCGTACTCCGTCTGCGCCATGTCGGCGGTCGCGTCGGGCGCCGCGACCAGCGGAACGGGGGTTTCGAGTGGAGCGCGGGCGTGCGCGGACGACGCCGTCGCCGAGAATCCTCCGGCGGCGAGCAGGCTCAGGACCGTGGTGGCGGTCCGCAGGGTCACGCTTAAGCGCTGCATTTTCTTCAGAATCTTTGTGGCCGACGTACCGATCGGCCCGACTCGCGCCGGGCTTCAGCAGGAGGCATGTAGGCGTAAGTCGAAGCTAGGCAAGGGCTTGAAGCCTCGTCCGGGTACGGAAGCTGCCCATGCGTGCAAATTGGTTGCACTCGCATGCGGCTCACCGCCCCTCCTTCGGCGGTCAGGTCTTTTCCCTCCGACGAGGGCAGGAACGCCCGATTGTCCAAGACCGGGCGGAGACGGCTAGCTGACGAAAACGCCGCGACCAGGAGGCTTTTCGCGATGAAACTCACCGGGCTCGCGATGGCGATCGGACTGGTGCTGGCCACTCCCCTCTCGCCCGCCCAGGCGGCCTCGAACCTGATTTTCACCAAGACCGACTATCCGGACTTCATCCTGCGACGCTCCAAGCCGTTACGGGAATCCGAAGTGCTGACGGCGCCCCTGCTGGCCGGCAGCGACATCCCGCAGATAAAAGCCTATCGGGACTTTCTCGACAGGAAAGCCCGCGGCCTCTCCCGTGCGGATCAGTTGGCGGCGGTCAACGACTACGTGAACCGGCACGTCAAGCAGACCGGCGACTACGACCTCTATCTCCGCGACGACATCTGGGCCACGCCGGTCAACACCCTGGTCCTGGGCGGCGACTGCGAGGACATCGCCCTGGTCAAGCGCTGGGGCCTGGCCCGCCTGGGCTTTCCCGAAGCCGACGTCTATCTGGTGGTCGGGGTGACTCTGACGACCACGCCGCCCACCGGTCACGCCGTACTGGCCGTCCGGCTCTCCAAGTCCGACGTCCGGGTCCTGGACAGCCTGCAGAACAAGATCCTGGCTCCCGACCAGGCCCCGTTCGAACCGGCCTACGGTCTCAACGTCTTCGGCTTCTGGCGCGTCGACACGCCGGGCCACGCGGGCGGCGACTACAACCAGCGCGCCCTGGAACGCGCCCTGGCCCGACAACGACGCTGACGGCTCGGGGAGCGCCAAACACAACCTTAAAGCTATCTACGCCCACCTTGCCGCGATGGTGGAGATTGGGCAGACTTCATCGTCAAAGCGAGGCGAGCCATGGACCGTTTGCGTGCGCCGTTCTTCTGGCTGGCGGGCTTCGTCCTGCTGGTCGCCCTCCTGATCGAATGCGCCTCGGCGTTCATCCTGGACGCCGTGCGCCAGGCCGGCTTCGAAGCCTCGACGCCGGGCCTGGGCATCCGTTACCTGCCGGTGCTCGACGGCCTGCTGCTCTACACCGTCATCCTAATGGGGCTGGGCATCCTGCTGTCGCGCAGCGTGATCGGGCGCGTGCAGGGAATCGTCACCCTGGTGATCGCCTTCTTCGGCCTGCTGGGCGCGATCGTCATGGCCCTGGCGGCCCTGGGCCTGCTGATCCTGATGGTCACCCTGCTGGTGGCGATCCCGTTCGGGACGATCGCCTATTTCGCCGCCTTCGCCGACTTCCCCACGGGGGCGGCCACCGCCACCCTGGGCCTGATCCTGGTCCTCAAGATCGCCTTCTGCATCCTGCTGCTCCTGGCCCATGAGCGGTTCCTGCAGAACAAGGGCATCGTCATCCTGACCGCGGTCTCGGTGGGCGCGACCCTGCTGCTGGCGTTCCTGATCGATTTTCCGCCCGGCTTCCTGGCTAGCATCACCGACGCCATCGGCGCGCTGATCATCGCCATCGTCGGCGCGGTCTGGCTGCTGGTCCTGCTGATCGGATCGATCCTGGCGATGATCTCGGCGCTTCGGACCGTCAGGGTCTAGGCCGACCCCGAGCTGCTCGCCACACGCTGATCACCGGATCGACACACTGACCGCCTGATCGTCCATCGATGTGACCTTGATCGTCCCGCCCGAGTGATAGACGACGGCCGAGACGTCGTCGTCCTTCTTGCGGCACAGGAACTTGCCGTCGCCGCTCGCCCGCGCCTTGCGCCAAGGATCACCGCAGTCCTCGGCCTGGTCTTCGTCCAGGAGCGTCCCCTGGGAGCAGAGGCACACGGCCTGCGGAGAGGTCTCCCCCTTCCCGGGCGCGCCGAAGACCTCATAGGTCGCGACCGCGCCGCGCCCCGAGAGCAGCCGGATCCGGGCGATGCGCATGTCCTTCTTGGCCGACGGGACCGTCTTCGTTTCGGAGCGGTCGTCACCCGTCTCGGCCGCGGCCGGCACGTCGACCCGGACGTCCTGCTTGAACACCTTCGGCGCGAACGGACGCGACACGCTGCCCATGAACGCGGCCATGGACGGAGGCTTCCAGTCGGCCAGGGCGTCCTCGTCGATATTGCCGTTGCTGTCCGTGGGCGGACCGTGGGCTGACGGCGGCGCGGGCGGCGTGGTGGCGCGGTAGACCGCCACGCCGATGGCCACGGCGAAGCCGATGACGACGAGGACCAGGACGATGATGACGACCTTCATCGGCGCGGCTCAGCCATAACCGGCCATCATGATCGCCACGAACGCGGCGCCCAGCCCCACGACGCCGATCACCGAGGTGACGATCGCCAGAGGCCAGGGCCAACAGACCCAGCCCGTCACCGTCCCGCTGCCGTCCATGAACTGCTGGCCCGTCCGGTCGGTGGGATTGGCGATGCCGTAGGCCATCACTTCCCAGGGATTGTCGAAATAGGTCCACCAGGTGATGGCGTCGCCGATGCGGCGGCTGGAGTCGATCAGGCCGGCGATCAGGGCCGGGATCAGGGTCACCAGCATCCAGCCAGCATAGGAGAACCAGAAGAACGGCCCCAGCAGCCGGTTCTGCCAGATGTGGATGGTCTCGTGCTTGAACAGGTCCGTCGTCGGGTCCCAGGCGTCGGTGTTGCTCATCACCGCGCCCTGGGTGAAGGCGAATCCCGAACGGATCGCGAAGCCCTGCTTGTAGCGATGGGCGTCATGACGGTTCTCATCGGGACCGTCGCCATGGTCGGCCCAGGCGAAGTTGATCAGGTGCATCAGGACACCGTTGGTGTTGCCGCCCAGCCCCCAGGTGACGTCCAGAAGGAAGGCCGGGGCGCCCAATCCGGCCCACTTGTGGGTGGCCCATAGCCCGTCGAACAGGCCCACCAGCCCGCCGACCACCAGGGCGATCCACAGCAGCGCCTCGACGCCGATCACGGGATGGCCGAAGCCCAGCGAGATCAGATTCACCACGCCCGGCCAGATGAAGAACAGCAGGCTGGTCACGGTCACCGCCGCGTCGGAGTCCCCGCCCACGCTCAGCATGATGCTGATGAAGGTGCGGGCCAGGAAGGCGCCGAACGTCGCGGTGAGGAAGGTCTCCAGCACCCGCCACAGCGCCGCGCTTCCGTCGCCCTTCACCAGCCGCACGATCAGGGCCACCAGCGCCCCGGCCACGCCGAACGCCAGCGATCCGAGAATGGCCTCGAGAGAGAAAATCCGCTCCATTGTTCAGCGCTCCTTACGAGGGCCGCCGAGCGACGGCCCCGGTTGGGTTGGAGGTTCAGCCCGCGGGCTTGGTTCGGGGAATGATCCGCTCCGGCCGGCAGGCGCGGTAGCGGGACGGTCCGGCCGCGTTCTCCTGGGCCACGACGGTGCGCCGCTCGCCGGTGACGCAGACGTGGTCGCCGTTGAAGCCGTCGCGCCAGACATAGCCCATCAAGCAGGTGTCCGGACCGTATGGGCCGCCGTTTGGATTGCGACGCGCCCCCGCTTGGCTATTCTCCAGCGCGGCTAGGTAACGGGACTCCGGCGTGACGCAGACCCGGTCGTTAGGCCAGGCCCCGCGCCAGACGAAACCGTCGATGCACGCACCGACCGCTGGATCACAATTGGCCTCGGCCGGTTCGATGATCGGCGGCTCTTCCTTGGGCTCTTCCGGCTTGGGCTCGGGGACCACCGGCAGGGCGATGGCCACCGTCAGCTGGACCGGCCCGTCCTTCTTGGCCTTGGCGCCAGCCGCCGGGGACTGGTCGAGCACGGTTTCGGCCGCCTTGGCGTCGGTCTCCTTGTCGATCCGCTTGGCTTTGTAGCCCGCCTTGTCCAGCGCCTTGACCGCCTCGGTGTAGGGCTGGCCGACGACGTCGGGAACCTTGGACCCGCCGCCCAGCGCCACGACGGCGATGATCACGCCGATCACCAGCACCAGCACCCCGCCGACCACCGCCAGGATCCACCACGGGAATTTCGGCTTCGGCTTGGGCGGCGGCGCGCTCACGGCGGGGACGGTGACCGTCGCCGCCGTGCTGTCGGTGCAGTCGTTGTCGGGATCGTTGACATTGGTCGCCCGCAGCTTGATCCGGTGCTGCCCCGGCGGCGTCGCGGCCGGGATCTTGGCGACGACGGTCACGGTCTGGTTCTCACCCGCCGCCACCGGCCGTTCGGATTCCCCCTGGACCTGATACCACTCGGGCTTGCCGTCGCCCTGGACCTGGACGCTGAAGCGCGCGGTCAGACCTTCGCCCGTCTTGTTGGTGACGCCAAAGACGGCGCTGCCCTTGTGGAAGCCCCCTTCCGTCTTCAGGGCGACCGTCGTCGGTCCGTCCGGAATCTCGAAACTCGGCATGTCCTGATCCTCGCGTTCGACATCCTTGCATTCGCCGCCGCGCCGCGAGCCCCTGCCCGCGACGCGGCGCGCGGTCATTTCGGCAGCACCAGTCTCGCGTTGTTGACACCGCGAACCTGGTTACCGAAGTCCTGCAGCCTCACATCGACGAACGACCGGCAGAGCACGCTGGCGGTGGGCGACGCGGTCGCGCTGGCGACCACGATGTTCACCCGCGTGCCCGACGCGACCCGGGTCTTCGGTTCGATGCTCTGGCTGACGATCTTGTTCGGCGCGCCACGGCAGCTAGAGCCGATCGTGCCGATGTCGGCGCCGGCGTTCTTCAAGGTCTGGATGCCGGCGATCCCGTCCAATTGCGGGCCGACAAGGTCGGGCACCACCACGCCCGGGTCGGTGGTCAGCCTGACAACGCCGCCCTTGGGAGCCTTGGTGTCGCCGGCCGGATCCTGGGTCAGAACGGCGTCCGGCTGCTGTCCCGAGGGCTTGCCGGCGGCGGCGGCGACGCTGAACCCACGCTCTTCCAGCAGCGCCTGCGCGGCAACCAGCGGCTTGCCGGTGACGTTCGGCACGGCCACCGTCTCGCCGACGGCCACGGTCAGCTTGACCTCCGATCCAGGGGCGGCCTGGGCGTCGGCCGCCGGTTCCTGCTTGAAGACCTTGCCCAGGGCGTTCTCGGGCGAGACCTCCTCAATCGCCGGCCCGACCTTGAACCCGGCCTTCTCGATCACGGCCGCGGCGTCCGGATACTCCAGCCCGATCACGCCCGGCACGGCGGCCGTGGCCGCGCCCGCCACTGTGAGCTTGACCGTAATCGTCTTGGGATCACCCTTCGTTCCAGCCACCGGATCTTGCAGGAACACCTTGTCCGCGGGTTCATTGCCGGGCGGCTTCGCCCTGATCTCCGGCGCGACCGCGTAGCCGCCCTTCTGCAGCTCGGCGACGGCGCTGGCGTAGTCCATGCCGATGACCTTCGGCACCTTCGGACCGCCGCTCATCAGGACGACGGCGACGATCACGCCGATCACCAGCACCAGCACGCCGCCAGCCACCGCGATGATCCACCACGGGAACGGCTTCTTCTTGACAGGCGGCTTGACCACCGCCGGGATCTTGACGGTCGCGGCGGTGCTGTCGGTGCTGTCGTTGTCCGGGTCGTTGACGTTGGTGACCCGCAGCTTGATCCGATGCTCGCCTGCGGGGGTCGCGGCCGGAATCTTGGCTTGTACCGTGACCGTCTGGGTCTCACCGGCCGCTACCGGGTGCTCCGGCTCGCCTTGCACGGAATACCATTCGGCCTTGCCAGGACCCTGGACCTGCACGCTGAACCGAGCGGTCAGCCCCTCCCCGGTCTTGTTAGTGACGTTGAACACCGCGCTGCCCTTGTGGAAGCCGGCCTCCGTCTTCAGGGCTACGGTCGTGGGGCCGTCCGGAATCTCGAAACTCGGCATGGGCGTTCGTCCTCGTGCTCGCGATCAGGCTGCTGGGAACTCGATGTCGTAGGTCGTGTAGGCGGGACGCTCTTCGTCGACGATGCGACGGACCAGGTCGGCCAGGGGGCGGGCGGCCGCCGGGGCGACGACGCGCAGGTGGAAGCTCCGGGCCATCCCGCCGGGCCCCGGCGGGTTCTCCTGCACCGCGTAGCCGGACACCCCAGTCGCCACGGTCAGGATGCGTTCCAAGGTCCGGCGCGTGCCGCGCCAGCGCGCCAGCTCGGCGGCTTCCAGGCAAAGCAGCCGCAGCCGGCCCAGCCCCGCGGCGTAGCGCGGCGCGCCCTCGCCCGGACGCCCACCGGTCCAGTCCAGATAGCGGTCCAGGTCCAGCCAGCGGGCCAGCATCAGGGCGAAGTTCGGCGGCGCGCGCATGGGATCGACGTGGGCGTCGAGGTTCGCCAGGGCGCTCTCGGCCGGCGCCTGCAGCATCTCCATCACCTCCAGCGTCGCGGCCAGCGGCTTCTTCGGCGCGATGGCGGACTGGTAGGTTTCCGGCAGAAGACGGGCGATGCGGGCGCGATCCATCGTCAGCCCCCCGTATCGTCGTCGATCACCACCGAGAGGTGATGCTGGTCGGCGCAATAGAGCCAGTTGGGCGGCAGCGGGATGCGGTCGGTGAACACCGTGGCCGAGGCGGTGGCGAAGTGCTGGGCCCCGTCCAGGCTGCGATAGACCCCCATCGGGCCGCCCGCGAAGACCATCGGCGCTCCACCGGCCACCGGCGCCGCCGCCACGCTGGACACCACGTGCAGCAGCCGCTCGGTGTCGCGGATCGGTAGGCCGGCGTCCAGCGGCGCGGCTCGCCACGACGGCGCGGCGGCCGTGGTGTCCAGGGCCAGCACCCCGCCGCGGTTCGAACCGGCGAACGCCCACTGATCGGCGAAGGCCAGGCCCTCGCACGAGCCGCCCTGCCAGCCGATGTTGAGCGGTTTGAAGCCTTCTGGATCGTCGGCCCCGCCCGAGCGCAGTTCCACCCGGAAGGCGCCGGAGCCCTGCTGGCCCGCCTCAGCCGCCGCCGCCGCCCACAGGAAGTCGCGGGCGTTGAAGCGCTGGACCGTCAGGCTCCGGATGTCCTGGTTCACCAGGCCGATCGGATGGAAGCTCTCCGACACACCGCCCAGGGCCGACAGGTAGACCCCGCCCTTGACCCGCGCGGCCACGGCGACCTGCACCACGCCGGCCGACGATACCGAGGTCGTCACCGCGTAGAAGCCCTTGGTGTCGCGCGCCTTGTCGACCACTACCGGGGCGGGACCGGCGTCGCCGAAGGGCTTCAACTGGCGCAGACCTTCGCCGGTGGCGATCAGCAGCAGGGGCGAGCCCTCCCGATCGACCCAGTCGGCGTCGGAGACGTCGCTGTTGAACACCGCCGCCTCGGTCTTCCAGGTCTCGCCGCAGTCGCGCGACACGTGGATGGCCCCGCCGGCCTTGCGGACCACGCCCAGGGCCACCAGGCCTGGCCGGTCGCGATGGCGGCGCACGAACAACGGCCGATCGCCGTCGGCCTTGAACACCGTCGACCAGGTATTGCCGTCGTCCAGACTGCGGTGCAGGCCCAGGTTGGTGGCGGCGAACCAGGTGCGCGCCTGGTGCGGATCGCGCAGCAGATCGGCAACGTCGCGATCGGGCGCCTCGCCGATCGTCAGGCGCAGTTGATCGGCATAGCGCACGCTGGGATCAGCCAGCATGGCCTCGTAGACGTCGGAGGCCCGCAGGACCTGGCCGAAGGGCTCGTCCCGCAGCGGCGAGAACAGCTTGTTGAGCCGCACGCGCAGCCGGGCCTCGACCGCCGGAGCGTCCTCCTCGCGACTGACCACCACCCGCGCGGCCACCGACACCGGACGCACCCTCGCCCAGCCGACCGAGGTCTGAACGCCGAGCGGGCGGCGCTGATCGACGGCCTTCTGGACGCGCGCTCGCAGTTCCTCGCTCCGGCGCTCGACCACGGCCTGGGCGGTCACCCCGGCGTCGGGCAGGGTGTCGGGATCGACGGCCGGCACCAGCAGGATCTCGACCACTCCGGGCGCGGCGTGGGCCCAGACCTGGGATTGGGCGTAGGCCTTCGCTCGCGCGACCGCGCCGACGCTGAGCGCCACCCGCTCGAAGTCCCGGGCGGTGACGGCGCAGCGCATGGAGGTCAGCTCCAGCGGTCCCCGCCGCATCGCCGCCTGCACGGTTTCGGCCTCGGCGCCCCCAGCGGCGCGCGCGGCGTTGGTCACCGCCAGGCCGGCGATCGGGGTCTTGAACACGGTGAGCACGCCGGGCGCCACATTGCCGGCCCGACCGCCGCCGCCGCGATACCAGACCCGGATGTCGCGCCCCAGGGCCGGCACGGCCGACAGCGGCGTCGAGCCCTCCCCGGCCATGGCCGGGGCGAACTGGATGCGGCCCGTGGCGCGGTCCACCTTGTAGACGCAATCGGTCGGCGCGGCGTCGGCGAAGCTGAAGACCTCGCGCCAGATGCGGTAGCTCTTGTCGCCCAACGTGCGCGACACCGCCCCGTCGGCCAGGTCGCCGCTGTCGGCTTCCACGCCGACGATCAGGTCCAACCCATCGCCTGACGCGGCGATGATCGGCGGACGTCGCACCTGCACGCTCTGGCCGGGCGCGCCCGTCCCGGCGCCGACCGACTCCGCTTCGTTCATCTCGCAATGGAGCGCCGGCGCATCGATGCTCTTCTGGTCGGCCGCGAGCACCGCCGCCTGGGTGACCACGAAGATCACCGAGCCGTCGCTGGTGGCGATGCGGGCGCCGGCGGGGATGGTGATCCGGGCGTTGCCCTCGGTGCGGGTGAAGGTCAGGGTCGCCGCCGCCGCGGCCGGCGGCCGGATCTGCGCGCCGACCAGGTTCAGCAGACTGACATACAGCTTCTCCGGCACGCGATTGAGCCGGTACAGCATGGTGTCGGTCAGGTAGGCGAAGGTCTCCAGCAGGGTGATGCCGGGATCGCTGGGATTGCGGTCCGTCCACTCGGGGCACGAGCGGTCGATCACCTTGACGGCGTCGGCCATCAGCTCGGCGAAGGTCCGGTCGTCCAGTTTGGGCGTGGGCAAGGGCATCAGGCGGCCTCCCCGAGCAGGTCGAGCCCAAACTGCAGCTGCCCCAGCTGATTGCTGCTGCGCACGCGGTAATCCAGGGACACGTTCAACTGACTGGGCGCGGCCGGATCGACGCCGGCGTCCAGCCGCACGATCTCGATCCTCGGCTCCCAGCGCTTGAGCGACTGGCGCACGTAGTGGATGGCGAGGCCGGCGGTCGTGGCGTCGTTCGGCGCGAACATCAGCCGGTGCAGGGGGCACCCGTAGGTCGGCCGCATGACTCGCTCGCCGGGTATGGTCGTCAGCAGCAGGATGATCGCCTGACGCACGGCGTCGGCGCCGCTCACGTCGGCCAACCGTCCGGCCGGCGACAGGACCAGGCCCGCCGGCCGCCGAAGTTCGGACGTCGCGCCGCCCAGCTCCGCGCCCTCGAACCGAATGCCCCGAACGGTCTTCATGCTCAACTCCCGGCCGCCACGAGGCGCTGGCCGGGGTCGACCACGCGATAATTGACCGTGCCCGGCGGCGACCCGTCGGTGAGCCCCGTCACGGTGTCCAGGCACACCGCCCGGCCGCCGATGGTGACGAAGGTCGAATAGCCCTGCTTGACCACCAGGGTCGTCAGGCACGGCCGCAGGCCGATGACCGGATTGGCGTTCGGGCAGGCCGCGATGGGTCGCGACTGCGGATCGGGCTTGACCAGCGCCAGCCGGGTCTTGATGCGCACCAGGGTCTGGGTGGGGGCGATGCCCACCCGGCCGCCGTGATCGCAGACCAGCGTCGCGTCCTGGGTCAGCCACAGCATGCTCACCCCTCCTCGAACGCGACGGCGGCGGCGCGGATCGTCAGCCGGCGGCCCGGAGCCTCGATGACGAGGTCGCCGCTGGCCTTCAGACGCGAGCCGTTCGGCCCAAACTCGAACAGGCCGCCCGCCCGGGTCTCCAGTCGCGCCAGAGCGTCGACGCTGTCCAGGGTCAGCACCTGGCCGCCCGGCGTCCGCACGGTGAACGCCCTGGCCCCGGCCGTCCCGGCGCCGCGCGGCCCCGGCGCGGTGCGCTCGCCGTAGAGGCCGCCCAACACCACGCCGCGCGCCAAGTCGCCATCCGGGAACAGCACCAGCACGTCGTCGTCCGGCTCGGGCAAGATGGACACGCCCTTGTCAGCGCCGGCGCCGACCAGCAGCACCGACATCCAGCCGGTCTCGACATCGCCCACCACCGGCAGCTTGACCCGGACCCGCGCCAGGCCGGCCGGGTCGTCGGCGTCAGTCACCCGTCCCAGGGTGAAGGCCGGCACGCGGGGACGGTCGGGCCGGGCCGGCGGCTCGGTCGAGATCTCGGTCACATAACCGCGCGCCTCCTCGAAGCGATGCAGGGCGCGCGTCACCACGCAGCGGCCGTCGACCAGGTCGCCGACCCCTTCCAGGTTCACGGGCCGGCCCGGGCGCAGATGGGTGTCGCCCTCGACGGTCGCGTCCAGCAGCACCGCACGCGCCACCGCCCGGTCGAGATCGGCCTGGGCCAGGCTCTCGGCCTCGGCGGCGGCCTCGGCCAGCCGGTTGAACAGGGTCCGGCCGCCCAGGTCCGGGAAGGCCGTCAGCCCGCCGTCGCGCAGTTCCTCGGCGTCCTGCCGGGCCAGGCCCGCCCGGGCGCTGGCCGCGACCGCACGCGAGGGGTCCCACGACTGGGCGCTGGTCCAGGGGCGCAGCGAGTCCGCCCCGGCCGAGGCCCGCGCCTCGATGATCTCGCGCCGCATGCGCAGTGGGATCGGATCACCGTCCCCGGCCAGACTGATCAGTCGCAGGTCGCCGCCATCCACCACGAGGTAGAGGCCCACGTCGCGCGCCAGGTCGACCACCAGGTCGAAGTCGTTCTGGTCGTGCTGCACGATCAGGGCGCGGGTCGGCGGATGCTCGGCGCACTGGAAGCCCAAGCCCAGGTCGCCCGCGATCTGACCAGCGAGATCGGCCACGCTGGTGTCGGTCAGGGTCCGGGCCCGCTGCTTCAGGCGCGCGCGGTGCAGCTTGTCCAGCGCCCGCAGCCGCACGACCCGCCCCTGGTCGGCGTCCTGCTGGTATTCGACGGCGGTGATCTCGCCGTCGAAGAGGTCGCCCGAACCGTCGACCGAGAAGGCCAAGCCCGCGCCCAGGCGCAGGCCGCTCAGCGTGTCGTTCGGTGGGTCGGCGAACACCAGTTCAGCCATGGCCGGCGCGTTCAGCGTCTGGCGCACGAAAGCCGAGACCGCGTACCGGCCCAGGGTCGCATCCAGCGGGGAACCGTCCAGGCGGGCCCGCAGCGGGCGGTTGGCGAAGATCGAGGTCATGCCCGGGCCTCCAGCAGCGTCGCCAGCGACGGCAGCACGATCGTCGTGCCTTCCGGAATGTTCAGGGGATCGTCGATGCCGTTGTAGGTGGCGACGTCGGGCCACAGGCCGGGATCGCCGTAGCCGTCGTCGGCCATCTGATCGAGCCGCTTCAGCGGCAGGCCCTCGCTGTCGACCGGCATGTCGACGGCCGGGTACTGGTCGACCGACCCGCCTTCCAGATCGAACGGCGCCTCGAACTGCGGCGTCACGGGCCGGGCGGGCGCCGGGCGCGGCTCGGAATCCTCGACGCGGCGCAGGCGCAGGCTGAGCCAAGACCGGCGCGGCGCCCCGTCGGCGTTGAACCGCTCCAGACGCTCGGACACGTGCAGCACGACGCTGGGGATGTTCCAGGACTTCCCCCAGATGAACCGCACCGTGGGCGGGGCCGAGAAGCCGTCGGCGGCCACGGCGTTCTCGGTCAGGTCCCACAGCGGACGGGTCAGGGCGCGGACATCGTCGTCCGCGGCCGGCCCCTGGCCGTCGTCCGCCCCCGTCGCCGGGCGCCCCTCTCGGGCGACCTCGACATCGAACAGCAGGTTCAGATCGTATTCAGTGACGCCGCCGCCGGTGGCGATCAGC
Organism: Caulobacter sp.; assembly: GCA_017744495.1. GTDB lineage: Bacteria > Pseudomonadota > Alphaproteobacteria > Caulobacterales > Caulobacteraceae > Caulobacter. The sequence continues at coordinate 10,792 of JAGIBE010000248.1, read as the reverse complement.
GGATCCTCGGACCGGGCCACGCCGGTCAGGAAGCCGCCGCCGGCCACGCGCGTGCGCACGCCCGCGGTGCGGCGGGCCTCGAGGCTCTCCGGGTTGAGCAGGCACGAAAGCCGCTCACCGGTCCGTTCCAGCAGGAAGGCTACACGCTCCATCGGCCCTTCTCCTGCTCCCGCGCCAGCTGATCCCAACGGGGCGCCGGCGCTTCGACACCGACGGGCGGGGTGAAGGTCGGCGGTGGAAGCCCGGGCCAGCGACGGTCCGACGGCGCATCGACGAAGCGGGGCGAGCTGGGCCGCGACAGGCCCGAACGCGCGCCCGTGAACGAGGGCCGCCTGTCATGCGCCGGGTCTTCGAAGGCGGGGGGTCGTCGGCTTTTGGGCGTCGTGACGTCGCCGGCTTCCTCGATCGAGCGTGACGGAGCGGTGGCTTCGAGCGTGGAGAAGACTTCGGCTACGGGGAAGGAAGGCCTGGGCCGCGACGCTGACCGCGACGCTGGCGAGCGCACGTGGTCAGGTTCCAGAGTCGGTCGAACGACGACCGGTTCGGACGTCCACTCAGGGGCGACGGCGGAGCGCGGCCTGACGCCGATGGCGGCCAACGCCTGGAAGATCGAAGGTCGCAGGCGTGGCGGGGTCAGGGCCCGCCAGATCCGATCCTGCGACCTGACCTGGTAATCCGACGTCCCGTAGGTGAAGGCCTCATGCGGCCTGGGATCGACGGCCTCGTCAACGGCCTTCCCGACCTTTCGAGCGCCGCGCCCCGGATAGATGGACAGATCAAGCGCCCGCCCCAAGCGGCCGGGCGCGGCCTTGGCGAAGAACCAGAACCTTTGACGGCTAACGGACGGCGCCGAGCGGGCCTGATCCGAAGCGCCTTCCGGCCACATTGGCTCCGCCGCCCGCGAGCTCGCGGGCGTGAAGCGGTGCTCGGACGCCGGCTTCGGCGCCGGCGGGGCATCCACCTGAGGCGTTTGCTCGACGGTCGCACGAGGCGCAGGGGCTTCCGGCCAGGTCTGTCGAGGCGACGCCGTCGCCGCCATGTCCGACGTCGGCGTCGAAAGACGGGGCGCGGTGGGGATCGCCGGGCGATCCGCCGTCTCGGCCTGCGCGCTGAAGGTTAGAGGCGAACGCGGTCGGCGGGGCGGCGCGGCCGTCGCCGCCATCGCCGCCGGGCGCGTCGACCGTTCAGACGCCACCGGGGCGAACACAGGCCGGGGGCGACGCCTCGGCTCGAAATCGGGCCGGCGCCAAACCTCGGATGACCGGTCGCGCAGGGCCGCCAGGCTGGGGACCTCGGGCTCGCGCGGGGACGGGGCGGGTCGCGACGGGGGCGCGGCCGGCTCGCCCCCCAACGCCTCACGTCCCGACGTCGCCGCGTCCGGTCGGAGCGTCGGCCAGGTCGTCGGGTCGCTGTTCAGGGACAGCGGCGCCTGGCCTGTCTCGGCCAGCTGGGACGTCCGCTCGACCACGTGCGCCAACCAATGGGCCGGTGCGCCCGGATAGCGCTCGGCCAGCGCGGCCATGACCGGGTCCGACGCCGACCCGGCGGCCGGCGACGATCGATCCTCGGAGGCGCGCTCCAGCGCCTGGGCCACGGAGCGGGCCAAGGCGGCCATGGCGATCAGCCAACCCGAAAACAGGCGGCGAAGGGCCATGGCTTACGCTCGAGTCAGGGTGTCGAAGGACAGCTTCAGTTCCTCGATCGCCACTTCACGGCCGAGGGCGTCGAACGACACGCCGCTCCATTCGCAGGGCCATGCGTTGTCGAGGTTCCAGCGCAGAACCTCGGCCGTGCCCTTCACGTCCATCATCGCGATGGAGATGTTCCGCCTCGGCGTGCCGCCGGCCAGGACCTCCTTGAGCCAGTCCCACAGGGCCGGCGTCTTGGTCAGGCCGTAGCGCAGGGTGACCTCGGCGTACTCAATGGGCCCAGGCAGGGTCCGGACGATCTGGCCGCTGCCGGACTCGCGATAGCGGATGGGATGAATGCGCACGCCCAGGCCGAAGCACTCGGTGAACCGGACATCACCCATCTCGCGGGACGACAGCATGAAGTTGTAGTTGCGATAGACGTCGGGCAGAGCGCCAACCTTGGGCGCCGCCGCTGCTTCTTCGGGCTTGGTGGCCATGACGGGTCCTCTTCAGGTTGGGGGTCAGGCGGCCTCGACGGTGGTTCCGACCGCCGTCTGGCCGATGCGGAAGATGACGAATTCGGCGGGCTTCACCGGCGCGATGCCGATGACCACCACCACCTGGCCGGCGTCGACCACCTCGGGCGGGTTGGTCTCCGCGTCGCACTTGACGAAGAAGGCGTCCTCCGGCCGAGCGCCGGCCAGGGCGCCCTGACGCCACAGCAGGGTCAGGAAGGCGCCGATGTCGCGCTGGATGTCCTTCCACAGCGGGCCGGCGTTGGGCTCGAACACCACCCAGCGGGTGCTGATGGCGATCGACTCCTCGATCATGTTGAACAGCCGGCGGACGTTCAGGTAGCGCCAGTTGCTGGCGCTGGGGGCCAGGGTGCGCGCGCCCCAGACCCGAACGCCCTCGCGGCTGAAGAAGCGGATGCAGTTGACGCCGACGGGATTGAGCACGTCCTGATCGGCGCGGGACAGCATCTGGGTGAGCCCCTGGGCGCCGCGGATCGTGACATTGGCCGGCGCCTTGTGCACGCCGCGCTCGCTGTCGGTGCGGGCGTAGATGCCGGCCATGTGGCCCGACGGCGGGATCTCGACCGGGTTCTTCGGATCGGGATCGACCGCGTCCAGGCCCGTCAGCCAGGGGAAATAGCAGGCGCCGTAGCCGCTGTCCGAATCCCGGGGGCGCTGACCCGGCTTCTGCCCCTTGGGCTTGGCCGCCGCTCCCGCGTCGCCGGCCGGCGGCGCGGGCGGCGCGGGGCCGCCGTCGGCGGCGCGGGTCAGGACCTCGACGTCATCGACACGGGCCGGCGCGTCCAGGATCGCCACGCGATCCTTGAGCAGTTCGGCGGCGTCCAGCAGCGCGCCGTGCGAGGCCGGATCGGTTCGCCCCGGAGCGGCGATGATGGCGATCTCGTCGATCGCCGCCAGGGCGTCGAGCCCTCGCCCCTTGCCCGAAATGGCTCCGTCGGCCTTGGTGTTGACGACGTAGCAGCGCGAGCCGCCGTTGAGGAAGAAGCCGTAGACGGCGTTGGACAGATGGGTGCCCTTGTCGCCGTCCCGGATGTAGGTTCTCTGGAATTCGCTCCAGTTGTTGATCGCCCTCGCCTCATCGACGAAGACGTCCGGGTTCGGCGCGGTTCCCACGAAGCCGGCGGTCGATGTCCCCACCGCCTCGATCGGGCGTGTTCCAGAGTCGATCTCCTCGACGTAAACGCCGGGGCTCAAATAGGACGGCATGTCAAATCTCCAGCGGCAAACGAAGGATCACGGGACCGTCGGTCTCGACCTCGCTGTCGATCTCGACGCCGCGGGCGCGGACGTTGAGGCGGACGGGCTTGTTCTTGGCGGCGACCGGGCCGCGCAGCTTGAAACGACCTAAGGCGTCGGTCCGAGCGACGCGGTCCACACCCTCGACGCGGACCACGGCGTCGGCGACCGGCGTGTCGCCCGGGCCCAGGACCGAGCCCTGCAGGACGCCCAGCTCGCCCGCGTCGATCGTGAGCGGAAAGCGGACGAGCGCCGCGCTGGCCGCCGCACGGCGGCGAGCGACGGAGACCATGGCCCGCAGCACGAAACCCGGCCCCGGCGGCAAGCTCAACTCGACGCAGAGCTTCAGCGCGTCGCGGTCGGGCATCACCTCGGATTCATCCCGCTCCATCGCCGCGAACAGCAGCGCCATGGCCCCGGTCTGCTCGACGATCGGATCGGCGGCGCGCACCGTGACCAAGTAGTCGGCGGCCAGGGTCAGGGGCGGAGCGGCGGCGCGCGGCGTCGCCTGGGGCGCCAGACCGACCAGGCGAAGATCGACCCCCTCCTTGCAGTCCCGATCGCTCAGGGACCGAGCGACGACCGCGCGCCCGGGCAGGACCTCTTGGGTCCAGCCGATCAATTCGCGCGTCGTTTCCTCCAGCCCCACAGGCATTTTTCGAGCGCTCCCCCGGTACAACCAAAAGGCGTCCACCCATACTAAGTCCGAATTTTAACAAATGAAAAGCTCAGATTTCAGCGTTTTTCGAACTCGATTTCATCGCGGTCTGCAAAATTAAGTTCGCTAACCAAGACCGATCCCGTTACGGAATTCTTGCGATTAAATGCAGTATATGCGGCCGATTCTCTGATTTTAACTTGGCACTTTTTGCCATAGACAACTATTGTATGCTTTTCGTGACGGATTGCTTTCGGTTATTATCCGAAAATATATTTACTTATGCTTATGTATTTTCTGAAATTTAAGAAGAAGCTCCCCCCGAATTACTCAACTCGCCAAAACTAGAAATGAACGCAATAGTTGTGGCTTGGAGCAGAGATTGGCTTCGACGCCCCCAGACCTGGAGGCGCGGATCGCACAACCGCCAGCCCGGCTCGATGGAAGTCGATGGCCAGACCGACGAGCGCGAGCCAAGAGCAAAAGGCACCGTAAGAGCGCGTTAACGCGGGCGCCATCTACTGCTCGTTAACTATGATTCGAGAGGACTACCGGATGCTGGCCGAGCCTATCGCGCCCGTCGGAGCGGACCCCATCGCCGCAGGACGCGCGGCGCTGGAAGCGGGCGACGCCGCCTTGGCGGCGCAGCTGTTCCTGAACGTCGCTCGGGCGCGGCCGGCCGATCACGAGAGCCGCTACTGGCTCTACAGCGCCCTCATGGCCGACGGCGAGCCCGCCCAGGCCCGGCCGGTCCTCGACGAAGCCCGCGACTTGCACGCCACCTCCCTGTTCCGAGGACTGGGCGTCGACGTCCAGCGCTTCCGGACCGACAAGGCCTATTGCGGCGACGTAGGCCTGGCGCTGTACAGCCACCAGCAGATGGCCGCGGCGAGCCTGGCCCTCGGCCGCAGCCTCGACTTCGACCAGCTCAGCCTCCAGCACCTGGCTTCCTATGGCCTGTCCCTGCTGCACCAAGGCCGCACCGACGAGGCGATCAACGTCTTCCAGGTGGCCGCCGACACGTTCGAGAGTTCGGTGGCCCACGAGTTCCTGCTGTACGCCCTGTTCCACGCCCCCGACCGCATGCAGCGGGTGGCGGACGAGGCGCGACGCTGGAGCGACCGATACGTCGCCCACCTGACGCCGGCCCAGCCGAGCTTCGAGAACGACCGCACCGCCGGTCGCAAGCTGCGGATCGGCTATGTCGGCCCCAGCTTCACGCGCAACCAGGTGGCCCAATTCCTGCTGCCGGTGCTGGACGCGCATGACCCAGACGCCGTGGAGGTCTTCCTCTACTGCGCCGACCCCGCCGGCGAAGGTCCGCTGCCGCGAGGCTCCAAGGTACGCGGCCTGGACGGCCTCAGCGACGCCGACGCCGCCACCCTGATACGCCAGGACAGGATCGACGTCCTGATCGATGTCTGGGGCCACACGGCGGGCAGCCGCCTGGGCGTCTTCGCCTACCGTCCCGCTCCGATCCAGGCGGCCTGGATCAACTTCGTCCAGACCACCGGCATGGCCTGCATGGACTACATCCTGCATGCCGACAGCATGGCCGTGGAGGGATCGGAGCAGTACTACACCGAGGAGATCTGGCGGATCGGCCCGATCGTGGCCCCCAGCCGGCCGTCGCCGGATCGGCTGCCCCCGGTTCCCACGCCGGCGCTCAAGAACGGCTATGTCACCTTCGGCTCATTCAACAATCCGGCCAAGCTGAGCGAGATCACCATCGCCGCCTGGGCCGTCATCCTCAGCCAGCGGCCCAACGATCGCCTGGTGCTGAAGTACGGCACCTTCGTCGATCCGGTCCTGCAGCGGGTGACCCAGGCTCGTTTCGCCGCCTACGGCGCACGGCCCGAGCAACTGGAGTTCCGCGGCCGCACCACCGGCGTCGACTATTGCCGCGAGTTCCAGGACATCGACCTGGCCCTGGACCCCTCGCCCTGCCCCGGCGGCACCACCTCGTGCGACGCCCTTGCCAACGGCGTGCCGCTGCTGACCCAGCTGGGTGAGGACCTCTACGGCCGCATCGGCGTGCCGGTGGTCGAACCCTGCGGCCTGTCCGAATTGATCGCCGACGGCTGGGACGACTACGTCGCCAAGGCCCTGGCCGTCACCGAGGACTACCAGGCCCTCAACGCCCTGCGCGCCAAGGTTCGTCCCGGCTTCGACGCCTCGCCCTATTGCGACGAGGTCGGCTTCACCCGCAATCTGGAAGCCACGTTCCGCCAGATGTTCGATCGCTGGCTGGCGGCGGAATGAGCGCGATGTCGGAACGGGTGATCGAGGTCGGCTGCGACCTGCGGGACGGGGCCATCCTGCCTCGGATGGAGCACGCCGAGATCGTCGACCGGGTGATGGAGCAAGGCCAGTTGCTGCTGCTCAAGGGCGTCTTCCCCTATGAGCAGCTCGCCGACTTGCGAGGGGCGGTGGCCGCCTGGGGACGTGAGACGCCGCCGGCCGACATCGACGACTTCGCCGGCAACTACCACCGTCGCCGCTGCATGATCTCGCGCCTGCAGCAGGCCCCGCACGTCTTCCACGACTACAATTTCAACGACCTGGCCGCCGCGTCTCCGGCGCTGGAATCGAAGCTGCGCGGCCTGTTCGAGCCCCTGCGCGGCCTTTACAACGGCCTGACCGGCGCCGGCGTCGAGTTCGAGATTCCGGCGGCGGGCCCCTACGTCCATCCGCAGCTGATCCAGTACCCGGCCGGCGGCGGTTTCTTCGCCCGCCACTGGCACAATCTTCTGCCCCAGCAGCTGGGCTTCATCGTCTCGCTGTCGCAGCGCGGGCGGGACTTCCGTAACGGCGGCACCTGCTTCGAGATCGACGGCGAGGTGATCGACATGGAGACCCGGCAGGACGCCGGCGACATCCTGATCTGGCGCTACGACCACCACCACTGGGTCAGCCAGTCCGATCTTCGCGACAAGTTCGACTGGGACAGCGAAGCCGGACGTTGGGTGGCGACCTTCGCCTATTTCGATCCACGCGGGTGAGACGGCTGAGATGACGACCGAGTTGAAGGCCAGCAAGTACCGTTGCCCGACCTGCGGCGGCGCGGATTTCGTGACCAGCGTCACCCAGTGGCGCTGCACGGACTGCGGCCAGACCTATGCCTGCGTCTACGGCATGCCCAAGCTCTTCAATGAGGAGACGCTGGGCGCCCAGGACCGCAAACTGCGCGACACCTTCTATGACGGTCTGTTCGGCCGCCTGTACCAGGTGACCATGCCGGCGATCGTGATGCCGGTGCGCCCCCTGTCCCTGTCCGGCCCCTACTGGATCGCCTATTTCGCGGCCTGGATCGCCCTGCTAGGTCTGGCAGTCGGCCTGGTGGCGGCCCTGGTCTCCGGCGCGTGGATCGCCGCGGTGATCCTGGCCCTCCCGCTCGTCCTGGCCGCGCTGGTGCTCAATCGCCAGCGCTACCTGCTTCACCTGCTGTGGACCGCCGCGCCGGTCTGGCTGTCGCTGTCGCGCCGCCCCTACACCCCGCCCGAAACCTTCGCCCAGGTCCACGAGCGCGTGCTGGCCCCCCTGCGCACGGCCAGCCGCCGGCTCCAGGTGCTCGACGTCTCCACCGGCTCGTGCAACTCGCTCTACAAGCACGGCTGGATGTCGCTGGACGCCGACTACACCGCCATCGACCTGTCCGAGACCATGCTCAAGCAGGGCAGCGAGATGATGAGCAAGGCCGGCGTGGCCGTCGACCTGGTGCTGGGCGACGCCATGGCGCTGCCGTTCCAGGACGACCGCTTCGACGTGGTGCTGAGCTACGGCGCGGTGAACGGCCTGACCGATCCGGTCAAGGCCATCGCCGAGATGGCCCGCGTGGCCAAGCCGGGCGGCGTGCTGCTGTTCCTCGACGAGCAGATGTACGACGCGGCGACGCCCCTGGACCGGGCCTATTTCCACAAGGTGCTGTCCAGCCACAACATCATCCACCGCTGCCCGGTGGAGAGCCTGCCGGCCAGCCTGACCGACGTGCGGGTCACGCAGATCTATCAGTTCTACTACATCTGCACGGCGCGTAAGGCGGGGTGATCCCGCCCTACCCGGCGAGCTGGACGAACATCGCCCCGCCGGCGACGAAGTGCCGCTGCACCTTTGAACCGTAGGCGGCGATGGCCCGGTCGGCGACCTTGCGCGGTCCGTCGCCGTGCGGCCAGTGGTAGTCGTCAAAGATCACCCAGCCACCGGGGACCACCAGGGGGCTCCACAGCGCGAAATCCTCGGCCACGGCCGCCTCGTCGTGGTTGCCGTCCAGGTGCAGCACGGCGATCGAACCGGCCAGGGGCGTCGATCCAAACTCCGGCGAGCTCACCACGCGGTTCTCGACATAGCGCTCATGGGCGTCCACCGAGGTCATGCGCAGATAGTTGAAGTCGCCCGCCGTGCAGGCCAGCATGGCCAGCAGGAAACCGTTGCGGACCTGCTCCCAGTCCCAGCCGCCGGAGGCCTCCTGGATCAGCACCGGGGCGTCGGTCTGCACCGACAGACCCAGGTCCCAGGGATCGACGCACAGGGTCGCGCCGACGCCGCAATAGGCGCCCACGCGGTTGAAGACATAGCTGCTCTTGCCGAACAGGGCCCCGATCTCGACGATGTCGCCCTTGGGGGCCAGGGGCACGACGCCGCAGATCGCCAGGATCTTCTCGCGTGAACACTCGCCGTGGATGGTCTCAGCCTGGGCCAGGACGCCGCCGACCAGCTCGGCCGGCAGCGACGAGGGCGCACCGGCGATGACTGCGATCGTCTCCAGACCCGCCTTGCCGTCGGCCAGGGCCGCGCTGACGCGGTCCATCTGGCGCTTGAACGGTCCCGGCCCCATCAGCCGCACGCCGGGCAGGCGCTCCGGCAAGGCCTGCTCGAACAGATGGAAGGTGGCGGCGTGCGGCGTGAAGACGTCGGTAACCCCTTCCCGGGCGACCAGCGCCGCTAGGGCGTCAAGGAAGTCGGGCGCGCCGATGAACGGCAGCCGGCCCCAGGCGTCGAAGGCGCCGGCGTTGGGATCCTGCTCCAGCGACGAGGCCCCGACGGTGCGGCGGCCCCACTGGCGGGCTTCGCGGGCGAACTTGGCGGCCGCCTCGAGGGCCGAGGGGAAGACGAGGATGGTCATGCGTCCTCCAGGACGGAACAGCCGACGCCGGTCTGGCCGAAGCCGTCGCCGTTGTGGAACATGAACTTGCGGCCGTCGACGACGACCACGCTGGGATAGGACATGGTGGCGCTGTTCCAGCCCTCGCCCGTCGGCTTCAGGCCTTCCGGATCAGGCTGGCGCGTCCAGTCCACGCCGTCGGTCGAGCTGGCGTGTCCGATGCGGTACGAGCCGGCCCCGTCGCGGTAGCCGCGGCTGTTGCGATACGAAAACCACATCTCATAGCCGTCGTCCGTGCGCAGCACCGACGGGCGCGTATTGGCTTCCAGCGCGTCGAGCTTGGGAATGCAAGCGTGGTTCAGCTGCCGCCAGACCAGGCCGTCGTCCGAGCGGGCCAGCTTGATCTGGTAGGTCGGCTCGAACTTGCCCTCGATCTCGACCCAGCCGGTGCCCGAGCCGTACCACATGGTCCAGACGCCATCCTCGATCAGGATGTTGGGGGCCATGGTCATGTAGGGCTCGTGCGGGGTGCGGTCGACGACCGGCCCCTCGAAGGCGCGCTCGAAGGTCAGCCCGCCGTCGCGGCTGCGGGCCAGGCCCACCGACATGCGGTACGGCACGTTGCCGCCCCGGCTGACGCCGCCGTAGTAGAGCCACAGCTCGTCCCCGACCATCATGGCCTGGCTGCCGATGGCCCCGTCCTCGTCATGGGTCCCGGGCTTGCCCAGGCCCAGCACTGGCTGGTCATGGACGTAGAGCACGCGGGTCGGATCGGTCCGGTCGCACTCGAAGAAGCTGGTGCGGCTGCGGTTGTCGGCGTCGCGCGTGCCGTAATAGACGCGGATGCGGTCGCCCATCAGCAGGGCCGCCGGCGCCTGGGCGTGGGTCTTGGACCAGTCGAGCTCGCCGCTGGGGACGAAGATCGCGCCGAGTTGTTTCCAGTCCGCCACGCGGCTCATCCTTGCCAATAGTCCTTGGCGGCCAGCAGCGCCCGGTAGTCGTCGCTGGTCACGCCCACCATGATCCGGTCCCAGAAGCGGCCGCCACGGAAGTACCAGTCGCGCTGGCGCCCTTCTTCCTTCCAGCCGCACTTGCCGCAATAGACCCCGGTCGAGGCCTCGTTGTAGGCGATCATCGAACCGTCCAGGCGACGCAGGCCCAGCTCGTCGAAAGCGTAGCGCATGGTGGCCATGATCACGTCCACCCCGACGCCCCGGCCGCGCATGTTCGGGTCGCCGATCATCATGCCGTGGAAGGCGTTCTTGTTCTTCCAGTCGATGTCCACGAGGTTGGCCGTGCCGACCAGCCCGTCGCCCGGAACCTCGATGGCGAAGCGCTGGTTCAGCGGGTCGCCGGCCAAGCGCTCGAACCACTGCTGGGTCTGGCGCAGCGAGGTCGGAAAGTGCCAGCCGCCCAGCATGGACCATAGGTCGGGATCGTTGCCCCACCGGTGCAGGGTCGGCAGGTCCGCCTCCTCGATGGCGCGCAACGTGACGATCTTACCCTTGATGCTCATTGACCTGCTCCGCCTTGCGCTGTCCCCGGTAGGCAGGGAAGAAGCCGCTGTCCATCCTGTCGGCGCTGAGCGCCGTGTAGGCGTCCGCATCGAGCACCGCGCCGCACAGGCGGG
>JAGIBE010000247.1 GCA_017744495.1 Caulobacter sp. | reverse complement strand
GTCCAGGGCCGAGCAGGCGCCGGCCAGGCGCACGCGGTAGATCGCGCCCTTGGGCGACTGGACATAGAGGGTGTCCGGCCCGGACCGGTTGACGCCGCTGATGAACTGGCCGTCGAAGCACCGTGGGGCGTTGTCGCGCGGCAGGGTGTTGGAATAGGCGGCCCGCTGGGCGTTCCAGTCGAAGACCTGACCGTTGTCCGCCAGGGCCGGAGCCGCCGACAGGACCGCCGCGACGGCGCTCAGGACGAGGACGGGCTTCATGGTCGCTTCTCCCGGTTGTCGCGGGAAACGCTAGGCCGGATGTCGCCGGCGCGCAATCTTGGCGTGAACTAGGCCGCCGCCTCGGCGTCGTCGTCCTCGTCGTCGCCCAGCAGGGCCGACAGCACCACGGCCAGGCGTTCCGGCTTGATGGGCTTTTCGACCACGTCCTGCATGCCGGCGGCGATGTAGGTGGCCACGTCGTTGGGGTCGGCGTTGGCGGTCAGGGCGACGATCGGCGCGGCGCCGGCCCGGCCGGGCAGTTCGCGGATGGCGCGGGTGGCGGTGACGCCGTCCATGCGCGGCATCTTGATGTCCATCAGGATCAAGTCGAAGCGGCCCGACTTGGCGGCCTCCACGGCCTCGACGCCGTCGGCCACCTGTTCGGACGTGCAGTCGAACATCTCGCACAGGGCCTCGGCGACCATGCGGTTGGTGGCGTTGTCGTCGACGATCAGGATGTGGGCCGAGCGGGCGTCCAGCATCGGCTCGTCGTCGTCCTGGTCGGCGAGGTCAGCCTCGGGGACGGTCAGGGAGAAATGCACGGTCAGGCCGGCGCCCAGATTGGCCTCGGCGCGCAGGGGACCGCCCATGGCGCGGGTCAGGCCGTGGGCCAGGGCGATGCCCACGCCCAGGGCCAGCTCGTTGCTGTCCTCGATGCTGCCGGCGCCCAGCGGGGCCAGCACGCGCTCGAGGCGGGCCTCGGCGGCGCCGGGGGCGTTGTCGCGCACGCGGCCTTCCAGCTTCAGGCCGCCTTCCACGGCGTGGGCCTTGAGGCTGGCCTCGATGACGCCGCGGCCGCTGGCCAGGGCGCTCTCGATCAGGGCGTCGAACACCTGCAGCACACGGTCGGCGTCGATCAGGGCGGCGGCGTCAGGCGGCCCGTCATAGGAGAAGAGCAGAGTGCTGCCGCCCTCGGCGGCCCGGGGCGCCCAACGCGCCTCGACGGCGTCGCTGAGGTCGCGCAGGAGGGCCGGGGCCGGGGCCAGCACCAGCTCTCCGGTCGCGGCGCGGCGCAGGTCCATGGCCCGGCCCAGCACCTGGCTCATGTCGCGGCTGGTGTCGCCGATGGCGCGGACATAGGCGGCGGCGTCAGGCGTCAGGCGCGTCTGCTCCAGCCGCTCCGTGAAGGCCAGTACGCCTTCCAGGTGGCGGCCGATGTCGAGGGCCATGCGCTCGACCAGGGCCGTGGCGTCGTCGGCCTCGCGCTGGCGGCGACGATGGGAGTTGAGCAGCGATTCCAGCCCGCCTACGCCGACATAGTCGCCGGTGTCGTCGACGGCGATGTAGGCGCTGCGGAAGACCGGCGCGGCGCTCTTGGCCAAGCGGTCGACGAAGTCGGCGGGCGACAGGGCGGCGGGCACGGTGCGCGGATCACGGTCCATGACCTCGGAGACCGGACGATCGACCAGGCCGGGGGCGACAGCCATCTGGCCCAGGAACACGTCGCGATAGATCAGGCCCACGGGCTTGCCGCCCGCCACGATGGCGAAGGCGGCGGCGCGGGGATCGGCGTGCAGCATCGCCACGACCTCGGCGCATGGAGTCGCGGGATCGATCGGGACTCGGCGGTCGATAAGGCGGGCGAGCGTGTCCATGCGGCCGTTTGGCGGAACGTCTTTGGGACCTCACCTTCGCCTGTTGGCGTTGCGGAGTCGTAAATTGTCGGGCGCTTGAGGCAATTCGTTGGGCAAGGGCCGCCTCCGCGTTCGGCACGCCGGCCGCGTTTCGCGCGTAAGGGGCGGTCGGAAGGCAAATGTCGTTCCCTTCATACGGGTGTCGCGTTCAGATCGCCACCATGACGCGCGGCCGCCCTGCGGTCGCGCCCTGGAACCCCGGATCGAGGATGAGCCGATGCCCCAATCCACCAAGCTGAAGCTGACGGTCTACCAGCCCGACATCATGGTCGAGCAAGGCGAGCAGGTCGGCTTCGAATACGACCTGACCCTCGTCGTGCCGGACAGGCTGGAGGCGACGGGAGATCCGGCCTCGGCCTCGACGGCCAAATGCGAGGCGGTTCCGGTGACCGGGACGCTGGAGTTCCCCAACCCGGCCGCGCCGGTCATCTCGCCATTCAGCGGGGTGCTGTTCATCTACGACAACGCGCCGTTGATCGGCTTTCCGCTGTCGGTCATCGCCGCCAGCACGGGCGAGTTCCTGAAGTTCAACATGAACCTCTGTTTTCCGGCGTCGCCCCTCTACAGCTACAGCGGCGCCATCATGTTCGGCGAGTGGCCCGGGCCGCTCAGCAACGTCACCGCCAGCTTCCTCAGCCCCCAAACGACCTGAGCCTGGATTCGACCTGATCCCGGAGATCAAAAGAGGGCGGCGGATCGCTCCGCCGCCCTTCAAGGGGTCTCTCGGGTCGCCCCGGGAGCTATGAGGTTTCAGCCTAGAACCGCTTGGTCAGGCCGACGCCGTAGGTGCGCGGCTCCAGCGTGATCAGGTTCGTGAACAGGCCTGAGCTGTCGTCGGTGGTGTAGGCGTCGGTGATCGGCGTCTTGTTGCCGATGTTCTTGACGTAGGCGTCGATGCGGAAGCCCCACTCCGGCTTCTCGATCTTCAGGGTGATGTTGGCGTTTTCCCACGACTTCAGGCGGTCGTACTCGGTGTTGTAGACCCGAGCATATTGTTCGCCCTGGTAGTAGTAGTCGCCGCGCAGGGTGGCCGACCAACCGTCCGAGAAGTCCCAGGTGTACTGGGCGCCGACCGAGGCGGTCCAGTGCGGCGAGTTGGGCAGCTCGTTGCCCGACAGGTCCGCGGCCTTGCCCTCGAGCGAATAGCCCGAGCCGTAGTTGAACATCGCCGCGCTGATGGCGTTCGCGTAGAGCGCCGGCACGCCGCGGCTCTGCAGGAAGGCGGTGTAGAAGGCCTGGCCGCCGCAGGCGAAGGGCACGGTGGCGCCCAGGGCCGGGTTGACGGTCAGGGCCGTGGCGATGCCCGCGCTGTTGACCACGCAGTTGGAGCCGACGGCCACGTTCGGAATGCTCGGGCCGGCCTTGACCACCTGGTACTGCGGGTTGCTCTGGGTGCGGTTCATCGTGTCGATCGACGACACGCCGTCGGCGATCTTGGTGTGCAGATAGCCGATGTTGGCGTTGAGCCGCAGGTTGTGGATCGGCGACCACAGGGTTTCCAGTTCCAGGCCGTAGACCGTGGCGTCGATGTTCTCGTTGACTGAGGTGCGGCTGACGATCTTGGAGATCTGGTAGCCCTGGTAGTCGTAGTAGAAGCCGGTGGCGTTCAGCTGCAGGCTGCCGCCCATCAGGGTGTTCTTCGAACCGACTTCGAAGGCGTTGACGAATTCAGGCGCGAAGGTCGGCTTGACCGCCGAGCCGACCGCCGCCGGCGGGTTCGAGCCGCCGCCCTTGTAGCCCTTGGAATAGAAGGCGTAGAGCAGGTTGTCGTCGCTGAGCTTGTAGTCGAAGCCGAAGCGGCCGGTCAGCTCGTTGAAGACCGACTTTTCCTGCGGGGTGGTGGTGCTCTGCTTCAGGCCGATGCCCGGCGCCAGCAGCACGGTGTCGTAGACGTCCAGACGCTTGTCGTCGTGCGTGCGGCGCAGGCCCAGGGTGAACTTCAGCTTCTCGTTGGCCTGCCAGTACAGTTCGCCGAAGATGGCGTTGGACTTCAGGTGATAGGGCGAGCGGTTGTCATAGTAGTTGTGGCCGCTGCCGTCCGGCGTGGCGTTGGTGTCGATGCCGATGCAGCTGTTGGGCAGGGCCGTCGGGCTGCAGTTCGGATTGCCGGTGTTCTGATAGTTCAAGGCCAGGGCCGAAATGGTCAGCGAGTTGCCGATCACGTAGTAGTCGGTAGTGGTCTTGTAGTCGAAATAGATGCCGCCGATGTTGAAGTTCAGCGGTCCGTCGAAGTTCGACTGCAGGCGGATTTCCTGGCTCCACTGCTCGGAGTTCCCCGAAGAGACGTCCAGCGTGGTGAACTTGTTGGTGGTGCCCACCTGCGGGTCGGTGAAGAAGCCGCCCGGGGTGAACGGGGTGTTGTTGAACGGGATCGTCGAGACGTTCCGGTTGTAGTCCAGCTTGGTGTAGACCTTGCCCTTGCTGTACGCGGTCAGCGAGGTCAGGGTCAGGTTGTCCGTGACGTCGTATTCCAGGTTGAACTGGTAGATGTTCGAGCTGGACTGGTAGATCGGATCGAACAGCGACTCGATCTCACGCAGATTGCGGCTGGTGGTGTCGCCCAGATTGGCGTCGCCGCTGGTGAAGCCCACCAGGTTGCCCAGCTCGCCCGTCAGGGTGCCCGAGGTGTTGACCGTGCCGTAGGCGCTGTCGCCGTACAGCGAGGCGGACAGGCAGCCCTGGGTCAGGAACGGCCGGGCCGAACCGGTGGGCACGCCGCCCACCGTGGCCGGGCCCAGGTCCTTGGTGCAGAGCTGCTTGCCGACCCGGGCGCGGCTGTCGTCTTCCTTGAAGTGCTCCCACATGAAGTTGGTGCGCAGGGTCTCGATGGGATTGAACATCACCGAGACGCGCGTCGAGTACAGGTCGCGGTCGTCGACCTTGTGGTTGTTGAAGGTGTTGGTGACGTAGCCGTCGCGCTTGAGGTAGTTGCCGGCCACGCGGACGGCCAGCTTGTCGCCGACGATCGGCAGGTTGATCATGCCGCGCAGCTTCTGGGAGCTGTAATTGCCCAGTTCGCCGGTGATCTCGGCCTCGAAGGTGTCGGTCGGCTTGGCGGTGATGACGTTGACCAGACCGCCGGTGGCGTTACGGCCGTAGAGGGTGCCTTGCGGGCCGCGCAGCACTTCGACGCGCTCCACGTCGAAGAACTCGGCGTCGAACAGGTTGCCCGACTGCATCGGGGCGTTGTTCAGGTGGACGCCGACGCCGCCGTCGGTCGAGACACCCACGGCCTTGTTGCCGATGCCGCGGATGGCGAAGTTGAAGCTGTTGGTGAAGTTGCCCTTGGCGAAGGTGACGTTCGGGATGGCCTGTTGCAGGTTCGGGCCGCCGTCGATCTTCTGGGCCTGCAGGCTGTCCTGGCTGAAGGCCGACACCGCGATCGGCACGTCCTGCAGCGCCTCTTCCTTCTTCTGGGCGGTGACGACCAGTTCGTCGAGCACGTTGCCGCCGCCTTGCTGGGCGGCGGGGGCCGGCGCGGTCTGAGCGAAGGCCGGAGCGGCGACGGCGGCCAGCACGGTCACGGACGCACCCATGGCCAGCAGGCTCCGCATACGCAGAGATTGCGACATTCTATTCCCTCCCTGGGCGTACGCGGCTCCTTATGGGCGGGCCTGCGGACGCCTGTTGTTTCCTCGGCGCCGTACTTTTAAGCACTACGCGGGTGTACGGCGGACCCCTCGCAGCATAAGGGGATTGCATACTTGGCGTTTGAGGCTGTCAACCGGCCTGACGCTAAGTAATCATTGATAGGTTACGCGTTTTCACTTTACCCAAGGTCACATTAACCTTCGAGCATCCAAGTTTTCGCTATTTTTAGAAAAGCTGGTCCGGCGCCTGACGTTGCGTCAGGCGTGGCTTGAGCCCCAGAAACCCGGTCGCGGCTTGCCGCCGCTTGAAATGCATAGTGTCCCATTCGCGCCGAAGGTACAGCCCAAATATCGTTGTTCGAAACAAATGTTTTAGGCTGAGGCGGGAGGCGCACACCCTCGAAGCCGCTCCCGGCGCATGGCGGGGGTCCGTTCACCACCGAAGCGGGCAAGACCTTGCCGCCTCCGTTTCCGCCTCGGCGGGCGTGCCAAGCGCCGCCGCCTCGTGTAGAGAGGCGCGATGTCCACCTCCCCCAATTCTCCGGCCGGCGCGTCACGCGCGGAGGCCGCCCTGGTGCTGTTCTCCGGCGGCCAGGACTCCAGCGTCTGCCTGGCCTGGGCCCTGGAGCGCTACGCCCGGGTCGAGACCGTCGGCTTCGACTACGGCCAGCGCCACGTGATCGAGATGCAGGCCCGCCAGTCGGTGCGCG
Source organism: Caulobacter sp. (assembly GCA_017744495.1). Taxonomy (GTDB): domain Bacteria; phylum Pseudomonadota; class Alphaproteobacteria; order Caulobacterales; family Caulobacteraceae; genus Caulobacter. The sequence goes on along the minus strand of JAGIBE010000247.1, from coordinate 19,178 downwards.
CCGCGATGATCGAGCGCTTCCCGCAGTGGGCCGACCGCCTGGGCGAGGACCACGTGCTGGACCTGACCGGCTTCGGCGCGGTGGCCCAGTCGGCCCTGACCGCCGACGTCGCCATCGAGATGACCGAGCGCGGCCTGCCCTCGACCTTCGTGCCCGGCCGCAACCTGGTGTTCCTGATCTACGCCGCCGCCCTGGCCGACCGCCGGGGGCTGGGCAAGCTGGTCGGCGGCATGTGCGAGACCGACTTCTCGGGGTATCCCGACTGCCGGCGCGACACGCTGGACGCCATGCAGAGCGCCCTGAACCTGGGCATGGACCGCGACTTCGTCATCGAGACCCCGCTGATGAAGCTGACCAAGGCCGAAACCTGGGCTCTGGCCAAGTCATTGGGCGGCGAGGAACTGGTCGATCTGATCGTGGTCGAGAGCCACACCTGCTACCAGGGCGACCGGGGCGAACTGCACGCCTGGGGCCACGGCTGCGGCGAATGCCCGGCCTGCGAGCTGCGCCAGAAGGGCTATGAGGAATGGGACGCGGCGGGGCGCGAGGCGCTGCCGGCGTGACCTACTCCGTCAAAGAGATCTTCCTCACCCTGCAGGGCGAGGGCGGCCAGGCGGGCAAGGCGGCGGTGTTCTGCCGGTTCGCCGGCTGCAACCTGTGGACCGGCCGCGAGCAGGACCGCGCCAAGGCCGTCTGCACCTTCTGCGACACCGACTTCGTCGGAACCGACGGCGAGAACGGCGGCAAGTTCGCGACGCCCGAGGCCTTGGTCGACGTCATCGAGGCCCAGTGGACCGGCGGTCCCGACGACCGCCTGGTGGTCTGCACCGGCGGCGAGCCGCTGCTGCAGCTGGATGAGCCCCTGATCGCGGCCCTGCACGCCCGCGGCTTCATGATCGCCGTCGAGACCAACGGCACCGTCGAGGCCCCTGAAGACATCGACTGGGTCTGCGTCAGCCCCAAGGCCGACGCGCCGGTCGTCCAGACCCGGGGCCAGGAGCTGAAGTTGGTTTTCCCGCAGGAGAAGGCCCTGCCGGAGCGCTTCGAGGCCCTGGATTTCGAGCGTTTCTACCTCCAGCCGATGGACGGCCCGGACCGCGACAGGAACACGCAATTGGCGGTCGCCTATTGCCTTTCGCACCCACAATGGCGTTTAAGCGTCCAGACGCACAAATATCTCGGCCTGCCCTGACGGATAAGGCGCTCGACTTGGTGACAGGGTCGACGCGCTAGAGCCTCCCAGGCCTGTCAAAAGAAGTACAGATGAAGCCCGTCTTCGAGATCACGAAGGCCGCGTTCTTCGACGCGGCCCATTATATCGAGCAAGGTCCGACCGACCATCGCTATCGCAAGCTGCACGGCCACTCGTTCCGGGTGGAGGCCAGCGTGAAGGGCGAGATGCAGGAGGCCGGCTGGGTGGCCGACCTGGAGAGCCTGGACGTGGCCCTGAAGGCCGTCGCCAGCGAGCTGGACCACGGCCTGCTCAACGACCGCCCGGGGCTGGAGAGCCCGACCCTGGAGCGCATCTGCCTCTATTTCGCCGAGCGCCTGAAGCCGCAGTTCCCGGGCCTGTCGCGCGTGGTGCTGTCACGCCCGACCATCGGCGAGAGCTGCGCGCTGGTGCTCTGAATAGCGGCGGCGCGGCGCCAGGCGCGATTCAGAGCTTGACCACGCGCCCAGGTGGCGCAGCCTTGGTGGGCGCGGCGACGCGTGACGATCCAAGGGGCGGTTCATGGACCAGGCGGCCGGCGATCTTCTGCACCAATGTTCAGCTCTGATCGACGCGGCCGGCGGCGGTAAGGACGCGCCCTGGTGGCCCAAGGAGATGTTCACGGCCGCGCTCAGCGCCCTGTTCGGCCTGGGCGCGGCGTGGATCGCCATCGCCTTCGACCGCCGCAAGACGATCAATCAGGAACTGATCAAGAAGCGCATCGAGGTCTTCGACAAGATGGCGCCCAAGCTCAACGATCTGCTCTGCTTCGCGCGTTGTGTGGGCGATTGGCGAAACCTCTCGCCAGGGCTGATGCTCAAGCACAAGCGCGACCTAGACCGTGATTTCGCCATTTACCGAGCGCTGTTTTCGGGGGCGCTGGCCCAGGCCTATTTCAACCTGATCGAGGGCCAGTATTTCGCCGCATGGCAGGGCTCTGGTCAGGATGCGCGCCTGCGGGTGCTCCCCGCCCGCCTGATGTCCGAGTGGGGCGCCGCTTGGGATCCGGCCTGGAGCGGGTTGTTCTCCGCGGCGCAGGACGCCCGCCGGCCCGAACAGATCGCCCAGGCCTACGTGGCGTTGATGAATCAGTTCGCGGTCGAGATCGGCGCGCGACCGGCGCCGTCGCGGCTGTTTCGGCGCCGAGCGTCCGGAGCCTGAAGAACGCCGCTCTTCCAACGCGCCCGCCGGCGCCCTATCTCTGCCTCGCCGATGACGCCGGGGAAGGCCGCCGCGAATGCTCTACATGCTGCTCTGCTACAACAACGAGACCGAGGTGCTGGGCTGGACCCAGGAGCAGGACGACGCCGTCATGGGCCGCCTGTCGGTGATCCACGACCGGCTGCTGGCCGAAGGCAAGATGGGCCCGTCCGGCCGCCTGGCCGGCACGGCCACCGCCAAGACCCTGGTCAAGTCCGAGGCTCCCTTCGTCGTCGACGGTCCCTATGCCGAGACCAAGGAGCAGTTCCTGGGCTTCTACACCGTGGACGTCGCCGACATCGACGAGGCCGTGGCCATCGCCCGCGAACTGGCCGTGGCCAATCCCGGCGGGGCTTATGAGGTCCGGCCGATGCGGTTCTACCTGCCGGGAGCGCTCGCGGCGGAGCAGGGTCTCGCGCCTACCGGCGATCGTTCATCTTGAAGCGCGGGATCAGCACGCAGCGGGCCTCGCCGTCGATCACGCCTACGCGCGCCGCGCTGGACCGGGGCGGCTGGAAGACGTAGCGGCCGCGCGGCGTGGTCACGCCCAGGAACACCGGGCCGGTGAACTGGCAGACCGTATGCAGCGGCTTTTCCGCGCCCACGCCCGAACGCTCGGTGCACATCATGTGGCCCACGCGGTACTCAAAGCTGGCGTCGGCGTAGCGGGTGACCTGCGGCGATCCCCAGGCCTGGTCGTAGGCGGCCTGCTCCATCGTCGGACACGGCGGGCCGTCCAGGCTCTAGGCGGCGTTCTCGACCGCCGAGGCGTTGCGCTGGGCGAGATAGATGAAGGCGCAGAGGCTCAGGGACGCGGCCATGACCACCCATCCGCCCAGTCGCATGCCGCCGTCCAGCAGGCTGCGCGGCTTGTGCGTCACGGCCGGCAGCTCTCTGGCCACGTATCGCTTGCCCATGCCCCACCCCAACGTGAACCGAGTTCCCCGTGCGACAACTACTAATTGTACCGTTCTCCAGATCGTCAAGCTTGGCCTTGCGATCCCGACCGGATAAGCCGGAAGCCTTGCTTCTTGTCGGATAGACCTTCGATGGCGTCGATTTCGCTCCAGTACCGGCCCCAGGATTTCCTCGACGCCTGGCGGCTTCAATTGCGCCACAACACCTTCATGCGCGTCAGCCGCTTCTGGCCACTGGCCCTGCTGGCGCTTTCCGGTCTGGCATCGTGGACCACATTCCGAGACGACGGCCTGCTGGCCGGCGTGCTCGCCGCCCTGCCGATGGCGCTTCTGAGCGGGTTGCTCCTCGGGCTCAACGTGCTGAGCGACCGGGTGCTTTTGCCGCGTCGGGCCAAGCGGTTCGTGACCCAGCAGAAGAGCATCCAGGGCGATATATTGATCGCCTGGGACGGCGAGGGCCTCACCTTCAAGGCCGCGAAAGGCCAGAGCACCACGGCGTGGGGCGACTACTTCAAATGGCTCGAAAACGATGTGGTGCTGGTCGCCTTCCAGAGCGAGAACATGCTGAACATCCTGCCCAAGCGCTCTCTGAGCCCGGACCAGGTCACCGAAATCCGCGACTATCTGGCCGCCGCCATCGGTCCGGCGGGCAAGCGCCGGAAGTAACGCGGCCCGCCCTGGGCTTGGTCCTCGGCCTCACACCGGCTCCGGATCAGGGAACGTCCAGCGGCCGTCCAGGACCTCCGCGCGCGGCCGGTAGAGCCGAACCCAGTAGTTCCAGCCGGGCGTGATCGGCAGGCAGTTGGGCGTGTCGTCGCCGCAGCCGCCGAACTGGACCGTGACCGAGCTATCGGCGTTCTTGGCGGCGGTCAGGTTGTTCAGCGAGTAGGCGTTGCGGTCGTTCTTCTCGAAATAGCCGTCGGCGTTGTAGACGCTGATCGACCAGAAGCCATCGACCGGCACCTCCGTGACGGTCAGCCGATGCACGGTCTTGCCGTCGTTCTTCGGCGGGACGACCGTCAGGTAGAGGGCGTCCTTCTCGGGGTTGCCGCCCCAGCCGGTAGCCGCGCCGATCAGGTGGCGCAGAGGATCGACCTCGCTCTTGGACCCGAACATCCGCCGCGTGTTGGGCAGGGTCCCGGCCAGGGTGATCAGGGCGTCGCGGACGGTCTTCTGGCTCTTGGGGTCCCAGCTGGGCGTTTCGAAGACGCCCGGCGCCTTCTGCTGCACCTTGATCGCGTCCTGGAGCGCGTGGACCTTGGCCAGGTCGCCCGGATCGTCGGGGCTGACCAGGGTCCGGATCGCGACCATGGTGTAGCGCGTGCCGACGCGATCGCGCGAATAGGTCCGCGGACCCGGGCTGTAGGCGACGTCGATCACGTATTCGTCCTGGTCGAAGACCTGCATCGACATGAAGCGCTGGCCGGGGTCCGGCAGGGTCACGGTCACCGGACCGGCGTCCAGGTCGAAGATCGCCGACGAGTAGATCGTGTCGCGATTGGCGCGGACCACCGTCTGGGCGTCGATCGGCATGGGCTCGCGGAAATGGTGGAACTTGGCGAAGCCGCCTTCGGCGACCGAATGGCCGAAGTACATGTCGGTCTCGGCGCGGGTGAAGGTCTCGACGGTGACGGGCGTGACTTCGGACATTGCGGCGGCCTCCGGGTTCGCCAGAGCCTGTCGCCGCCGGTCGCGTGCGCCAATGGGGCGGTTTACCTAGTCGCCGGGCCGGACATCGCCCGCGTCGCGGCGTCAGCCCTCCCGCTGGGCCTTCTTCCATTCCTTGAACTCGCGCTTTTCGCGGTCCTTCTTGCTCTCGCCGGGGATCACGGCCTTGCCGGCGCCGACCGCGACCTTGGCGGTGGTCCCGACGACGGCCCCGGTCGCGCCGACCACCGCGCCGCCGGCGGCGACGGCCAGGCAGCCCTGGCTGGTGGCGGCCACGGCCAGGAGGGCCAGGACGAGGGGAATACGCTGAAGCTTCATGGTCAAACTCACTGGAACTCGGTACCGTTTTAGTCTTGGGCCGGGGTGAGGTCTCCGCGTCCGATGGCCGCTGGGGGCTGGGCCTTGAATGGGCTGTTACCGGGGAAACATGCGCACTCTGATTTGCACGATCGTCGTTTTGGGCTGTCTGACGGGGGCGCCGGCCCTGGCGGCGCAGCGTTCCGCCGGGGCCAAGAACCTCTTCTATCAGCCCGCGAGCGCGCGTGAGGAGCGGTTGCTGTATCGCGCCCGGGAGATGGCGGCTCGAAAGGACTATCCCGCCGCGCTCGCGACCTTCGACGAGCTCATCGCCGCGCAGCCGCAATTTGTCATGGCGATCACCGAGCGGGGCTTTACACGCGAGGATACTGGTGATCTCGCCGGCGCGATGGCGGACTACGACGCGGTCCTGCGGTTGGCGCCTGATCGGCCCAACGCCTGGAGCCACGCTGGGTGGATCAGGGCGCTTCGGGGTGTAGAGCTGGATCGGGCCTTGGCCTATTGCGACAAGGCGGTTTCGCTTGACGCGTCTGTCGATCCTCTCGGCTCCCGGGGGTTTGTCCACTTCCAGCGTGGAGAGTTCGGCTTGGCCGTCGCCGACTTTGACGCCGCTCTGCGCCTGCTGCCACGCACCGCGACCACGCTCTACCTGCGTGGCCTGGCCAAGCGTCGGTCGGGCGATCTGGCGGGCGGAGAGGCCGATATCGCCAAGGCCCTGAAGCTGAATCCCGGCATCGTGGACCATTGGAAAAAGCTAGGCATCGAAGCCTAGGGTCGCGAGCCCGCTCAGTACGTGATGTCCTCCACGCCCGGGTCCCCCTGGCGCCGGTACGGCCCGGTGAACGCCGGGTCGGCCCGCCGCCGGCGGTCGGGACCGAAGTAGCCAGCGCAGCGGATGAAGGGGCGCGGGTGCTCGATGATCAGGTTGATGCGGTGGATCACCCCGCGCGCCGTCACCGGCTTGGCCAGGAACTCGTTGACCCCGGCGTCGCGCGCCTCGGCCACCCGGCGCATCGTGGAGTGGCCGGTGATCATGATGACCGGGGTGAACGGCCCTGGGCTGTCGGGCGAGTTGCGCAGCAGGTTGACGAAGTCGATGCCGTCCAGCGGCCCCATGGTCAGATCGGTCATGACCAGGTCGATCTCGACTTCGCGCATCAGCTGCAGGGCCTCGGCGCCGTCCAGGGCCTCGAAGATCTGCCGCACGCCCAGCGCCCGCAGGATCTCGGTCAGCAGCATGCGCATGTGCTGATTGTCGTCGACCAACAGGATCTTCAACAGATCGAAGCGCACAGGCCCCCCGGTTCGCTCGAAATGGCGCGCTCCCCAGCGCGTCGTTATGGCTCGGACGTTACGAGGCCCCAATAATCGGTCAATGGGAGATTTACCTTAATGCTCAAGCTTTTAGGCGGACTCTCGTTCGTTGAACAGAATCGGGCCCGCGCTTCGAGTCTTCGCCGACCGGAAATCCAGATCATGATTAACGACGGCGGCGCTTGATTACCTTTTGTCAACGAAAAAGTTAGGAACGAGTCGCGACTTCAGAGAGTTTTTCGGTCGGAGGATTGAGTCGATGGCGTCTCGTGAAGACCTTATCAAGCGCGAAGCCTTGGAGCTTTGGCGCCAGACGCACGAGGAGCCTCCTCCCGAGGTCAGCGGCGGAGAATTGCTTGCCATCATTTGCCGAGATCTTGACGTCCAGGACTACGACCGCGTCCGCTCGCCGTTCCTCCGCCCCACCATGATCCTGCGCCCCGAGGAGTGGCCCGAGGCGCGCAAGGCGTAGGGCGCTAGCCCCGCCGCCCCTCGACGCCGGGAACGAACGCCCCGCCGCCCGTCTGGCCGCGATGGCGCAGGAAGGCGTCGGCCAGGACGCAGGCGGTCATGGCCTCGACCACCGGCACGCCGCGGATGCCCACGCACGGGTCGTGGCGGCCTTTGGTCCGCAGGTCGATCTCGGCGCCGGCCTCGTTGACCGTCTCGCGCGGGATCAGGATCGAGGAGGTAGGCTTGAACGCCACGCGCGCCACCACCGGCTGGCCGGTCGACAGCCCGCCCAGGACGCCGCCGGCGTGATTGCTCAGGAACACCGGGCCGTCGTTCCCCATCCGCATCTGGTCGGCGTTCTCCTCGCCGGTCAGGGCCGCGCTGTCGAAGCCCTCGCCGATCTCCACGCCCTTGGCGGCGTTGATCGATATCAGGGCCGAAGCCAGCTCGGCGTCCAGCTTGCCGTAGAGCGGCGCGCCCCAGCCGGCCGGCACGCCCGTGGCCTCCACCTCGACGACGGCCCCGGTCGAGGAGCCGGCCTTGCGGATCTTCTCCAGATGCTCTTCCCAGACTGGGATAATCGCGGCGTCCGGCGACCAGTAGGGGTTCTCGTTCGTCTGATCCCAGTCCCAGTTCGCCCGGTCGATCTTGTAGGGCCCGATCTGGACCAGGGCCGCGCGCACGGTCACGCCCGGGATCACCAGCCGGGCCACGGCGCCGGCGGCCACCCGCGCGGCGGTCTCGCGCGCCGAGCTGCGCCCGCCGCCGCGATAGTCGCGCACGCCGTACTTGGCGAAATAGGGATAGTCGGCGTGACCGGGGCGGAAGGCCTGGGCGATCTCGCCATAGTCCTTGGACCGCTGGTCGGTGTTCTCGATCATCAGGCTGATCGGCGTGCCGGTGGTGCGCAGGCCGTCGGTGCGCTCGTCCTCGAACACGCCCGACAGGATGCGCACGGCGTCCGGCTCCTGGCGCTGGGTGACGAACTTGCCCTGGCCGGGGCGGCGCTTGTCGAGGAAGGCCTGGATGCCCTCGGCGCTGATGGCGACGCCCGGCGGAACGCCGTCGATCACGCAGCCCAGGGCGGGTCCGTGGCTTTCGCCCCAGGTGGTGACGCGGAACAGGTGGCCGAAGGTGTTGTGCGACATGCGGGCGGTTTAGCGGAAAGGGGCGGACGCTGCAAAAGCGGCAAGTTCCGGCCTTCCAGAAGCGACGGCTCGAAAGGGGTAACGGGCCAGCGCGGCGCCGGCGGCAAGATCGCCCCTCCGCCCCTTCGTCAGCTCTCCAAGCCGTAGCGCTTCGCCCGTTCGGCGACCTGCGGATCGATCGACAGGGCCTGGGCCCGGTCGGCGTCGGCCTTGTCGGTCTTGCCTGCTCGCCGCTCGACGACGGCGCGCATGTACAGCGACCAGGCTTGGCGCGGGTCGGCCTTCAGGGCGGCGTCGTAGTCGGCCAGGGCCTTGTCCAGTTCGCCGCGCCGAAGCCGCACCAGGGCCCGGCTGTCCAGATAGCCGGCCTCGCCTGGACGGAACCGCACGGCCGCGTCGCAGTCGGCCAGCGCCAGGTTGAGGTCCTTGTTCATCAGCGCCCGCGCCCAGCACCGGCCGTTGAGGGCCTCGCCGCGGCGGGAATCCTCGGGATGGGCCTTGAGCCAAAGGTCGTAATTGGCCACGGCGGCCTCGAGGCGGTCGGCCCGCTCGTTCATTCCGCCCAGCCGCAGGCGAGCGTCGGAGGACGGGGCCAAGGTCTTGTCGGCCGCGTCCAGGTCTTCCAGGGCGTCGGCCGGCCGGCGTTCCGCGAGGCGCAGTTGGGCCCGGGTCATCCGCACGTCGGTATTGTCCGGCGCCAGGGCCACGGCCTTGTCGAGGTCGGCCATCGCCGCCGGCAGCTGGCGCATCACCAGCCGCGCCTGGGCGCGCTGGTGCAGATAGCGCGCTTCCTTCGGATCGAGCGCGATGGCCTTGTCGAAGTCGGCGATCGCGGCCTCGGTCTTGCCCTTGGACAGGGCGACGGCGCCGCGCTGGCTCCAGCCGGGCGCGTCGGTCGGGGCCTCGGTCTTGTCGGTCAGGTCGATCGCCTCGCCCTTGTCGGTGACCGCCCGCTTGAGGTCGAGGCCGAAGATCGGGCCGCCCTCATAGGTCAGGAACATGCGATGGCTATCGTTGTCGATAATGAGGCGATGGCTGAGGAAGAAGTCGATGCCGATCAGCATGTCGAACTCGTCCAGCGACTGATCCAGCACGCCCAGGGTGGGCCGCCTGATCAGCTCGCCGCCGATCTCGATCGTGTCCAGGCGGGTGCGCCACGACCGGACCTCCTTGCGCCCGAGGCCGCGCGACAAGCCGTCGGCGGTCAGGGCCTCGCTGTCGGGCTTCAGGCCCAGCCGCCGGGCGCCCGACATCATCAGCACCGAGCCGCCGGCGCCCGTGTCGAACAGCGCCTTCAACTCCACGCCGTTGACCTTGACGACGCCGATGGTCCGGTTGCCGGACATGGAGGGGATCAGCTTGATCTCGCTGAAGGGCTTGTCGGTCGCCCAGTAGGCCAGGGCCTTGTCGCGGCAGCCGTCCACCTTCATCAGCCGCACGGCGCCATGCGGCAGGTCGTATTCGACGTCCCGCAGGCCCAGGATGTTCTGGCCCGCGATGCCCGCGAAGCCGGTGTCGCCGCCGCCGACCGCGAAGTCGACGTTGCGGACGGCCTGGCCGGCGAGGGTCAGGGTCTTGACGGTGGTGACGCCCAGCGAGGTCTCGCCCCCCACGCCCGACAGGCGCACGTTCGGGCCCAGGCTGCGCACCGACAAGCCGAACTCCTGCGCGTTGGCCGCCGAGATCGTGCTGTAGAACGCGCCGCTGTCGACCAGGAAGCGCCCCTCCCGGCCGTTGAGGCTCATGGTCATGGTCGGCCGCGCGCCGGACATGGTGACGGGAAGGTCGGCGAACTTGGCGACCTGGCAGGCCGGCCCGGCCAAGGCGGCGGCGGGCGCCAGAGCCATGCTCAGCAGCGCCCAGGACACGCGGGCCCGACGAAACATCCTTCTACTCCCCCAACTCAATCCTACGCTGCATAAGCAACGATTACGGTCGGGCGGGCAAGACTCAGCTTCGCTTTGGCTGCGTCGGGGGCGGCGGGCAGGGCGGTGGTGCGGATGAGCGGGTTATCGATCGGATTTCCCGCGTTTCCGAAACCTGCCTCATCGACGCCATTTCCTGCGCGGCAAGGCTTCGCCGTGACGTCGTTACGACAGCCCTGTCAGGCGTTGATGATTAATAAGGCAAAGATTGCCGGGGAAATGCACATTTCCACAGGGCGCATGCTTCGAAACCGGCGAAAATCCGCGACGAATTGTCCGTCCCCCATCCCCGAAAGCTGACACCAGTGTCATTCTCTCCTGTCTGGCGAGTGATTCGGCTGTTCCGAGCGCCGCCGCTCGGTTTCGGGGGAAACCATGTCTACGGAAGACGCCAGCCTTCGCCCGGAGCGCATCCTGGAGCTCAGCGAGCGCCTGAGCCACGTGGCGGGCGAGAAGATCGGCGAGATCGCCTACGTCAACCGTTCGGCCAAGATGCTGGCCATCAACGCCCTGATCGTCGCCGCCCGCGCGGGCGAGGCCGGGCGCGGCTTCGCCATCGTGGCGGAAGAGTTCAAGACCATCTCCACCCAGATCGACGTGGTGGCCGCGGCCCTGGAGAGCCAGGTGCGCGCCGACCTCAATGAACTGACGGCGATCGGCGGGGCGATCCTGGGCCATCTGCGCGGCCAGCGCCTGGCCGACCTGGCCCTCAACGCCATCGAGATCATCGACCGCAACCTCTATGAGCGCACCTGCGACGTACGCTGGTGGGCCACAGACAGCGCCGTGGTCGATTGCGTCGCCGCGCCGTCACGCGAGTCCTGCGCCTACGCCAGCCAGCGCCTGCGGGTGATCCTGGACGCCTACACCGTCTATCTCGACCTCTGGATCGCCGACCCCCAGGGCCGGGTGATCGCCACCGGCCGCCCGGACAAGTATCCGGCCGCCAAGAACGCCTCGGTGGCCGACGCCGACTGGTTCCGCGACGCCATGCGCACCAAGTCGGGCGACGACTTCACCGTCTGCGACATCGAGCGGATCAAGGCTCTCAACGACGCCCCGGTCGCCACCTACGCCACGGCCATCCGCGAGGGCGGCCAGGCGAACGGCAAGGTGCTGGGCGTGCTGGGCGTCCATTTCGACTGGAAGCCTCAGGCCCAGGCCATCGTCGACGGCGTGCGCCTGACCGAGGAAGAGCGGGCCCGTTCGCGCGTCATGCTGCTGGACCAGAACCACCGGGTGCTGGCCAGCTCGGACGGCAAGGGCGTGCTGGAGGAGACCTTCAAGCTCGACACCTCGGCCGGCGACATGGGCAGCTACGCCGACGGAGACATGACCGTCGGCTACGCCCTGACCCCCGGCTACGAGACCTATCAGGGCCTGGGCTGGTACGGGTGCCTCGTCCAGAGGTCGGAGGCGGAAAAGCCGGCGGCCACCTTTCGTCCCGCGGTGACCTCGCCGGCCAAGCTGAGCGCGGCTTAGACCACTACTTCCAGAACCGGAACGCCCGCAGGCCTTCGCCGATCTCGAGGCGGGAGACGCCGCACAGGTCGGTGATCGTCAGCACCGCCCGGAACAGGGCGTCATTGACCTGCGGGATGAAGAAGATCGCCAGGAACAGGCCGATGAACACCAGGTTGCCCAGGCGCAGGGCGGCCTGACGGATCGCGGCCGGCAGGAAGGGGCGGATCACGCCGAAGCCGTCCAGGCCGGGCAGGGGCAAGAGGTTCAACACCAGGGCGAAGCCCTGCAGGAAGGCCAGGAACGAAGCGGCGCGCGCCAGGGCGCTGTCCTCAACGCCGAAGGCCCGGTCGGCGGCCAGGCAGACCGACAGCATGACCAGCACCGCCAGCGTGCCCAGCGGCCCGGCCAGGGAGGCCAGGGATCGGCCCAGCCGGCTGCGCATCAGATCCTCGCGCAGATAGACCGCGCCCCCTGGGAAGCCGATGCCGCCCACGGCCAGCACCACCAGCGGCAGCAGGATGCTGGTCGTCAGGTCGGTGTATTTCAGCGGGTCCAGGGTCAGGTAGCCCTTGCCGACGATCGTGTGGTCGCCGGCCTTGTGGGCCACATAGGCGTGGGCGAACTCGTGGACCACAACGCTGAGCACCCAGCCCACGGCCACGAAGGCGAAGGTCAGCACGCCCGGCGGCTCGTCCATCCACGCCAGGGCGAAAGTGAGGGCGGTGAAGATGGCGATCAGGATCAGGGCGTTGGCGCTGATCGGGGCGGGGCTGGACGGACGGGTGTCGGCGAGGGTCATCGGGGCTCGGTCAAGCTTGCTACTCCGTCCATAGACCATAGCCCGGTCGTGCCCGCCATCGGGCGAAGCATTGGACCGTCCTAGATCGGCAGGACGCGGCGGCGTTGTTGTTTTCGCCCCATGACAACCTCCGATATAGACAATGTCACGTTTTCGCGGTTTCGTTGTTCGAACTTGTTGGGGGCGGCAAGATGAAAATCCGGAAAAAGCACGGCGCGTTGTCGGTCACAGCCTATCGCGGCGACGCCAAGACACTTCTGGCCTTCGATCTGGATCCAGCCGGCCGCGCGGGTCTCGCCGGCTTCACGGTCCATATCCAGCCGCCCGGCGAGAACGGCTACTATCTGTGGAACGATCTGACGTTCGAGCGACCGCAGGATCACGCTCGCGTGGCGGGCGAGCCAGACTATTCGACGGCCAACGCCCCGATCCACAAGTTCCGCTGGGTGCATGTGCCCGGGGTCAACCACCAGGGATTGGCGCCGGCCTTCGGGGACTATGTCTACACCGTCACGCCCCGTTATTTCGACGCCCAGAAGCGGTTGATCGCGCTGGATGGCCAAACGAGCCTGGCGGTGACGATCGCGGTCGGGCCGTTCGCCATCGGGAAGCTGAAGATCGGCTTCACGCGCGGCTTCGTGCAGTCTCAGGCCTATGTGCGCCACTTCGGGTCCAAGGCGCCGTCGCGGCCGCGCGGCGGCCCGCTGAACTTCGACACCAGCGCGGTCAGCGGCAGAAACGACGCCGGGCAGACCTATACCTACGACCAGCAGTACGAGTGGTTGGGCTTTTCGGCCCGCGACCTGATCTTCGAGATCCTGGACCAGGTGGTCGCCGACCCCAGCCTGACCCTGGACGTCTGCGCCTACGACCTCAATGAGCCCGGCTTCGTCGACCGGTTGCTAAAGCTGGGGCGGGAGAAGCGCGTCCGGGTCCTGCTGGACGATGCAACGCTGCACCACACCAAGAACCCGACGCCGGGTGGTCCCACCAAGCCGGAAGACCAATTCCAGCAGATGCTCAACACGGCGGTCGGCGGCGCCGGTCGTTGTTTGCGCGGTCACTTCAAGCGCTACGCTCATGATAAGGTGCTGATCGTCCGGCGCGGTGAGGCCGGCCCGGCCCTGCGGGTGCTAACCGGCTCGACCAACTTCTCGATCACCGGCGTCTATGTGAACTCCAACCACGTGATGGTCTTCGACGACGCGGGCGTGGCCAAGCTCTATGCGAGGATGTTCGACACGGTCTGGGAGCAGGGCGCCGACCAGGGCGCCTTTCAGGTCGATCCGCTGGCCAATACCCAACACCCCTTCGCGGCCCGTGCCGACCTACCGGCCACCGAGATCGCGTTTTCGCCTCACACCGCCGACGTGTCGCGGCGCAACTTGGACGCCATTGTCGCGCGCATCGACGAGGAGGCCGGCGGTGACCGGAATCACGGCAATCTGTTCTTCGCGGTGATGGGACTGTCGGGAAGCGCGATCAATCCGGTCTACGACGCCCTGAAGGCGGCCCATGCGACTCTCAACGTCTTCAGCTACGGAATTTCCGACGAGCAGGAGGGGATCTCGTTCTATCCCGTCGGTTCGACTCAAGGCGTGCTAGTGACCGGTAAGCCGGCGAGCGCACGCCTGCCCAAGCCTTTCAGCCAGGTGCCGGGCATCGGCCTGGGCCACCAGATCCACCACAAGTTCGTGGTTTGCGGCTTCAACGGTCCTGACCCGGTGGTTTATTGCGGCTCGTCGAATCTGGCCTATCTCGGCGAGATCGAGAACGGCGACAACCTGTTGGCCATCCGCAACGACGAGGTGGCGGCCTGTTTCGTGATCGAGGCCCTGGCGCTGGTCGACCACTTCAACTTCCTGGGTCGAGTCGCCGCCGAGGCCGGCCAGACGGCGGGACAGCCACAGGCTGACCGGCGCGCGGCCGCCCAGGCGGCGCAATGGTATCTGGGCGTCACGGACACCTGGGCGAAGAAGTTCTTCGACCCCAACGACCTGCACAGTCGCGATCGGGAGCTGTTCGCTTCCTGAGCGCCGGTCGTCCGCCTACTCCACCCCCGCCAGCACCGTGCGGATCGTCTCGACCACCTGGTCCACCTGCGCCTTCTCGATGATCAGCGGGGGCGAGAGGGCGATGATGTCGCCGGTGACGCGGATCAGCAGGCCCTTGTCGAAGGCGGTCTCGAAGGTCTGCAGGGCCCGGGTTGTCGGGGCGCCGGGCCTCGGCTCCAGCTCGATGCCGGCGATCAGGCCGAAGTCGCGGATGTCGACCACGTGGCGGGCGTCGCGCAGCGAGTGGACCGCCGCGCGCCAGTAGGGCTCCATGTCCAGCGCCCGCTGGAACAGGCCCTCCTCCTGATAGACCTCCAGCGTCGCCATGCCGGCCGCGCAGGCCAGGGGGTGGGCCGAATAGGTGTAGCCGTGGAAGAGCTCGATGGGGGCGTCGGCGCCGTCCATCATCGCCTGGTAGATCGCCTCCGAGGCCGCCACGGCGCCGGCCGGGACGGCGGCGTTGGTCAGGCCCTTGGCCATGCAGATCATGTCCGGCGTCACCCCGAACCGTTCGGCCGCGAACGGCGCGCCGACCCGGCCGAAGCCGGTGATCACCTCGTCGAAGATCAGCAGGATGTCGTGCTTGTCGCAGATCGTCCGCAAGCGCTGCAGATAGCCCTCGGGCGGGACCAGCACGCCGGTCGAACCGGCCACGGGTTCGACGATGACGGCGGCGATGTTGCTGGCGTCATGCAGGGCGACGATGGCCTCCAGGGCGTCGGCCAGTTCGGCGCCGTTCTTGGGCAGGCCCTGGCTGAACTGGTTGCCCGGCACGCCGTGGGTGTGGGGCAGGTGGTCGACGCCGGTCAGCAGGCTGCCGAAATACATCCGGTTCTTGGGAATGCCGCCCACCGAGATGCCGCCGAAGCCCACGCCGTGATAGCCGCGCTCGCGGCCGATCAGCCGGGTCTTGGTCCCCTTGCCGCGGGCCCGGTGGTAGGCCAGGGCGATCTTCAGGGCGGTGTCGACCGACTCCGACCCCGAGCCGGTGAAGAAGATGCGGTCCAGGCCTGGCGGGGTGATCTGGGCGATGCGGCTGGCGAAGGCGAAGGCGGCCGGATGGCCCATGTTGAAGCTGGGGGCGTAGTCCATCTCGCCGGCCTGGCGGCGGATGGCCTCGACGATCCTGGGCCGATTGTGCCCGGCGTTGACGCACCACAGGCCCGAGGTGGCGTCCAGCACCGGCCGGCCGTCGGGCGTGCGGTAGTACATGCCCTCGGCGTGGCTCAGCATCCGGGGCTGGGTCTTGAACCGCCGGTTGGGCGTGAACGGCATCCAGAAGGCGTCGAGGTCGTTGGGGCCGAAATCGGGCATGGCGGGTCTCCGAAGACCTTGCATTGTGATCGCGATTAGCGGTCTCCTGTCCACTCCAACCTTGGGGTGAACGTCAGGAGGGAGGATGTCCGGCCCGAAATCGCGCAAGCCCCTCGCCGACAGCGTGGCCGTCCACGACCAGGTCTATGACGCCATTCGCCAGGCCCTGATCACCGGCCGCATCGCGCCGGGCGTCGGGGTCAGCTTGCGCAGCCTGGCGGCCGAGCTCGGGGTGTCGCCGATGCCGATCCGCGACGCGGTGCGCCGGCTGGTGGCCGAGCGGGCGCTGGAGATCAATCCGGCCAACAAGCGGCTCAGCGTGCCGTCGCTGACGGCGGGGCGGTTGGAGCAGCTGTCCATGGCCCGGCTGTGGGTCGAGCCCGAGCTTGCGGCCCGCGCCGCCCCCCATGCCGACGCCGCCCTGATCAAACGCCTGCGCGAGCTGGACGCCGCCGTCGACGAGGCCCTGAAGCTGGGCGACGTCGACGCCTACATGACCGCCAACCACGACTTCCACTTCGCGCTCTATCAACGGGCCGGGGCCGAGGTGCTGCTGGCCATGGCCGGCGGCCTGTGGCTGCAGATCGGCCCGTTCATGCGCGTGGTGTTCGGCCGCGTCGGCGCCGACGGCCTGGTCGCCGACCGCCACGCCGAGGCCATGGAGGCGCTCAAGGTCCAGGACGCCGAGGGCGCGCGCCGGGCCATCGCGGCCGACCTGTCGGAGGGCATGGACAAGATGCGCGCGGCCGTGGAGGCGGGGCGGTGAGGTTCTTCCCTTCATCCTTCTACGACCGTCATTCCCGCCCTTGTGGCGGGAACCCCTCTGTCCGCCGCAGGTGCGGAGGTGTGGCGCGCCTGCGCGCCACGGCAATTCACTTGCGGGCTGAACCAGGGTTTCCCGCCACAAGGGCGGGAATGACGGTCGAAAGGGGTTGTACAATCGGCGGGCGCCGATTTCGCAACGCCGCCTTCAATCTTCTCGCCACCTTGACAGCCGCTCCCTCCCCGCAAACTGTGATCACAGTTTTTGGAGTCCCCTCGCGTGACCGCCCCATCCATCTTCGACGCCCTGAAGACCCTGTCCCTGCCGGGACGGGCGGTGATCGACGGCGGCCTGGTCTCGGCGGCGACGGGCGCGACGTTCGACAATGTCTCGCCGCGCGACGGGACCCTGATCAACAAGGTCGTGGCCTGCCAGGCCGAGGACATCGACCGCGCCGTGGCCTCGGCCCGCAAGGCCTTCGAGGACGGCCGCTGGCGCGACCAGGGGCCGCGCGCCAAGAAGGCGGTGCTGTTCAAGCTGGCCGAGCTGATGGAGCGCGACGCCGAGGACCTGGCCCTGCTGGAGAGCCTGGACACCGGCAAGCCGATCCGCGACGCCCGCGCCGTCGACGTCCCGCTGTCGATCGGCACGTGCCGCTGGTACGCCGAGGCGCTGGACAAGGTCTATGGCGAGGTCGGCGCCTCGCCGGTCGACCGGCTGAGCTGGGCGGTGCATGAGCCGCTGGGCGTGATCGGGGCGATCGTGCCGTGGAACTTCCCGCTGCACATGGCGATGTGGAAGGTCGCGCCGGCCCTGGCCATGGGCAACAGCGTGGTTCTCAAGCCCGCCGAGCAGTCGCCGCTGACGGCGCTGAAGCTGGGCGAGCTGGCGCTCGAAGCCGGGCTCCCCGCAGGGGTGCTGAACGTGGTCCCCGGCCTGGGCGGCGTCGCGGGCGAGGCCCTGGCCCTGTCGATGGACGTCGACATGATCGCCTTCACCGGCTCGGGTCCGGTGGGCCGGCGGCTGATGGAGTATTCCGGCCGCTCGAACCTCAAGCGCGTCTCGCTGGAGCTGGGCGGCAAGTCGCCCCAGATCGTCTTCGCCGACTGCCGCCACCTGGACGCCGCCGCCGAGGCCGCCGCCTGGGGCGTGTTCTATAACCAGGGCGAGGTCTGCACCGCCGCCTCGCGCCTGCTGGTCGAGGCCTCGATCAAGGACGCCTTCGTCGAGAAGGTGGTGGCCGTCGCCAAGACCATGGTCCCCGGCGACCCGCTGGACTCCGAGACCGTCTTCGGCGCCATGGTCAGCGAGCGGCAGATGAACACCGCCCTGGACTACATCGCCACCGCCGAAAGCCAGGGCGCCCGCCGCCTGCTGGGCGGCAACCGTGTGCGCCGGGAGACGGGCGGATTCTATGTCGAGCCCACCATCTTCGACGGTCTCCAGCCGGATCACACCCTGGCGCGCGAGGAGGTGTTCGGCCCGGTGCTGGGCGTCCAGACCTTCAAGGACGCCGACGAGGCGATCCGCCTGGCCAACGACACCGTCTACGGCTTGGCCGCCGGCCTGTGGACCAACGACATCGACCGCGCCCTGACCTCGGCGCGGAAGCTGAAGGCGGGGCTGGTCTGGGTCAACGGCTGGGACGCCTGCGACATCACCATGCCGTTCGGAGGGTTCAAGCAGTCGGGCTTCGGCCGCGACCGCAGCCTTCATGCGTTGCACAAGTACGCCGACCTGAAGTCGGTGTCCGTGACGCTGAGGTAGCTTGATCATGACCCTGGAACTCGTCGAAACCGCCGCCTTCATCGATGGCCTCTGGATCGAGAGCGAAACCACCTTCGAGGTGCTGAACCCGGCCGACGGCAGGGTGATCGCCCACGTCGCGGATCTGGGGCCGTCCGAGACCAAGGTCGCCATCGAGGCCGCCCATCGCGCCTTCCCGACCTGGGCCGCCAAGACCGCCAAGGAGCGCGGGGCGATCCTGCGCAGGTGGTCCGACTTGATGCTGGCCCACGCCGAGGCCCTGGCCCGGCTGATGACCGCAGAGCAGGGCAAGCCGCTGGCGGAGTCGCGGGGCGAGGTGGCCTACGGCGCGGCGTTCATCGACTGGTTCGCCGACGAGGCCAAGCGGGCCTACGGCCACACCATCCCAACGCCGATGCCGGGCAAGCGCCTGGCCTCGATCAAGCAGCCGGTGGGGGTTTGCGCGGCCATCGCACCGTGGAACTTCCCGATCGCCATGATCACCCGCAAGGTCGGCCCGGCTCTGGCCAGCGGCTGCACCGTGGTGGTCAAGCCGGCGGCCGAGACTCCGCTGTGCGCCCTGGCCATCGCGCGCCTGGCGGTGGAGGCGGGCGTGCCGGCGGGCGTGCTCAACGTCGTCACCGGCAAGGACAGCGCCGGCATCGGCAAGGCCCTGTGCGAGGACGCCCGGGTGCGCAAGCTGTCGTTCACCGGCTCGACCCCGGTGGGCAAGACGCTCTACGCCCAGTGCGCGGGCACGATGAAGAAGCTCTCCCTGGAGCTGGGCGGCAACGCGCCCTTCATCGTCTTCGACGACGCCGATCTCGACGCGGCGGTCGAGGGGGCGATGATCTCGAAATACCGCAATAACGGGCAGACCTGCGT
>JAGIBE010000246.1 GCA_017744495.1 Caulobacter sp. | reverse complement strand
GTCCAGGGCCGCGAAGGGCTCATCCAGCAGCAGCAGGCGCGGCCGGGTGACGAGGGCGCGGGCCAGGGACGCGCGCATGGCCATGCCGCCCGACAGCTGGGCGGGGCGGGCGTTCTCGGCGCCCTTCAGGCCGACCTTGGCCAGGGCCTCGACGGCCTGGGCGCGGGCGGCGGCCTTGGGCGTCCCGGCCAGCTCCAGCGGCAGGGCGACGTTGGCCGCCGCGCTCATCCACGGGGCCAGGGTGGGGGCCTGAAAGACCACCGAGGTCTCGCCCCGTCCGGCGGCCCGGGTCACGGTCCCGCGCGTCGGCGGTTCCAGCCCGGCCAGCAGCCGCAAGGCCGTGGACTTGCCGCAGCCGGACGGCCCGACCAGGGCGACGATCTCGCCGGCGTCCAGCGCCAGGTCGACCGGCCCGAGGACGCGACCGCGTCCGGGGTAGTCGACCTCGACGGCGGAGAGGGCGGCGATCACGTCTCGCGTCACTGGGGGATGAAGTCGAGCGTGTAGGCCGACTTGTAGTCCATGTCCTTGGGATAGACGCCCTGCTCGGACGCCACCTTGAAGAACTCGGCCCAGCGGGCGTCGTCCATCTTGCCCACGCCCTGGCGCGGCACGATGCCGTAGCTGCGCATCTTCTCGCGGGCCTGGTCCAGGACGTCCTGGGTCATTTCCGGATTGTCCTTGAGGATCAGCGCGTCGCCCGGCTTGGGATCGCCGTAGAGATAGCTGGTCCAGCCCGCCGCGGTGGCCTCGACGAAGGCCTTCACGACCGCCGGGTTCTTGTCGATCAGGGCGGCGGGGACCAGGGCGAACGAGGCGTAGGCGGGATAGCCGTCGTCGGCCAGCAGGAAGACCTTCGGGGTGATCTTGCCCTCCTTCTGGATCAGGTAGGGCTCGGAGGTGGCGTAGCCCTGCTGGACCACACGCTTGTCGGCCAGGAACGGCGCGGCCGAGTAGTTGTACTTGCGCACCTGATCGTCGGTGAAGCCGTGCTTGGCCTTCAGCCACACCCAGAAGGCGGTGATCGAGGCGTCCGACAGCAGGATGGGGTGGCCCTTCATGTCGGCGATCGAATTGATGCCCACCCCGTCGTGAGCAATCAGCACCTGCGGGTCCTTGTCCATGAAGGCGGCCACGGCTTTGACCGGGACCTTCTCCTTGGCGAGGTTCAGGACGATGAAGCTGTTGGAGCCGACGCCGACATCGACCGCGCCGGTGGCCAGCAGTTGGGGCACGTTCACCCCGGGACCGCCCTGGATCAGGGTCACGTCCAGCCCGCGCTTGGCGTACTCGCCGGTGGCCAGGGCCTGGTAGTAGCCGCCCAGCTCGGCCTCGCCCTTCCAGTCGGTGGCCAGCTTCAGCGCCGTGCGGCCGGGCGCCTCTCGGGAGGACTGTTGCTTGGCGGGAGAACAGGCCGCCAGGGCGGCGCAGACGGCCAGCACGGCCAGGCGCAGGATCTTCATCGTCGTGTCCCCGAAATGAGCGCGGAGGTTAGTGGGGGAGCGCTTGCGAGGGAAGTCTACTTCCTGGCCAGCCAGCGGTTCACCTTCGCGTACAGCACCTCGCGCTGCACGGGCTTAGCCACGTGATCGACCATGCCGGCGGCGTAGCAGCGCTCGACCTGCTGGGGCAGGGCGTCGGCGCTCATGGCGATGATCGGGACGTCGCCCGCCCCGCCGTCCAGCGACTTGATCGCCCGGGTGGCGGCCAAGCCGTCCATCTCGGGCATGTGGATGTCCATCAGGATGATGTCGAAGCCGCCGCGCGCGGCCTTGGCCACGGCCTGCTCGCCGTTGTCGGCGGTCTCGACCTCGCAGCCGACCAGGGTCAGCAACGCCGCGCCGACCTCGCGGTTCATCGGGTGGTCGTCGACCAACAGGATGCGGGCCGCGCCAGGGGCGGCGGCGGGCCGGGGCTCGCCGGCGTCATGGGCCTCGACCTGGGGCGCGCTCAGCTCGACCCAGAAGGCCGAGCCGTGGTCCGGGGCGCTGTCGACGCCGATCTTGCCGCCCATCAACTCGACAAGCGCCTTGCTGATCGCCAGCCCCAGGCCCGCGCCGCCGTAGGGCCGGCTGGCAGAGCTGTCGACCTGGCTGAAGCGCTGGAACAGGCGGCCCTGGTGCTCGATCGGGATGCCGACGCCAGTGTCGAGGATCTCGAACTTCAGCCGGTCCTCCAACTCGCCGGGTTCGACCGTCAGGCAGGCGCGGATGCGGCCCGCCTCGGTGAACTTCACGGCGTTGTTCAAGAGGTTCAGGAGCACCTGGCGCAGGCGCAAGCCGTCCAGGTCGTGCAGGCCGCCGACCGGGTCATGGACCTCGACCTCGATGGCGAGGCGCTTGTTCTCGGCCTCAGGGCGGATGATGCCGACCGCGTCGTGCAGCACCGCCGCCGCGGAGGTCGGCTGGAACAGCAGCTCCACCTGGCCCGCCTCGACCCGCGAGAAGTCCAGGATATCGTTGACCACCGTCAGCAGGGCCGTGCCGGCGCTGTCGATCAGGCCCAGCTGGCGGCGGACATCCTCCGGCAGGTCCCGGCGTTCGACCAGCAACTGCGAGAAGCCCAGCATGCTGTTCAGCGGGGTGCGGATCTCGTGGCTCATGGTGGCCAGGAACTCGGTCTTGGCTTCGTTGGCGGCGAGAGCGCGGGCGCGGGCGGCGCGGGTCAGCTGTTCGCGGCGCACCAGCAGGCGGCGAAGGCGTTCCTGCTGGGCCAGGGCCAGGCCCGTGGCCAGGCTGGTGACGAACAGCACGCCGACGAAGATCTGCACCAGGCGGTTTTGGTGGGCCTGGGACCAGTCGGTGGTGATCTGCGGACTCCACAGGCCGTTGACCGTCAGGGGCAGGGCCACGCAGGCGACGATCAGCGAGGCTTGGGCCGCACCGCGCGGACCCAGCCGGAAGGCGGTCAGCAGGGCGACGGGGAACAGCAGGAACGGGGCGGGTATGCCTTTGGCGTGGAAGACGATCGCCGTCAGGGCGGCCATGATCAGGCCCAGGCCCATCTGCTCCAGCGCCGGCCGCTGGAAGGTGCGCCGATGCTCGCTGTCCAGCAAGACCAGCACGGCCGGCAGAACGATCGACATGCCCAGCACGCCGGACAGGAACCAGTCGGTCAGCACCGGGACGAAGGGCATGCGGTGGGTCAAGAATAGGACGGCCGCGGCGAGCATGGCCATCAGCAGGGTCACCGGCGCGGTCAGGGTGGTGAGCAGGGCCAGCTGGCGCATGGTCCGCACGCGCGGCGGGCCGCCGAAGAACCGTCGGGTCACCCGCCAGACCAGCAGAGCCTCGCTGATGTCGACCAGGGTGTAGATCAGGGCCCGGCCCAGCGCGTCGCCGACCAGCAGGTCGATGGTCAAATGGCTGATCACGGCAACAGCCACTAGGATGATCTGGCGGCGCGGGTTCAGCACCAGCAGGCCGCCGGCCAGCAGGGCGTTGGTCGGCCACAGGGTGGCGACGCCGAGGGCGTTGCGGGTCAGAAAGTCGCTGAAGGCCTGGCTGGCCACCAACGTCACCGCCAGGACGAACAGGATCTGATCCTGTCGTCGCTGTTCTTGATGGGCGACGTTAGCCTGCATTGTTTTCCCGTTCCCCGGACGGGAGGAATACGCGAACAGGACCGTTACGTTTCCTCGATAGGAGGCGCTGTGACGCTTTGCCGCATCCTAAGGTGAAGTTCAATCCTGCTCAGGTTGTGCGTCGTTCCGATGCAAGAGCTTCCACCGGCGCGCCGAACCCGTGGCGGCGCCGAACGTTATCGCGCAGGGGTCCGAAGACTGGGCCCGAGGCCGGGAATATCATGGACAAGCTGTTCGCCAAGTTCGCCAACGCCACCGCGCGGCTCACCGGCAGCCCGCCGGCCTTCCTCGTCTGCGTGCTCATGGTCGTGGCCTGGGCCGTCAGCGGGCCGATCTTCAAGTTCTCGGAGACCTGGCAACTGGTGATCAACACCGGCACCACGATCATCACCTTCCTGATGGTGTTCCTGATCCAGAACACCCAGAACCGCGACGGGGCGGCCGTCCAGACCAAGCTCGACGAACTGATCCTGACCTCACAAGCCGAGAACGACTTCATGGGCATCGAAAAGCTGACCGAGAAGGAGCTGGAGGCCATGCACGCCCGCTGCACCGAGCACGCCAAGATCGCCCACGAGCGGCTGGAGAAGGTCAACGCCGTGCGCGAGGCTCGGAAGGGCAAGGCGGCGGCGAAGGCCTCAACTAAGACCAAGGCCAAGCGCGCCTCGGCCAAGCGTCCCGCCGCCCGAAACGCGCCGCCGCGGCGGGTTAAGGTTTCCTGACCCGGCTATTTCTTCTCCAGCAGCAACTGGCCCTGCTTCTTCACTTGGCCGGTGATCTTGCCGGCGATCATGCCTAGTAGGCCGGGCAGGACGATGTCCATCCGAACCGACTGGTCGAACACCGTCAGCACGCCCGAGATCGGCTGGCCCATGGCCTGGGCCGAGAAGGTGAGGGCGTCGCCGGCCCAGCTCTTCTGGACGTCCTTCAGCATGCCGCCGGTCTGGCTGAGCAGTTGGTCGAACCCGTCCTCGATCCGTCGGCGCGCCTCGGCGACGCCCAACTGGTGCGGAATGGTGATGGTGACCGGCTTGCTCATGCGCGGGGTGCTCCTTCGTCACGGGTCTAACGCCCGCGAGCGACATATGGTGGCGGACGGCTTCGATCCATACGTCCGTATTTGACGCATCTGGCGACGAAGGTCTCCTCATCCACGGAGGACGACATGACCGACATCGCCATGCCCAGCCTATTCCAGCCCCAGCCCCGCTCGGTCCGCTATACGCGTCCGGGTCGTCCGGGCGGCGTGCTCGGCGCCCTCAACTACGCAGGCGTGCTGCTGGTGTGGGCGGCGCTTTTCGTCTGGGACCCGCGCCTGGCCATGCAGGTGCTGCGCGAGCGCCGCGCCGACTCCCCGATCCGCCGGCGCCCCTAGCCAAATCCCGTTAGGGGTGGGATGGCAGGGACATGCAGTGCACCGTCTCGATCGCCCATGTCAGCCATCGCCTGAAGGCCCCGTTCCGCATCTCGCGTGGGGTCAAGACCGCCGCCGAGGTGGTGGTCGTCGAGGTCGTCGAGGACGGGCTGATCGGCCGAGGCGAGAGCGTGCCCTACGCCCGCTATGACGAGACTGTCGACAGCGTGATCGCCCAGCTGCAGCCCGCCGCCGGCGCCCTGCGCGAGGGCGCCAAACCGCACGAGGCGCTGGCGCCGCTGACGGCCGGCGCGGCGCGCAACGCCCTGGACTGCGCCCTCTGGGACCTGCGGGCCAAGCGCGAAGGGCTGAGCGTCGAGGCCCTGACAGCCTTGCCCGTGCCCGACCGCCTGGTCACCGCCGTCACCGTCAGCCTCGATACGCCCGAGGCCATGGGCGTCGCCGCCCAGGCCGTGGCCTCCGCCCCCCTGATCAAGATCAAGCTGTCGGCCGAGGATCCCGCCGCCCGACTGCTGGCCGTGGCCAAGGCCGCGCCGCACGCCCGCCTGATCGTCGATCCCAACGAGGGCTGGGACTTCGCCATCCTGGACGGGCTGAAGCCGATCCTGTCGGACCTGAACATCGCCCTGGTCGAGCAACCCTTGCCGGCCGGCGCGGACCAGGCGCTGGAGGGCTACGATCCGCCGTATCCGATCTGCGCCGACGAGTCGGTGCACGTGGCCGAGGACCTGGCCGGGCTGAAGGGCCGCTATCGCGCCGTGAACCTCAAGCTCGACAAGGCCGGCGGTCTTTCCGAGGCCCTGCTGATGCTGGAGGAGGCCCGCAACCACGGCTTCACGCTGATGGTCGGCTGCATGGTCGCCTCGTCCCTGGCCATCGCCCCGGCCCTGCACCTGGCGGGCTCCTGCGCGTTCGCCGACCTCGACGGGCCCTGGTGGCTGGCCCAGGACCATCCCGGCGGCTGCCGCGTGGCCGACGGGCGGATGACACGTCCGGCGGAAGGGTTCTGGGGAGACGGCGTGACCGCGACCGGGCTATGGCTTTGAGCGACAGCCGCGCCGCCGTTCTTTCGTCACGCTGACGGCGCAGCTGTTACACGCCGCCGCCGAGTGAGAGTGAGCATGCCCTTGGACGCCCCGCCCGCCCCTGAAGCGCCCTATGTCGAGCAGGTGATCGTCACCGCCGCCCGCCTGCCGCCGGCCGCGGCCGAGGCGGCGTTCTCGTCGGTGCATATCGGCGAGCGCGAGCTGGTCCGCACCCAGCGGGTGGACGAGGCGGTGATGCAGACGCCCGGCGTCTCGCTGTTCCGCCGCACCTCCAGCCTGTCGGCCAACCCGACCACCCAGGGGATATCCTTGCGGGCCATCGCGCCGTCGGGCGCGGGGCGGGCCCTGGTCACCCTGGACGGCGTGCCGCTGAACGACCCGTTCGGCGGCTGGGTGATCTGGTCGCAGCTGGCGCCGGACTCTCTGAGCGGCGTCGATATCGTGCGTGGCGCCGGGGCGGGACCTTACGGCGCCGGGGCTCTGACCGGGGTCATCGGCCTGAAGGAGCGCGACGCGGGCATCGCCGGCGACGTCTCGGTGGGCGAGCTGGGCAGCGCGCGCGCCTCGGCGTCGGCCACCTCGACCTTCGGCCGGTTCGAGTTCACCGGCGCGGCCTTCTACGACAAGTCCGACGGCTACGTGCCGGTGCGCGGGCCCCAGCGCGGCGCGGCCGACACCAAGACCAACCTGGAGGCCAAGAGCATCTCCGGCCGCCTCGACATGGCCACGGGCCTGGGCCTGCTGTCGCTGCGCGGCGGCTTCTTCGAGGAGGATCGCGGGGCGGGTCTGGCCGGGGCGCGGGCCAACGCCTCGGGCAACGTGTTCAGCGCCACCCTGGTGCGCGCCCCGCGCGGCGACGCTTTGGGTTGGAAGCTGCAGGCCTGGCGGCGGACGAGCGACCTGTTCAACAGCTCGGTCTCCGTTGCCGCCGACCGCTCGTCCACCACGCCCGCCAACAGCCAGGACAAGACGCCCGCCACCGGCTGGGGCCTGAACGGCGCCGTGCGCAAGAAGATCGGCGGGCTGGAATGGGAACTGGGCGCCGACGCCCGGCTCAACGACGGCGAGGAGCGCGAGCGCTACAGCTATTCGGGCGGGACCTACACGCGCGGCCGCGTGGCCGGCGGCAAGACCTCGGTGGTCGGAGCCTATGCCGACGGCTCGTGGACGCAGGGACCGTGGCTGGTGGCCGGCGGCCTGCGGCTGGACCACTGGGAAAACACCGACGGCCATCGCGTCGAGCGCAACCTGCAGACCGGGGTGGTGCTGCTGGACCAGCGTCCGGCCGACCGCGACGGTGAGGTGGTGAGCGGGCGGCTGGGCGTGACCCGCGAGCTGGGCCACGACCTGACGGCGCGGGTCGCCGGCTACACCGGCTTCCGCCCGGCCAGCCTGAACGAGCTCTATCGTCCGTTCCGGGTGG
The DNA here is from genome assembly GCA_017744495.1 of Caulobacter sp. Lineage (GTDB taxonomy): Bacteria > Pseudomonadota > Alphaproteobacteria > Caulobacterales > Caulobacteraceae > Caulobacter. The sequence goes on along the minus strand of JAGIBE010000246.1, from coordinate 48,437 downwards.
GCAACGACGTCACGGAGGCCAACGCAGACCTCAAGCCCGAGCGGCTTGAGGGGCTCGAGGCCGGGCTCTCGCGCAAGAGCGACAAGGGGCTGATCGAGGCCACGGCGTTCTGGAACCGGATCGACGACCCGATCATCAATGTCACCCTGGGCGCGGGGCCGGGGACCTTCCCAATCGGCGGCTTCATCCCGGCCGGCGGCGTGCTGCGACAGCGCCAGAACGCCGGCTCGATCGACGCCGTCGGCTTGGAAGGCCGGGCGGAGCGCAAGGTCGGCGCGGTGACCCTGACCTCGGCTCTGTCGGTGACAGACGCCCGGGTGGACGGCGGCTCGGCCGCGCCTCAGCTGACCGGCAAGCGCCCGGCCCAGGCACCGATCTGGAGCGCCACGGCGGGCCTGTCGGCGGATCTGCGCGAGGATCTCGTCCTGGCCGCCGACCTGACCTGGGAAGGCAAGCGCTTCGAAGACGACCTCAACAGTCGCGTGCTCGACCCGGCCTGGCGCCTGGACGCGCGGCTGGACTGGCGGGTGAGGCCGCTGGTGACGGCCTATATCGCCGGAGACAACCTGCTGAACGCGGATATCCAGACGTCGCGGACGGCCGATGGCGTGCCGGGCTATGCGGCGCCGAGGATCATGCGGGTGGGGTTGAGGTTGGCGATCTAGGAACCCTCTCCCTTGGGGAGAGGGAGGGGCCCAAGCGAAGCTTGGGAGGGTGAGGGGGTAAGGTGTCGGACGGCGTGCCGGCGCTCCGGCCAGCAGTGTAACCCCTCATCCTCCCACCGCTTCGCGGCGGGCCCCTCCTTCTCCCTCTGGGAGAAGGTTACCTAGTTGGCTGACCCTCGAACACCACCTTCGCCCCCTTCTGCACCGCCGCCCCCAGCTCCGCCGCGTCCCAGTTCGCCAGCCGCACGCACCCATGCGACGCCCGTTTGTTCACCAGCCTCGGATCGGGCGTGCCGTGGATGCCGTAGGTGTCCTTGGTCAGGTCGATCCAGGTGGAGCCCACAGGATTGTTCGGTCCGGGCTTGATGGTCAGCTTGGCCTTGGGCTTGCCGAAGGTCAGGCGCGACGGGTCGTAGGTGTAGGTCGGGTTCGGGGCCAGGGTCTTGACCGCCCATTCACCGACGGGCGGCGGGCGCTCGGTGCTGCCCACCGTGGCCGGATAGACCGCCAGCAGCCTGTCGCCGTCGGCATAGGCCTTGAGCACGCCCTTGGCGTTGTCGATCTCGATGCGCGTGACCTTGCCGTCCAGGCCGTCGGGACCGAGGGCGGCGACGATGATCGTGGTCCCGGCCTTGCTGAAGTCGACGCCCGGATTGAGGGCCTGCAGCAGCGGCTCATCCATATGGAACTTCTCGGCCAGCGCCTCCAGCGGCGTGCCGTAGCCGAGGGCCGGCAGCTGGGCCATCGCCTCATAGTCGTCCTTGGGGATGTCCGGCGTGAACGGGCCGGCGACGTCCTGCTCGGTGATCACGTAGTCGGTCAGGGCCGGCGCGCTGTCGGCGACCAGGGCGTCCCAGGTGGCTGGGCGCAGCTTGCCGTCGACGGTCAGGCGGTGGGCCTCCTGGAAGGCGCTGATGGCGAGGCTCAGGTTGCCGCCGTCCTGGCCGTCGATCACGCCGGGCGAGAAGTGGGCGCGGTCCAGCAGCACCTGGGCGCGGGTAAGGTAGGCTTGCTTGGCCTCGGGCGTCGTGGCGGCGGGATCGAAGGCGGCGGCGTTCACGGCCTGGGCCAGGGGCGAGGGCGCGGCTGGCGCCGGGGCGGGCGCGGCGGCGACCACCGGCGGCTTTGGCGGCGCGGGCGCGGCGGGCTTGGCGGCCGCCGGCTTCTGCTGTTGCGGAGCGGGATCGGAACAGGCCGTCGTGGCCGCCAGGCAGCCGAGCAGAACGACGACGGGACGCAGGGGCAGGGGCATGCAAAACTCCGGAAGCGGGAACGCCTTGCCCCTCTCAAGCCTTGAGCCATGGCGAAGTTCCAATTGCGGCCCTGCGGGGCGAGGAGCCCCGTTTGAAGATCCTGCGTCGGCTGATCTGGGTGCTGGGCGTGCTGGCCGTTCTGGTCGCGGCCTTCGTGGCGTGGGTGATGTGGCCGAGCCACCGGCCGGCCCCGGCCATGCCGCCGCCGTCGGTCTCGGCCGCCCGCGAACCCCTGAAGTACGAGGCTCCGACCTATCTGCCGCCCAACGACCCGCCTGGCAGTCCCGTGCTCGGCGCGACGCCCGGCGGGACGCCCGAGGACTGCGACGCCGGCGGCCCCTCGGCCAGCGCCGCCCCGGTCAACGCCGCCTCGCTGACGACCATGGCCTGGGCGCCGTTCGGCCGTCCGGAGGTGGGCTGGGAAATCTACCTTCCGCGTGTGGCCCACGAGATCCAGACGTCTTGTGCGGCCGGCTCGCCCCGCTTCGCCGCCGCCCTGGCGCGGTGGCAGGGCGGGCACGGGCTGAAGGCGACGGGGACCTTTGACCCGGAGACCTTCCAGGCCATGCTGGTGCGTTGGCACAAGGCCCGGCCGTTCGTACGGGTCAATGGCGAGGGCGTCTGCCCCGGCGCGCCGGCCGTGAGCCTGCTGGGCACGGCCACGCCGCAGGAGAGCTACGGCGGCAAGACGATCCAGCTGCGGCCCGGCGCGCTGGACGCCTATCGCCGGATGGTCGCCGAGGCCAAGGCGGCCGGGGTGATGCGCGATCCGCGCGCCCTGACCATCTTCTCCGGCTTCCGCGACCCGCTGGCCGACGCCGCCCGCTGCGCCCGCGACAACAACTGCCAGGGCGTGTCGCGCACCATCTGCTCGGCCCACCGCACAGGCCTGGCCATGGACGTGTTCATCGCCGCCGCCCCGGGCTTCGGGCCGGACTCCAGCGCCGACGCCAATCGCCTGGCCATGACCCGGTCGGACCTCTATCGCTGGATGGTCGCCAACGCCGCGCGGTTCGGCTTCGTCAACTACGTGTTCGAGCCCTGGCACTGGGAGTGGACGGGCGAGCCGATGCTGCCGGGCGTGCCGATCTCCAGCCTGCCGCTGGCGGGCTCGGGCCGCCCGGGCGATCCGCTGCTGGCCCCGCCGCCGACCCCGCCGCCGCCTCCGGTGACCGCGTCCAAGCCGCCGTCCAAAACTGTCGCGCCAGCCAAACCCACGAGGCCGGATGCGCTAAAGCATCGGTCATGAAACCTCCCGAATTCGCGGACATTGTCTGCACGACAGGAGGCCTACACAGCACCTATGAGCTTCGACGCACCGCGTTTCCTCGACCGCCGCCGGGCGCTGATCGGCCTGGCCGCCGTCAGCCAGATCGCCGCGACGCCCGTCGTGCCGCCGAAGTCGCCGGTGGTGACAGTGCTGGGCGACTCGATCACGGCGGGCCTGGGCTTGCCGGCTCGGGACGCCATGCCCGCCCAACTCCAGGCGGCCCTGACCCGCATGAACGTCTTCGCCCGGGTGCGAGCGGCCGGGGTGCCGGGCGACACCAGCGCCGGCGGCCTGGCGCGGGTCAACCGCAGCGTCGCGCCGGACACCGCCCTGTGCGTGGTGGCTCTGGGCGGCAACGACCTGCTGCAGGGCGTCGAGCCCCGGGTGACCAAGGCCAATCTGCGCGCCATCCTCCAGAGCCTGCGCGACCGGGGCATCTCGACGGTGCTGGTCGGGGTCGGCGCCCCGACCCTGCTGGGCCCGGCCTACGCCCGCGAGTTCAACGCGGTCTATCCGGCCCTGGCGCGGGAGTTCGGCGCGCCGCTCTATCCCAACATCCTGGCCGGGGTGGGCGGCTCGCGGCAGCTGATGCAGGGCGACGGCATCCATCCCAACGCGGCCGGCGCGCGGGTGATCGGCGAAAGGCTGGCGCCGCTGGTCGCCCAGGCGCTGCGGGCCATGCCGACCCAGACCGCGGCTAGGTGAAGAACTCCACCGCCACCAGCACCACGCCGGCGATCCACACCGTCTCGAGCACCATCAAGGCCACGGGCCGCCAGCCGGCCGTGATCAGGTTCTTGAACGAGGTCTTCATGCCCAGGCCCGAGATGGCCGTGACCAGGCACCAGCGCGAGACCTCGTTGGCCGCGTCGGTGACGGGCTTGGCCAGCCAGCCCAGGCTGTTGATCACCACCAGGGCCGCGAAGCCTAGCAGGAACAGCGGCACGGTCGGCTTGGCGCCGCCGCTCGCGCCGGGACCCATCCGCGCCACCACGAAGGCGATGGTGAAGACCACCGGCAGCAGCATGGTCACCCGCAGCAGCTTCACATAGGTCGCCACGTCGCCCGTGTGGGGCGAGATCATGTAGCCGGCGCCGACCACCTGGGCGACGTCGTGGATCGTGCCGCCCAGGAAGATCCCCGCCTTGGTGTGGTCAAGGTGCAGCGCGGCCGTCAGCAGCGGATAGGTGATCATGGCGATGGTCGACAGGGCCGTGACCGTGACCACCGCCAGGATGGTGTCGCGCTCGGCGTCCTTGCCGCGCGGCAGGACCGAGGCGATGGCCAGGGCCGCCGAGGCGCCGCAGATGCCGACCGCGCCGCCCGACAGCACGCCGAAGCTGGACCGCAGGCCCATACGCTTGGCGACGAACGCGCCCAGGCCGATGGTCGAGCCGATACCCAGGATGACCATGACGATCGGCGTCAGGCCCAGGCCTAGGATCTGGCTGGCGGTGATCCGCGCGCCCAGCAGGGCGACGCCGAAGCGCAGCACGGCTTTGGACGAGAACTCGATGCCCGCGATGCAGCGGCCTTCCTGGTGCAGGAAGTGGAAGGTCATGCCGAACAGCAGGGCGAACAGCATCACCGGCGCGCCATAGTGCTGGGCCAGCCATTGCGAGGCGAGGGCGATGGTCACCGCCACCAGCACGCCGGGATAGAGTTTGATCAGCGCCGCCTGGCCGGGGAAGTCGGTCCTGACCTTGGTCGCGGCCGAGGGCGCGTGGCTGAGGCCCTCCATGCCCTCGAGCGACTGGAAGAGCGCGTGGGCGGCGGCCGTGTCGGTTTCGAGGTCGGAGTTCATCGCTTGGTCCCGAACCGGCGAGTCGCGCCGATCGGATGATCGAGACCACGATGTGGAGAGCGGGTACAGGCCAAAAATAAACCCCTCGCCGCCAGGGCGAGGGGTTTGGCTTGGCCTTCAGAGGCGAAGATGAGGGTTAAAGCTCCCGGCCGCTGGTGACGACCGGCTCGGGGTGATGGCCATGACCGTGGGCCGCATGGTCCGGAGCCCGCTTCTGGTGCCGGAACAGATGTCCGGTCACCCGGCTGGACCAGTTCTTGATCTTGTCCATGAAGATGAACACCACCGGGATGTAGAGCAGGGACAGGAAGGTCGAGGTGATCAGACCGCCGATGACCGCGATCGCCATCGGGGCCCGGAACTCGACATCGGCGCCGAAGCCGACGGCGACCGGCAGCATGCCCGCGCCCATGGCGACGGTGGTCATGATGATCGGCCGGGCCCGTTTGTGGGCGGCGTCCAGCAGGGCCTCGCGACGGGTCATGCCGCCCTTGATCGCCATGATCGCGTACTCGACCAGCAGGATCGAGTTCTTCGCCGCGATGCCCATCAGCATCAGGATGCCGATCAGGGTCGACAGCGAGAAGCTGGAATGGACCAGCAGCAGCAGCGCGAAGGCGCCGCCGATGGCCAGGGGCAGGGCGGCCATGATGGTCACCGGGTGGGCGAAGCTGCGGAACAGCAGCACCAGCACGACGTACATCAGGAGGATGCCGGTCACGAGGGCGGCGACGAAGCCGGCGACCATCTCCTGGATGAACTCGACGTCGCCGGCCGGGGCCTCGCCGACGCCGGTCGGCAGGTTCTTGACCGAGGGCAGGGCGTGCACCCGCTTGGCCGCTTCGCCCACGACGATGCCGTTCAGCTCGGCCGTGATCGTGGCGATCCGCGAGCGGTCCTGACGGTCGATCTGCGAGGGGCCCGCGCCGTAGCGGATGTCGGCGACGGCGTTCAGCGGCACGGCGGTCCCGCTGGCGGTCGGCACCTTCAGGGTCTCCAGCACCGCCTGGTCCTCACGCGCGTTCTGCGACAGGCGCAGGCGGATCGGCACCTGACGGTCCCCGAGATTGTACTTGGGCAGCGACTGGTCGATGTCGCCGATCGTGGCGACGCGCACGGCCTGCGAGATCGCGCCGGCCGAGACGCCGGCCCGGGCGGCCTGATCGGGTTTGGGCGTGACCACGATCTCGGGACGGGCGATCGAGGCGGTGTTGACCACGTGGGCTAGGCCCGGCACGCCGCGCATCTCGGCCTCGACGCGACGGGCCGCGGCTTCCAGCACCGGGCCGTTATCGCTGATCAGGCTGAGCGAATAGACGCCGCCGGAGCTGGGGCCGTTGTTGTTGGAGCCCGCGCCGATCCGCGCGCCGGGGATGGCGGCGAACTGGTCGACCATCTGCCGGCTGAAGTCCTTCTGGCTGATGCGCTTGTGCTTGTCGATCAGGTTGGCGGTGATGCTGGCCTTGTTGACGCCGCCGTCGCCGCCGGTGTCGGCATAGACGCCCACGACCTCGGGCCGCGCCAGCAGTTCGCGCGTGACCCGCTGGGCCACCGCGTCGGTCTCGTCCAGGGTCGAGCCGGGCGGCAGTTCGATCGAGAACGGCGCGCGGCCCTGGTCCATCTGCGGCTGGAACTCCAGCGGCAGCTTGGTGGCCAGGAAGATCGACAGGACGAACACCGGGATGCCCATCAGCAGGACGACCCACTTATGGTTCAGCGCCCAGTTCAGGCTTTTCAGATAGGGCCCCATCCACGGCGGGTCCTTGTCCGGCTTGTGGTGGGCCTTGAGCAGATAGGCGCCCATCAGAGGGGTCAGCATCCGCGCCACCACCAGCGAGAACAGCACCGAGACGCAGGCGGCCAGGGCGAAGGCTTTAAAGAACTGGCCGATGATGCCGGGCATGAAGCCCACCGGCGCGAACACCGCCACGATGGTGAAGGTGGTGGCGACCACGGCCAGGCCGATCTCGTCGGCGGCCTCGATCGCCGCGTCATAGGGCGATTTCCCGCCGCGCATGTGGCGGACGATGTTCTCGATTTCGACGATGGCGTCGTCGACCAGGATGCCCACGGTCAGCGACAGCGCCAGCAAGGTGATGCCGTTCAGCGACTCGCCCATCGGGTACAGCACCGCGAAGGTCGGCAGCAGCGACAATGGGATGGCGATGGCCGCCAGCAGGGTGGCGCGCATGTCGCGCAGGAACAGCAGCACCACCAGCACGGCCAGCACCGCGCCCACGACCAGCGCTTCCATCGAGGCCACGTAGCTGTGCTCGATGTAGCGGACGTTCGAGGTGATCTCCTCGATCTGGATGTCCGGGTGAGCCTTCTGCAGGGTGGCGATGGCCTTGCGGACCTTTTCGGCGGTCTGCACCTCGCTGGCGCCGCGCGAACGGACCATGCCGAAGGTCACGACCTCCTGGTCGTTGAAGCGGGCGCGGGTGCGCGGCTCGTCCCAGTGGTCCTCGACCGTGCCCAGATCGCCCAAGCGCACCGTGCCGCCCGTGGAGAGCGGGACTCGCGTCTCGCGCAACTTCTCCAGGCTGTCGGCGGCGCCCAGGGTGCGGATGGCGCGTTCCGAGCCGCCGAGGGTGACGCGGCCGCCGGGCAGGTCGGCGTTGACGCCCACCAGGGCCTGGCTGACCTGGGCGGCGGTGACGCCGCGGGCCGCCAGGCGGTCGGGATCCAGGGCGACCTGGATCTCGCGGCTGACCCCGCCGCTGCGATTGACCTTGCCCACGCCCTTGATGGCCAGCAAGGCGCGCGCGACGTCGTTGTCGACGAACCAGCTCAGCTGCTCGGGCGTCTTGGTCGGCCCTCGCACGACGTAGGTGATCAGCGAGCCCCCCGACACGTCGATGCGGGTGACGATCGGCTCCTGCATGTCCTGCGGCAGGGCCGAGCGCAGGTTGGACATGGCGTTGCGCACGTCGTTGGTGACGCGCTCGTGGTCCACGCCCAGTTCGAACTCGATGAAGGTGGTCGAGGCGCCGTCGACCACGGTCGAATTGATGTGGCGCACGCTGCCCAGGCCGGCGATCTGGTCTTCGATCAGGCGCGTGACCTGGGTCTCCAGTTCGCTGGGGGCGGCGCCGGGGCGCACCGCGGTGACCACAACGAACGGCAGGTCCACGTCCGGGTTGTTGTTGATCCGCATGTTCTTGAAGCCGACGACCCCGAACAGGGTCAGCAGCAGGAACAGCAGGATGACGGGGATCGGGTTCTTGATCGCCCAGCGCGAGATGTTGTTCATGGCCGTCCCTAGCGCTTGGCCGAACCGGCGACGCGAACGGCGTCGCCTTCGCCCAGGAAGCCGGCGCCCTTGACCACGACGCGCTCGCCCTCGGCCAGGCCGGTGGCGGCCGTGCTGTTGGCGGTGCGGGCCACGATCTGGACGGGGCGGAAGTGGGCGCGGTTCTGGGCGTCGACCACGAACACGCCCGCGTTGTTCTCGCGATACAGCAGGGCCTCGGTCGGCACGGTCGCGGCGGGCTGGGCGCTGGCGTTGATCTGGGCGCGGGCGAACATGCCGGGGCGGAAACCGCCCATCGCCGACAAGGCCACGCGGGCCACGCCCAGGCGGCTGACCGGATCGACTTCGGAATTGACCAGGCGCACCGAGCCGCTGACCGTCCCGACCTGTTCAGAGGTGATCTGGGCCGGCATGCCGGCGCGGACCAGGGCCAGGTCGGTCTCGGGAATCTCGGCGTTCAGCTCCAGCCGGCCGTCGCGGACGATGCGGAACAGCTCGCTGCCCATCGAGACGATCTGGCCCTTGGTGACCGAGCGCTTGCTGATCAGACCGGAGACGGGCGCGCGGATCGAGGCCTGAGCCAGACGGGCGGTGGTCTCGCCCTCGGCGGCCTGGGCCGAGGCGACCTGGGCGGCGGCGGTCGCCTGCTGCGCCGTGGTGGTCTCCAGCGAGGCCTGGGACAGATAGCCCTTCTGCTGCAGGTCGCGGGCGCGGCGCAGGGCGGCGTCGGCCTGGGCCAGGGTGGCCTTGGCGCTGACGACGGCCGCCTGCTGCTGGCGCAGCTGGGCGCGCAGGACGCTGTCGTTCAGCTGGACCAGCACCTGGCCCTGGCGGACCATCTGGCCTTCCTCGACATTGACCGCCACGGCCGTCAGGCCGCCGGTCTCGGCGCCGACGGGCACCTCTTCCCACGCGGTGACGGTGCCGGAGGCGTTGATGATCCGGGGCAGCGACTGGATGGTCACGGCGGCGACGCCGACCGTCTGGCTGGCGTTCTGCGAGGGCTTGGTCGCCGGCGTCTTGGTCTTGGCCCCGGCCTTGTCGCCGTGGTCGCAGGCGGACAGACCCAGGGCCCCTATGATGAGCACCAGGGGCAACGCAGTCGTACCCAGGCCGCGTTTGTTGATCCGTTGACGCACGACCACCTCAGCTCCGATGAATGAACAGCAGACGCCTTCTAACCGAGAAACGGCGTTCACCGGATTAAATGATGGTAAGGCGGCGCTGTGAGGTCAGGCCAAGCCGTCCGGGCCGGGTCTTTCTCGGCGTCCGGCGTTCCAGGCGCCCACCAGCAAGGCGCCCATGACCAGATAGCTGAGCAGGCTGCCGGCCACATAGTAGGCGCGGGGGATGATCTGCTTGTCGACCGCGGCGGCCAGATGAACCAGGGCGGCGACGCCCTGAAACGCGGCGGCGGCCATGGTCCACCAGCGGTCGGCGGTGAGGGCCAGGTACAGCAGGACCAGCAGCAGCACGACATCAACCGCCAGCACGCCGCTCTGGACGCCGAGGGTCTGGGCGTGATCCTGGACCAGGGGGCTGGCGAACCAGGCGGCGGTCATCGCCGCGGCGGCGACCCGCTCGACCCATCGGCCGCGCCAGACGGCCAAGCCGCAACAGGCCAGCAGCACGGCGAGGCTGAACAGCTGATCGGGGGTCTGGAAGTACATCTGGGCGGTTCTTGAGGCGTGCTTTTTAGCGGTTTCCGCGGCGAGGTTCCGGCGGGGTCGAGCGCCCAGACTAGCTCGATCCGACGCCGAAGCCGATCCGCCGTTTCGCGGGCCCGATCACATGTGGGGGTGCATGATCGGGCCCGCGGCGCGAGGCCTGAGGGGGGAGGTTCAGGCGACTTCGCGCGCGCTCGGCACCGCCCGGAGGCTGCCGATCAGGCTCGGCGCCGGCTTGACGCCGCCGCCGCCGAAGGAAACGGCCGACAGGCCGATGTCGTGCTGGGCCTTGCTGAGGCCCTGGTGGGTTTCGAGGATGTTCTGACGGGCCACGCCAAGGGCGCGCATGGTTTCGATCGCGCTGATCAGGGCGTCCTGGCCCACCATGACCGACAGGTTGGCCGCCTCCCGCGAGGCCGGCATCAGGGTGGTCAGGGCGGCGGTGCTGGCGATGGCCGCGTCGATCGCCTTTTCGGCGGCGAACAGGGCTTCGGCCACGGCTTCGGCGGCCTGACGGCGTTCCTTGAGCATGACGGTTCTCCTCGCGCCACCCCCCTTTTTGTGTGGAGAGGACACGGCGCGTTGTCCGAGGTGAAGGTGGGAGAGCGCTCGGGAGAGGCGGTCTAGAACAGGCCCCGCAGGGCGTGCAGGCCGGCCAGCAGGGATCCGAACGCGAAGGTGGTCGCGAGCATCATGGCGGCGATCAGGGCCAGCCGTTGGCCGATGGTCAGGTCATTGGGGCCTCCCCAATTTCCGAACGGCCGAAGCTCTCGTCCATCAGGGCGCCGGCCACGCAGAGGATCTCCCTCAGCACCATTTCCGGCGGCTTGAAATTGGCCTGCTTGCGGGTCGCGCTGACCAGGTCCGAGGCCATCAGCGCGCTCTGGGCGGTTGCCGCCAGGCTGGCGAGCTGGCGTTCCAGCTGGGTCCAAGTGAAGGCCGGCGCCAGGTCGTCCTGCGAGTTCAGGGTCGGCCAGGCCTTTTGGAAGTTCAGGGCGTCGCGGCGCAGGCTGAGGGCCTGATCGATCGCGTTCTTCTGGGAGTCCGTGAGTGGCGGCACGTGCTGTTCCTTCCTCGATCCGAGGGGTCTCGACGGGGTCGAAAGACCTGGAGGAAGGATGAGCAGGGGCGGGCGGCGGGGATAGCCTCGCCGCGTCGGACCCTGATCCGATCGGAGGGGGGGAGCCCCCTGATACGGCGGCCTGGTTTCGGGGCGAGACCAGGCGGGCGGCCTCGTAGCGGTCGGCGGCGCCCAGCCGGCGGCGCGCCTTGTCCAGGTGCCAGTCGACGGTGTGCTTGGACAGGCCGAGACGCCGGGCGATCTCCTTGGAGCTGAGATGCTCGTCCACGAGGCGCAGGCAATCACGCTCGCGCGGCGTCAGTCGCTCCATGCCGCTTGCTGTCCGGTCCAAACCGTCGGCCCCCGAGTTCATGGATCGATTGTATTCCGAAACGACTCTACCGCAAGGCGCGCTCACCCTCTGGGCAGATCCGCCGCCTCGAGGTTAGACGAAATCTTCCACAGATCGATGGCGCCTTCGGTGGCGTGGCGGTCGATTTCCGTCAGCTCCTCGGGCGTGAAGCCCAAGGTGTTCAGCGCCGCCAGCGAGTCCTCCAGCTGGGCCACCGTGCGGGCGCCGATCAGGGCGGAGGTGACGCGCGGATCGCGCAGCACCCAGGCCAGGGCCATCTGGGCCAGGCTCTGGCCGCGAGCCTTGGCGATCTCGTTCAGGGCCTGGATGCGGGCGATATTGTCGGCGCTCAGCATGTGGCCGCCGAGCGAACCGTCGCGGGCGGCGCGCGAGTCGGTCGGCACCCCGCCCAGATACTTGTTGGTCAGCATGCCCTGGGCCAGGGGCGAGAAGGCGATGCAGCCCACGCCCAGATCCTCGAGAGTGTCCAGCAGGCTGTCCTCGATCCAGCGGTTCAGCATCGAATAGGACGGCTGGTGGATCAGCAGCGGCACGCCCTCGCTCTTCAGGATCGCGTGGGCTTGGCGGGTCAGCTCGGGCGAGTAGGACGAGATCCCCACGTACAGCGCCTTGCCCTGCCGGTGCAGGTGGGCCAGGGCGCCCATGGTCTCCTCCAGCGGCGTCGTGGGATCGACCCGGTGCGAGTAGAAGATGTCGACATAGTCCAGGCCCATGCGCTTGAGGCTCTGGTCGCAGCTGGCGATCAGGTACTTGCGCGAGCCGCCGATCCCGCCGTACGGGCCCGGCCACATGTCCCACCCGGCCTTGGTCGAGATCACCAGTTCGTCGCGGTGGGCGGCGAAGTCGGTCGCCATCACCTTGCCGAAGTTCTCCTCGGCCGAGCCGTAGGGCGGGCCGTAGTTGTTGGCCAGGTCGAAGTGGGTGACGCCCAGGTCGAAGGCGCGGCGCAGGATGGCGCGGCCGGTCTCGAACACATCGGCGCCCCCGAAGTTCTGCCACAGCCCCAGCGAGATCGCCGGCAGGTCCAACCCGCTGCGGCCGGTGCGGCGATAGGGCATGGCGTCGTAACGGGTGTCGGCGGCGACGTAGGGCTTCTGCACGGGACGAGTCCTGGGGGAGAGGATGCGGGAGCGGGATGGATGGCGCGAAACGGCGTGCTTGTCATCCGCCGCGACCGTTGTCGCGCCGGTCGCTTTCTCGGATGACAATGTTCTTGGTTATTTCGGAACCAGCGCGTCGTGGATCGGCGCCACCCAGGCGTCGGCCTTGATGTCGTAGGCGATGAAGTCGCTGTCGAACTGCCAGTAGGACCAGGCCCAGCCGCGCGCCTCGGCCTCGCGGGCGGCGGCGGCCGTGTAGGCGGCGCGCGAGGCCATGTCGCCCTTGTCGTAGGCCCCGAACTCGCCCAGCAGCATCGGCCGGTCGTTGGCCTTGGCCCAGGCCTGGACGCCGTCGAAGTCGGTCTCCATCCGTTGGCGTTCGGCGTCCGTGCCCCAGGTGACGCCTGTCTTCGGCGTGGCGGGATTCCACGGCGCGCCCTGGTGGGTGAATTCCATGGGGAGGTAGTAGTGGACCGTTGCGATCAGGTGGCGGTCCTCGACCGGAAGCTTCAGCTGCTTGAGGTGGTCGATGTTGTTCCAGAAGGCCGGGCCGACGATCACGTTGCGGGTCGGGTTGGTGGCGCGGACCACCGGCAGCAGTTCGGCGATCCAGCTGTTCCACAGGTCGTCGGTCAGGCCCTTGTTCGGCTCGTTCAGCAGCTCGAACACCACGCCGTCGGGCGCGTCCTTGTAGCGTTCGCCGACCTGCTTCCAGAAGGCGATCAGCTTGGGCTTGCAGGCGGCCGGGTCGTCGCCGCAGTCGCCGAAATTGTGTTCGTCCAGGATGACGGTCAGTTTCTGGTCCAGGGCGGACTTCACCACCCTGTCGAGGGTGGCCAGCCAGGCCGGGTCAAGCCGGTTGTCGGCGTCCATGTGCGAGAAGGCGTGGAGGTTGATCCGCACCGCATCGAAACCGCCGTCCTTGATGACCTGGAAGTGGCGCATCTGGAAGCGGGCCTGGGCCGGATCCTTCCAGATCGGGTCGTAGCCCAGGACGTTGATCCCGCGGGTCATCGCCTTGACCTGGTCCTGAGGCGAAATCTCGCGCGCGACGGCGGGCGTCGCGACCATGGCCGACAGCAGGACGCAGGCCGTCAGGGCCTGAAGGGCTTTGAGCATGACGTTTCCTCGGGCGGCCTCTCAAGGGACCTTGAAGCTTAAGCGTGACAACGCTGTCAGCATCGCGCGGAAAACGCCGGCGCGCAACGGCCCATCAGGCGTCGCGACGGGCCTCCACCGACTCGGTGTCGGGCGAGGCGGCGCGGATCAGCTCCAGCACGTCGACGATGATGATCTGCATGGCCTTCTGCGCGGCCTCGGCGTCGCGGGCGATGATCGCGTCGGCCACATCCTCGTGCGACGGGATCGAGGCGGTGCGGCCCTTGATGCGGTTGGTGAAGCGGATCGAGATCCGCAGGGCGGTGTTCACCAGCTCGTGCAGGTCGCGATAGAACGGGTTCTTGGTGGCGTTGAGGATGGCCACGTGGAAGGCGATGTCGGCCGAGAGCGGATCGTCCTCGCCACCGGCGGCGGCCTTCATCCGGTTCAGCGCCTTGCGGATGCCCTCCAGCCCAGTCTCGTCGGCGTTGCGGGCGGCCAGCGCGGCGGCAGCGGGCTCGATGCCCAGCCGCATCTCGGTGAACTCGGCCAGCAGACGCAGCGAGAACTTGCGCTCCAGCATCCAGCGCAGGACGTCGGGGTCTAGCAGGTTCCACTCGGTCTCGGGCTCGACCACGGTGCCGTGGCGGGGGCGAGCGCTGAGCAGGCCCTTGGCGGTCAGCATCTTGACCGCCTCGCGCGTGACGGTGCGGCTGGCGCCGAACTTCTTGGACAGCTCGCCTTCGGTGGGGAAGCCGATTTGAGCATATTCGCCTGTAACGATGGCCTGGCCCAGGGACTCGACAAGTCCATAGGTCAAGCTGAGGCCGGGCTGCGTACGGATCACCAAGTTTTCGCCCCCAAAACACTTCTCGAAAACGGTCGTCGTCGAAACAGGTCAGACCTTGTGTAGCGTGCTTCGTCCACGCCCGGAACAATCATGTCAAAGTCGAAGCCCCACCACGACTCGCGTGGCGGGGCTTCGCCGTTCAGGCGCGCACGGTCACCGACCGCGACCTCACCACCACGTGGCGTAGAGCGCGATCAGGATCAAGATCACGCCGAGGCCGGCGATGTTGAATCCGCTGGTGGTCTTGTAGCTGACCCCCTCCAGCGACACGACGTTGACGTCCTTCTTCTGGGGCGCGACCAGCGAGACCAGGACCGCCCCGGCCAGGGACACCAGGAACACCACGCCGACCCGGTTCATGAAGGGCATGGTGTAGATTCCCTTCTCTTGCAGCCACCAGAAGGCGGCCGACAGCACGGCCGAGCCGACGGCGGCGGTCAGGGCGCCGGCGGTGGAGGCGCGCTTCCAGAACAGGCCCAGGATGAAGATCACCACGATGCCCGGTGTGAAGAAGCCCGTGAACTCCTGGATGAACTGGAAGGCCTGCTCGGCGCCGCCCAGCAGCGGCTTGGCGGTGAGGATGCCGATGATCACCGCGACGACGGCGGTGATGCGGCCCACGGCGACCAGGTGGCGTTCGGTCGAGTCCTTCCGGACCTTGGCGTAGACGTCCAGGGTGAAGATGGTGGCGATCGAGTTGATCTTGGCGGCCAGCGACGCGACGATCGCGGCGACCAGGGCGGCGAACACCAAGCCCAGCACGCCGGGCGGCAGGAGCTTCATCATCTCCGGATAGGCCTGATCGGGCTTGGCCAGGCCCGGGACCAGCACCAGGGCGGCGATGCCCGGCAGCACCACGATCACCGGCATCAGCAGCTTCAGATAGGCGGCCAGCGCGATGCCCTTCTGGGCCTCGGCGATGTCCTTGGCGCCGAGGGCGCGCTGGATGATGTACTGGTTGAAGCCCCAGTAGCTGACGTTCATGACCCACAGGCCGCCGAACAGGACGCTGAGGCCCGGCAGGTCCTTGTAGTGCGGGTTGTCCTTCGAGAGGATCATGTCGAACTTCTCGGGGAACTGGGTGGTCAGATGATTGAAGCCGGCCGCCAGGTCGCCGTGGCCGATCTTGGTCAGCGACAGGAAGACGATGATCAGGCCGCCGGTGATCAGCAGGGCCACCTGGACGATGTCGGTCAGGGCCACGGCCTTCAAGCCGCCCCACATCTGATAGGCCAGGGCGAAGACGCCGATGAGGATCAGGGCGGTCATCTGGTCGACGCCGGTCACCGTGTGCACGGCGATCGAGCCCAGCCACAGGATCGAGGTCAGGTTCACGAACACGTAGAGGCCCAGCCAGAACCAGGCCATCAGGTTGCGCACGCTGGGACCGTACCGCTGCTCCAGGAACTGCGGCATGGTCGAGATATTGTTCTTCAGGAAGATCGGCAGGAAGAACTTGCCGACGATCAGCAGGGTCAGGGCCGCCATCCATTCATAGGAGGCGATGGCCAGGCCCAGGGCGTAGCCCGAGCCGCTCATGCCGATGATCTGTTCGGCCGAGATGTTGGCGGCGATCAGCGAGGCGCCGATCGCCCACCAGGGCAGGGCCTTGCCGGCCAGGAAGTAGTCGGTGGAGTCCTTCTGGTGGCCGCCCTTGTCGCGGGAGACCCACTGGGCCAGGCCGAAGATGGCGACGGCGTAGATCGCCAGGATGACGAAATCGATGGTTCTCACTGGGGTCCCCCCTTTAGGGCCGACGTGTTCTTGTTCTGACGCTTACTGTTCCGACGCTATTGGGCGGTCTGTTCGTTCCAGGCCGCGACGAGAGCCTTGGCCCGTTGGGCGACCTCTTGCGCCGTGTAGCCCGGACGATAGAGCTCGCCGCCTACGCCGATGCCGGCCACGCCGACGTCCAGCCAGGGCTTGAGGTTGGCCGCGCCCACGCCGCCGACGGCGTAGACGCTGACGTCCTTGGGCAGCACGTCGCGCACGGCCTTGATGTGGCCTGGGCCGAACGTGCCGGCCGGGAACAGCTTCAGCGAACGGGCGCCGGCCTTGACGGCCGCGAAGGCCTCGCTGGGCGTGGCGAAGCCGGGCATGACGGTGAGGCCCAGCTTGACGGCGTGGCTGATGACGTCGACGTCGGTGTTGGGCGTGACGATCAGCTTGCCGCCGACGCCGGCCACCTGGTCCACGACCTCCGGCGACAGCACCGTGCCCGCCCCGCACAGGGCATGGTTTCCGAAGGTGGCGCACAGCTTGCCGATGCTGACCAGCGGCTCGGGCGAGTTCATCGGCACTTCGATGGCTTCGATCCCGGCCTCGACCAGAGCCGCGGCGATGTCGAGGATCTCGTCGGGCTTCACGCCCCGCAGGATGGCAACGATCGGCGGGGTCTTGGAACTAGGCAACGACGTGTACTCCACTGGTGTTCGGCGACAGGACCGAGAGACCGGCCAGGACGGCGGAGTCGCCGTCGACGGCCGCGCTGGCCCCGCCGAAGGCGGTGATGGCCTGGGCGTAGAGGGCGCTCAGGGCCGGGGCGCCGATCAGCGACACCTGGCCCAGCGCGCCGAACCAGTCGGCGGTGGCGGCGACGTCGGCGGCCAGCAGCAGGCCCGACAGGAAGCCCATGGCGTCGGCCTTGGGCAGGCCGTCGATCAGCTGGCGGCTGCGGGTCTCGAAGATCAGGTGCGGCAGGCGCGCGGCGCCCTGCTCTCGGACGCGGGCCACGCCCTGGGCGAAGCCCTCGGCGGACTCCGGATCGTCGCCGGGCGCTGCCTTGGCCAGGATCGAGTGCTCGCGCAGCAAGGCGTAAAGCTCGCCGACCGGGGCGGTGACGAAGTCGGTGATCCGGCCGTCCTCGACCGCGACCCACTTGGTGTGGGTGCCGGGCAGGGCCAGCAGGTGGCGGCCGCGCTTGAGGGCGGGATCCAGTTCGAGGGCGCCCAGGATCTGGGTCTCCTCGCCGCGCATCACGTCTGGACCGCCCAGGGCGTTGCGGCAGGAGAGGCCCGGCACGATGGCGACCGGCAGGCCGTCGGCGTCGAGATGCAGCAGGCGCTCGCGGATGTCGGCGGCGCCGGCGGGGCAGGGGGCGTAGGCGGCTTCCTGCCAGCCGTTGCGCGAACCGACCATGCCGCACAGCAGGGCCAGGGACGGACCGGCCTCGCGCCAGTCGCCGACCAGGTCCAGGAACGCCTCGCGCGGCGAGGCGCCGTTCAGTGCCCCGATGCCCGGTCCGTCGCGGCGGTCCAGTACGCTCTTGCCTTGGCGCAGATAGAGCCGCAGGCGCGAGGTGCCCCAGTCGCCGAAGATCGTGACCGAACTGTCCATCGGATTCATCTAGTGCGACTCGCGCGTGACGACCGAGCCGCTGGCGCCGACCAGGAAGTCCAGGTCCGCGCCCTTGTCGGCGCCCAGCACGTGGTCGATGTACAGCTTGGCGTAGCCACGCGTCGCCTTGGGCGCGGGCGGGTTGACCTGCCACTCGGCCAGGCGGCCGGACAGCTCCTCGTCGGAGATCAGCAGGTTCAGCGAGCGGGCTGGACCGTTCAGTTCGATCTCGTCGCCACTGCGCACCACGGCCAGCGCGCCGCCGGCGTCGGACTCGGGCGAGACGTGCAGGATCACGGTCCCGAAGGCCGTGCCGCTCATCCGGGCGTCGCTGATGCGGACCATGTCCTTGACGCCCTTCTCCAGCAGCTTGGTCGGAAGCGGCATGTTGCCCACTTCCGGCATGCCCGGATAGCCCTTGGGGCCGCAGCCCTTGAGCACCAGGATCGAAGTCTCGTCGACGTCCAGCTCGGGCGAGTCGATGCGAGCCTTGAAGTCCTCGATGGTCTCGAAGACCACGGCCTTGCCCTTGTGGCTCAAGAGCTCGGGGCTGGCGGCGCTGGGCTTCATCACCGCTCCGCCGGGGGCGAGGTTGCCGCGCAGCACCCAAATGCCGCTGTCGGGCTTCACGGGCGCTTCGACGCCGCGGATGACCTCGGCGTTGAACACTTCGGCCTTCTCGTACTGCTCGCCGATCGGCGCGCCCGAGACGGTCAGGGCCTGAGGGTTCAGGAAGGGGGCCATCTGCTTCATCACCGCCGGCAGGCCGCCGGCGTAGTGCAGGTCCTCCATCAGGAAGCGGCCGGAGGGCTGCAGGTCGACCAGCAGCGGCACGTCGCGCGACAGGTTGTCGAAGTCCTCGAGGCTGAGCTCTACGCCCAGGCGGCCGGCCAGGGCCAGCAGGTGGACCACGGCGTTGGTCGAGCCGCCGATCGCGGCGTGCACACGCAGGGCGTTCTCGAAGGCGGCGCGGGTGGCCACTTGCGACATGGTCAGGCCGTCATGGACCATCTTCACGATGGTGCGGCCGGTGTGATGGGCCATGGCGGCGCGGCGCGCGTCCACGGCCGGGATCGAGGCGTTGTAGGGCAGGCTCATGCCCATGGCCTCGACGATGGCGGCCATGGTCGAGGCGGTGCCCATGGTCATGCAGGTGCCGGGTGAGCGGCTCATGCCGCTCTCGGCCGACATGAATTCCGGCAGGGTCATTTCGCCGGCCCGCACGGCTTCGGAGAACTTCCAGACGTCCGTACCCGAGCCGATGTCCCTGCCGCGGAACTTGCCGTTCAGCATGGGGCCGGAGGAGACGACGATGGTCGGCAGGTCGACGCTGGCCGCGCCCATCATCTGGCCCGGCGTGGTCTTGTCGCAGCCGCCCAGCAGCACGACCCCGTCGATCGGATTGCCGCGAATGGATTCCTCGACGTCCATGGCCAGCAGGTTGCGGAACAGCATGGCGGTCGGCCGCATCTGGGTCTCGCCCAGCGAGATAGCCGGGAATTCCAGCGGCAGGCCGCCGGCTTCCCAGACGCCGCGCTTCACATGCTCGGCGAGGTCGCGCAGCCCCGCGTTGCAGGGCGTGATTTCCGACCAGGTATTGCAGATGCCGATCACCGGCCGCCCGTCGAACACGTCGTCCGGCAAGCCCTGGCTCTTCATCCAGCTGCGATGGATGAAGCCGTCCCGATCCAGCTTCCCGTAGCTGTGACCGCTGCGGAACCTGCCGCCCCCGTCTCCCTGACCCATGTTCTTTCCTGACGTCACGGACGCGGCTACTCGCGTCCGATGGGGTCGATTTATAGTATAATAACGATGGTTGCAAACATCGTGGATTCACGGGGAGTTGTGGGGAAGTGCGGCGTAAAAGTCGCGATTCCGACGCTAATTGATAGCGCTATCAATTTTGTCTTGTAAGTCCCAATTATATGACTAAGGGTCCTGCCAGATCGTGTGACCGCTACCCGTGCGGCGCACGTCACTGGCGCCCTGAGAGCGCTGGGACGGATCTCACCTGGGGGAAGGAAACCGAAATGCAGCCTCGCAAGTCTCGTACCGTCATGATGATGGGCGCATCGGCGCTCGTGCTCTGCCTCGCCGCGCCGGCCGTCGCCCTGGCGCAAGCGGCCCCGGCCCCGGCCACCGATACGGTCGAAGAAATCGTCGTCACCGGCCAGCGGGCCGCCATCCAGTCGGCGCAGAAGCTGAAGCAGAACGCCGAGCAGATGGTCGATTCGATCACTTCGACCGACATCGGGGCCCTGCCTGACCGCAGCGTCACCGAGGCGCTGCAGCGCATCTCGGGCGTCACCATCGGCCGCACCACCGATCCCCGCGACGCCGACCGCATCTCGGTCGAAGGCAGCGGCGTGCAGGTTCGCGGCCTCAGCTGGGTGCGCGGCGAACTGAACGGCCGCGACAGCTTCTCGGCCAAGGCCGGCCGCACGCTGAGCTTCGAAGACGTGCCGCCTGAGCTGATGGCCGGCGTCGACGTCTACAAGAACCCGTCGGCCGACATCATCGAAGGCGGCGTGGGCGGCACCGTAAACCTGCGCACGCGCATGCCGTTCGACGCCAAGAAGAGCGTCCTGGCCTATTCGCTCGACTCTAGCTGGGGCGACCTGTCGCGGAAGTGGGAGCCCAGCGGTTCGATTCTCTACAGCAACCGCTGGGAGACCAACATCGGCGAGCTTGGTTTCCTGATCGACCTGTCCGACTCCAAGCTCTCCAGCCGAACCGACACCATGTCGGTCGATCCCTACAACGTCCGCACCGACCTGGTTCCCGGCAAGACGGTGTACGTCCCCGGCGGCTACGGCTATCGCACCCTGGACTTCGAGCGCGAGCGCAAGGGCATCGACGCCGCCCTGCAATGGCGCCCGAACGAGCAGTGGGAAGCCACCTTGCACTTCCTGCGCTCGTCCGCCTCGCAGGCTTCGACGGAGCGCGCCAACGGCTTCAACCCCGGATCGGGCAACGGTCCGGCTGCCGGGACCAGCTTCACCTACGACGATACCGGCCACTTCCTCAAAGGCACGATGGCCAATGCGCCCAACGGTACGGAACTCGGCTCGTCGCTGATCGACACCCGCTTCGCCGACCGCAGCTCGGTGACCTCGGACTACTCGCTGAACCTGAAGTACAATCCCAACGACAAGTGGGCGTTCACCGCCGACGTCCAGTACATCTACGCCAAGACCAAAACGGTCGATAACACCGCGTTCAACTCGCTGAACGGCGCGACCAAGCCCGCCACTCTGGATCTGACCGGGGACCTGCCCCAGATCACGGCCAACAACGACGCCGCCTTCCTGGCCGATCCCGCCAACTACTACCTGCAAGCGGCGATGGATCACCATGACCGCAACGACGCCGCCGAGTGGGCCGAGCGCTTCGACGGCGAGTACAGCTTCGACGAGGGCAGCTGGCTGAAGTCGTTCCGCTTCGGCGTCCGCCACACCTTCCGCCAAGCCACCACCCGCGAAACCACCTATCGCTGGGACACGGTGGCGCCGAGCTGGTCGGCGACCGGTCCGATCTCCACGCTGGACGGCTACCAGGGCTATTACGGAGTCTTCGCGTTCGACAACTACTTCCGCGGCAAGGCCAAGATCCCCGCGGCGTTCGTGATGCCGAGCGCGGCCTTCGTGAACAATTACGGCGACACCTCGCAGTTGTTGCAACGGATCGCGCAGGCCAACGGCGGCGGCTGGCGCGCCTTCAATGGCGTCTTCGACGAGCAGACCCCCGCCGGCGGCAGGGGCAGCATCAACCACCAGAAGGAAGAGACCCTGGCGGCCTACGGCCTGCTGCGGTTCGGCCACGACGTTTCGCTTTGGGGCGACCAGCGCGAGATCGACGGCAATATCGGCCTGCGCGTGGTCAAGACCGAGACTCAGGGCCAGGGCACCCAGACCTTCCCGGTCAACAACGGCAGCACCAGCTCCGATATCCCCGCCGCCGACCAGGCGTTCGGAAACGGGGCCTCCAGCCCCATCAAGGGCGGCCGCGACTATGTGAGCCTCCTGCCCAGTCTGAACGTGCGTCTGAAGCTCAGCCCGGACATGTTCATCCGCTTCGCGACGGCCAAGTCGATCGTCCGTCCGGACTTCCAGCAGCTGGCGCCGAACTACTCGATCGGCGCCACCAACGGCTTCATCGTCGGCGGCGTCTGCACCAACAGCATTCCCGGCGGTTCCCAAGCCAACTGCGTCTATCAGTACACGGCCAATGCCGGTAATCCGGAACTGAAGCCGATCCGCTCGACCCAGTACGACCTGTCGTACGAGTGGTATTTCAACACGACGGGCAGCCTGACGGCGACGGTGTTCTACAAGGACATCTACAACTTCATCGACAACGCCGCGACCAACATCAACTTCACCAACAACGGCGTGACCCGTACCGTCCAGGTGACCCAACCGTACAACGCCGGTCACGGGAAGGTTAAGGGCTTCGAAGTCGCCTATCAGCAGTATTACGACTTCCTGCCCGGCGCGCTGCGTGGTTTCGGCGTACAGGCCAACTTCACCTATATCGACAGCAAGGGCGCCCGCAACGCTTCGGCCAACCCTTACGACAACACTCAGATCACCAACGCGAAGGCCCAGGACCTGCCCCTCGAGGGCATGTCGAAGACCAGCTACAACGTCGCGGCGCTCTACGACCTGGGCAAGGTCTCGGCGCGTCTGGCCTACAACTGGCGTGAGCGTTACCTGCTGACCACCACGGCCGCGAACATCAACATCCCGGCCTGGTACGACGACTACGGTCAGCTGGACGGCTCGGTGTTCTACACCATCAACGACGGGCTGAAGATCGGCTTCCAGGCGGCGAACCTGGCCAACGCCAAGACCAAGATCCTGGTCAGCTATCCCGGCCGGCCTGAAGAGGGTCTGACGGGCCACAACTGGGTCACGGCGGATCGTCGCTACTCGATCGTGCTCCGCGGCACGTTCTAAGGCCTCGCTCGCGAGCCCTTGAACAAGCCCCCGTTCCGGCCCGGTCCCACCGGGTAGGGGCGGGGGCTTCTTTATTCGTCGCGTCAGCTAAAGAAGGCGCTAGAGCAAGTCGCGCGATACAGGTCCACTTTTCCGCGCGATGCTCTAGCTTGCGCGCGAGACCCAATGACGGAAAATCCGCGCCATGACCGACCCGGCTCCTTTCAAGTTCGTCATTGTCGGCGGCGGCACCGCCGGCTGGATGGCGGCGGCGGCGCTGGTTCACGCCCTCAAGGGGCGGGTCGGCGAGATCGAGCTGATAGAGTCCGACGAGATCGGCACGGTGGGCGTCGGTGAGGCCACCATCCCGCCGATCCAGTTCCTCAACAGCCTGCTGGGCGTCGACGAGATCGATTTCGTCAAGAAGACCCAGGCGACGTTCAAGCTGGGCATCGAGTTCCGCGACTGGAAGCGAAAGGGCCACAGCTACCTGCACCCGTTCGGCCCCTTCGGCGAGCCGATCGAGGGCGTGGGCTTTCATCACTACTGGCGCCGGCTTCGCGAGCACGGCGACACGACCGACATCTATGACTATTCCATGTCGGCGGTCGCCGCCGCCAAGGGCAAGTTCGTCATCGCGCCGCGCGACCTGCCGCCCGGCGTGCCGCCCCTGGCCTACGCCTATCATTTCGACGCCGGCCTCTACGCCCGCTTCCTGCGTGACTACGCCGAGCAGCGGGGCGTCAAGCGGACCGAGGGCAAGATCGTCGAGGTCCGGCAACGGGCCACGGACGGCTTCATCGAGGCGGTCGAGCTGGAGGGCGGCAAGCGGATCGAGGGCGACTTCTTCATCGACTGCTCGGGCTTCCGCGGCCTGCTGATCGAGCAGACGCTGAAGACCGGCTACGAGGACTGGACCCACTGGCTGCCCTGCGACCGGGCCCTGGCCGTCCCCTGCGAGAGCGTCACCCCGCTGACCCCCTACACGCGCTCGACCGCCCGCGCCGCCGGTTGGCAGTGGCGGATCCCGCTGCAGCACCGCACGGGCAACGGCTATGTCTATTCCAGTCCGTTCATCAGCGACGACGAGGCCGCCGCGACCCTGTTGACCAATCTGGACGGCGCGCCGCGCGCCGAGCCGCGACTGCTGCGCTTCACCACCGGCCGCCGCAAGCAGGCCTGGAACAAGAACGTCGTGGCCCTGGGCCTGGCCAGCGGCTTCATGGAGCCGCTGGAGTCGACCAGCATCCACCTGATCCAGACGGGGGTGATGCGCCTGCTGTCCCTGCTGCCGACCCGCAATCACGACCCGGCGACCGTCGAGGAATACAATCGCTTGTCGAGGATCGAATACGAGCAGATCCGCGACTTCATCATCCTGCACTACCGGGCCACCGAGCGGGACGATTCGGAGCTGTGGCGCTATTGCCGAAGCATGGCGCTGCCCGACAGCCTGACACACAAGATCGCGCTGTTCCGCGAGCGTGGAAAGGTGGCCCGCTACGACGACCAGCTGTTCGCTGAGCCCAGTTGGCTGGCCGTCTTCGTGGGCCAGGGAATAGAGCCCGGCGATTACGATCGCCTGGCCGACGTGCCGCCGCTCGCCGACGTCCAGCGCATGCTGTTCAACATCAAGGACAAGATGCACCGGATCGCCGACCGGCTGATCACCCACGACGAGTTCATCGCCCGGCACTGCAAGGCCGATCCGATCTAGGGCGGAGCGGCCAAGGCTCACCTTGCCAGTCAATTATCGTACTTATACTAGTGATAACGGTAACAAGTTGTCGTCACGACGAGGCGCGCCTCCGGAATGACGGCCCTAGCGGGGAGGCGACCTTTGGGAATCCAGAACGAGGCGCGGCCAAGGCGGGCTCGACCCTTGGCGCTGATCGCAGCGCTGTTCGCCGGCGCCGCGCTGGCCGGCGCGATCGGGCCGGCGCCGGCCCGCGCAGCCGACTTGCCCAAGCTGGTCGCCAAGGACGGACGCCACGCCCTGATGGTGGACGGCGCGCCGTTCCTGATGCTGGGCGTCCAGGCCAACAACGCCGCCAACTATCCCTCGCAGCTGCCCAAGGTCTGGCCGGCGGTGAAGGCGATGCACGCCAACACCCTGGAGATCCCTGTCGCCTGGGAGCAGATCGAGCCGGTCGAGGGCCAGTTCGACTTCTCCTATGTCGACACCCTGCTGGGGCAGGCGCGCCAGAACGACGTGAAGCTGGTCCTGCTGTGGTTCGCCACCTGGAAGAACAACGGCCCGCAGTATGCGCCCGAGTGGGTCAAGCTGGACAACAAGCGCTTCCCGCGGGTGGTCACCGCCAAGGGCGAGACGCGCAACTCGCTGTCGCCGCACTTCCCCGCGACGCTGGAGGCCGACAAGATGGCCTTCGTCGCCCTGATGCGCCATCTGAAGGCGGTCGATCCCGATCACACGGTGATCATGATCCAGCCCGAGAACGAGACCGGGACCTACAACGCCGTCCGCGACCATTCGCCGACCGCCCAGAAACTGTTCGAGGGGCCCGTGCCCGCTTCGCTGCTCAAGGCCATGGGCAAGAAGCCGGGGACCTGGAGCCAAGTGTTCGGCAAGGACGCCGACGAGTTCTTCCATGCCTGGTCGATCGGCCGGTTCGTCGACGAGGTGGCCGCCGCCGGCAAGCGCGAGCTGCCGCTGCCGATGTACGTCAACGCCGCCCTGCGCGACCCCTTCAAGGACCAGGACCCCTACACCTACTCGTCGGGCGGTCCGACCTGGAACGTATTGGACGTCTGGAAGGCCGCGGCCCCGTCGATCGACGCCCTGGCGCCCGACATCTACATGCGCGAGAGCGCCAATGTCCGGAAGACGCTTGAGCAGTACGGCCGGCCCGACAATCCGCTGTTCGTGCCCGAGATCGGGAGCGACAAGGCCTTCGCCCGCTACATCTACGACGTCCTGGGCCATCAGGGGCTGGGCTTCTCGCCGTTCGGCCTGGACTACACCGGCTATTCGAACTTCCCGCTCGGGGCCAAGGCCGTCGACGCTCAGACCCTCGAGACCTTCGGCGTCCATTACCGCCTCCTGGCGCCGATGGCCCGCGAATGGGCCAGGCTGTCTTTCGAGAGCAAGGTCTGGGGCGTGGGCGAGGCCGACGGCGGCCCGGCCGAGACCCTCAAGCTCGGCGATCGCTGGACCGCGCGGGTCACCTACGGCGAATGGCAGTTCGGCTCGATGGAAGCCCCGTGGATGGCCAAGACCGAGAAGCAGCCCAATCGCGAGGTCCCTGACGGCGGCGCCCTGATCGCCCAGCTGTCGCCCAACGAGTTCCTGGTCACCGGTTATCGCGCCCGCGTCACTTTCGGCTCGGCCAAGGGCGAGCAGTTCATGGTCTCGCGGGTCGAGGAAGGCCACTTCGAGAACGGCAAGTGGGTGTTCGACCGCCTGTGGAACGGCGACTCCGTCGACTACGGCCTGAACCTGACGACCCTGCCGCAGGTGCTCAAGGTCAAGCTGGCCACCTACTGATCCGCCCAGTCCCCATAGGCCGCTTAGGCGGCACAAACGACAAGACGACGGGAAGAAACGATATGCGCAACCTCATCCGCCCGGCCGGCCTCGCCGCCGGCCTCGCCCTGGCCCTCCTGGCCTCGACCAGCGCCTTCGC
This sequence comes from Caulobacter sp., assembly GCA_017744495.1. GTDB lineage: Bacteria > Pseudomonadota > Alphaproteobacteria > Caulobacterales > Caulobacteraceae > Caulobacter. The sequence continues at coordinate 22,127 of JAGIBE010000246.1, read as the reverse complement.
GTTGGACGGCGCTTTCGAGAAGACGGCCGACGGCGTGGTGGTCACCCCCGCCTCGGGCCCGGCCAAGAAGGTGCGGCTGCAGGTGATGGGCGAGCGGGTGATCCACGTCACCGCCACGCCGACCGACAGCCTGGACGTCCCGGCCAGCCTGATGGTCACGGCCAGACCCACCGGCGCCTTCACGGTCGAGCAGGCGGGCGGCAAGGTCGTGGTCAAGGCCGGCAAGGCGACGGCGGAAGTGTCGCTGGCGAGCGGCGCCGTCAGCTTCCGCGACGAGACCGGCAAGCTTGTCCTGGCCGAGAACGGCCGCCGGCCCTTCAAGACCGAGACCATCGACGGCAAGACGTTCTACGCCGTCAGCCAGCAGTTCAATCCGGGCACGGACGAGGCCTTCTACGGCCTGGGCCAGCACCAGAACGGCCAGATGAACTACAATGGCCAGGACGTCGAACTGGCCCAGTACAACCGCGACATCGCCATCCCGTTCGTGCTGTCCACCCGCAACTACGGTCTGCTGTGGGAGAACAACGGGATCACCCGTTTCGGCGACCCCACGCCTTACGATCTGGCCTCGCGCGACCTGAAGATCTTCGACGCCACCGGCAAGTCGGGCGGTTTCACGGCTAAGTACTATGTGGGCGACCAACTGAAGCTCACCCGCGTCGAGCCCGACATCAACTACCGCTACCTGAAGGACCAGCCCAATTGGCCGGCCGAGTTGACCGGGCCGGACAAGAAGCCGGTCAAGGGCGCGCGGGTGGTCTGGGAGGGCTCGGTCGAGGCCTCCGTCGCCGGCGTCCAGAAGTTCAAGCTCTATTCCAGCAGCTACGCCAAGGTTTATGTCGACGGGAAGCTGGCGATCGATCGCTGGCGGCAGAACTGGAACCCGTGGTTCCACAATTTCACCGCTCCGATGAAGCCGGGCGCCCGTCACAAGATCCGCGTCGAGTGGGATCCCAACGAAGGCTATATCGGCCTGCTGCACAACAACCCGATCCCGGCGGCGGACCAACACTCGCTGACCTTCACCTCCGAGGTCGGCCACGCCATCGACTACTACTATGTCGGCGGCTCGAATCTGGACCAGGTGGTGGCCGGCTATCGCGACCTGACGGGCGAGGCGGTGCTGATGCCGCGCTGGGCCTACGGCCTGTGGCAGAGCCGCCAGCGCTACGAGACCGCCGACCAGCTGCTGGACGTCGTCAAGCAGTACCGGGCCCGCAAGCTGCCGCTCGACAACATCGTCGAGGACTGGCGCTACTGGAAGGACGACGCCTGGGGCAGCCACAAGTTCGACGAGACGCGCTTCCCCGATCCCAAGGGCATGATCGACCAGATCCATGACCTGAACACCCACTTCATGATCTCGATCTGGCCGAAGTTCTATCCGACCACGGAGCACTTCAAGGAGCTGGACGCCAAGGGCCACATGTATCACCGCAACCTCGAGCAGGGCGCGGTGGATTGGGTCGGGCCGGGCTACGCCAACTCGTTCTACGACCCCTATTCCAAGGAAGCGCGCGACATCTACTGGCGCCAGGTCAAGGAGAGCCTGAAAGGCTTCGGCGTCGACGCCTGGTGGATGGACAGCGACGAGCCGGACATGCACTCCAACCTCGACATCCCCGAGCGCACCCTGCGCATGGGGCCGACGGCGATCGGGCCGGGGGCGGAGTTCTTCAATTCCTACCCGCTGATCCACACCACCGGCGTGTTCGAGGGCGAGCGCGAACTGAACCCCGACAAGCGCAGCTTCATCCTGTCGCGCTCGGGCTTCGGCGGCATCCAGCGCAACGGCGTGGCCCTGTGGAGCGGCGACGTGGTGGCCCGCTGGGACGACCTGAAGGACCAGATCTCGGCCGGCATGAACCTGTCGATGTCGGGCGTGCCCAACTGGACGACCGACATCGGCGGCTTCTCGGTCGAGGATCGCTACACCAACAAGGACCCGGCCCACTGGGCGGAATGGCAGGAGCTGAACCTGCGCTGGTTCCAGTTCGGCGCCTTCAGCCCGCTGTTCCGCAGCCACGGCGAGTTCCCGTACCGCGAGATCTACAACCTCGCCGACGAGGGCACCGAGGTCTACAAGGCCCTGGCCTGGTACGACGAGCTCCGCTACCGGCTGATGCCCTATGTCTACACCTTGGCGGCCGATACCTATCAGCGCGACGGCAGCATCATGCGCGGCCTGGTCATGGACTTCCCGTCCGATCTGACGGCGCGGAACGTCAATGACGAGTACCTGTTCGGCAAGGCGTTCCTGGTCGCGCCGGTCACCGTGTTCAAGGCCCGCTCGCGGCAGGTCTACCTGCCGGCCGGGGCCAGCTGGTACGACTTCGAAACCGGCAAGGCCTTCAAGGGCGGCCAAACCGTCAAGGCCGACGCCCCGCTGTCGCGCATGCCGCTGTTCGTGAGGGCCGGCTCGATCGTGCCGACCACGGTGGTCCAGCAGTATGTCGGCGAGCAGCCCGAGGCTCCGCTGACCGTGGTGGTCTATACGGGCGCGGATGGCACGTTCGAGCTCTACGAGGACGACGGACTGAGCAACGGCTACGCCCGCGGGGCGTGGAGCCGAATTCCGATGAGCTTCGACAACGCGTCCGGTCGCCTGACGATCGGCGCGCGGTCGGGGTCGTTCAAGGGCATGGTCGAGAACCGGACGATCAAGGTGCGGTTCATCGGGGCGGGTGCGAAGCCTGTGGACTTCGACGCTGTGGATCAGACGGTGGCGTACACCGGGCAGCCGGTGGTGGTCGTGAGGAAGTAGGGCGGTGGCGCACTGACTTGCCCCCACCTGGCGACTCGTCGCCTGTCCGCCCCCATAGGGGGCGGAGTTCGCGCTCACGGGCGCCGCGTCTTAAGGCTCCGCCCCCTATGGGGGCGGACAGACCGCGAAGCGGTCAGGTGGGGGCAAGTGGGTGTGAGCCGACCTAAGCCTGCACCACCATCTTCCTCACGATCAGCTCCGCCGCGTTCACCCGCTCGCCGCCCGGCTCCATCACCTCCAGGTGCACGTGGTTGGTGATGCCCGGATAGTGGCTTTGCAGGCTCTGGTCCGTGCCGATCACCTCGCCCAGGCGCACGGCCTGGCCGACCTCGACGCCGGGTTTCACGTAGAAGACGCGGGCGACGTAGCCGAGGGCCGGGTTGCTGATCTCGACGAAGGTCAGGCTGCTGTCGCCGCCGTAGGCGTAGCCGATCTTGGTCACATAGCCCGAGATCGGGGCCATCACGTCCTGGCCGGCCTTGGCGATGTAGTCGACGCCCTCGTGGCTGCGCGAGCCGCCGTCGCGGCGGGCGCCGAACTGGCCGTCGCCGAACTCGTCGTGGCCGCGAGGCGCGCCGCCGGTCGGGTTCAGGAAGTCGGGCGCGCCGTCGCCGTCGATGTCGGCGCCGCTCCAGACCAGTTCCTTGCGGACTGGCTTCTGCGGCTTCGTCGCCAGGTCGGCCAGCAGGCGCTGCACGGCCGGCGTCGCGTGCGGCGCCTTGTGCGGATTTTCCATCGCCGCCACCACCATCGGAGCGAAGACCAGGGCCAGGCCCAGCACGCCACGCGCTACCGGAGCAAGGCCGTTCTGGGCGCGTTTCTTCGCTGCCGATGTAAGCATGAATTTATCCTGGATCGTTTCTGGGTGGCCGGACGTTTAGTTCGGTTAACGATCAGATAAGGCAAAGACGTGGCGATACAAACGCGGCGCGAGGTCGCGTGCGTTTTGGCGCATGCCGCGAGATGTTCGGAGCTTTACTGTGAAGCCTGTTCCGGATCGACTGTGATCTCGGCGACCAATGTTCGGCCTCGGCCTTCCAGGATCAGGCTTGAGTGGCCGTGTTCCAGCAAGACCGCATCCAGCGGCGTCAGATCGATCGCCCCGCCGGGCCGCAGGATGCGCAGCGGATCGAGGGCCAGGACCAGGGTCACGCGCGCCCGGGCAGTCACCTCGCCGGCGCCGGTTACGGTCATCCGCCGGGTCCGCGCCCTCAACTTCCCTCGCCGCACCATGATGTTCAGGTCGCTGATCGGACCGTGGGTCAGGCGCGCGAAGACCGCGGCCTCGCCGGAGAAGTCCAGCGGCGGGGAGGCGGCGTCCAGGGCCAGCATGCGGTCGTCGATCGTCAGCAGCAGGCCCTCTCCCTGGATCACCGTCAGCACGCGGTCGACGCCGGAAAAGGTCGAGAACGGTCCGTCGGCGGCGATCTCGGCCAGGCTGATCCGCCAGTCGAAGGCGTCCAGGCTCGCGCCCGGCGGCCAGGCGGCCACCTCGCGCGTGACGCCGCCGCCGTTCTTCCACGACGCGGCGACACGGTCGGCGGCTCTCAGGACGCGCATGGACCTATGAGGATCAGAGTATCCCCGGCAGGTCCAGCCCATGCTCCCGGGCGCAATCCTTGGCGATCTCATAGCCGGCGTCGGCATGGCGCATGACGCCGCTCGCGGGATCGTTCCACAGCACCCGCTCGATCCGCCTGGCCGCCGCCTCGGTGCCGTCGCAGACGATGACCATGCCGGCGTGCTGCGAGAAGCCCATGCCCACCCCGCCGCCGTGGTGCAGCGACACCCAGGTGGCGCCCGAGGCGGTGTTGAGCAGAGCGTTCAGCAGCGGCCAGTCCGACACGGCGTCCGAGCCGTCCATCATCCCTTCCGTCTCGCGATTGGGCGAGGCGACCGAGCCGCTGTCCAGGTGATCGCGGCCGATCACCACGGGGGCCTTCAGCTCGCCGCTGGCGACCATGGCGTTGAAGGCCAGGCCCAGGCGGTGGCGGTCGCCCAGACCCACCCAGCAGATACGGGCGGGCAGGCCCTGGAACTTGATCTTCTCGGCGGCCATGTCCAGCCAGTGGTGCAGGTGCGGATTGTCGGGGATCAGTTCCTTGACCTTGGCGTCGGTCTTCCTGATGTCCTCCGGATCGCCCGACAGCGCCGCCCAGCGGAACGGCCCGATCCCCCGGCAGAAGAGCGGGCGGATATAGGCGGGCACGAAGCCGGGGAAGTCGAAGGCGTTCGCTACACCTTCCTCCAGCGCCATCTGGCGGATGTTGTTGCCGTAGTCGACGGTCGGGACGCCGGCCTTCTGGAAGTCGAGCATGGCCCGCACGTGCGTCGCCATCGAGGCTCGAGCGGCCTTGTTGACCGAGGCCGGGTCGCGCTCCCTGGCCCCAGCCCACTGTTCCAAACTCCAACCAACCGGCAGGTAGCCGTTGATCGGGTCGTGGGCACTGGTCTGGTCGGTCAGGAGGTCGGGGCGGACGCCGCGCTTGAAGAGTTCCGGCAGCAGTTCGGCGGCGTTGCCCAGCAGGCCCACCGAGATCGGGGTCTTGGCCGCGCACGACTCCGCGATCCAGGCCAGGGCCTGGTCGACGCTGTCGGTCGAGCGGTCCAGATAGCCGGTGCGCAGGCGCATCTCGATCCGCGAGGGCTGGCACTCGATGGCCAGGCACGAGGCGCCGGCCATCACCGCCGCCAGGGGCTGGGCCCCGCCCATGCCGCCCAGGCCCGCCGTCAGCAGCCACTTGCCCGACAGGTCGCCCGCATAGTGCTGGCGGCTCATCTCGACGAAGGTCTCGTAGGTGCCCTGCACGATGCCCTGGGCGCCGATATAGATCCACGAGCCGGCGGTCATCTGGCCGTACATGGCCAGGCCCTTGCGATCGAGCTCGTTGAAGTGCTCCCAGTTGGCCCAGCGGGGGACCAGGTTGGAGTTGGCGATCAGCACGCGGGGCGCGTCGGCGTGGGTGCGGAACACGCCGACCGGCTTGCCGGATTGAACCAGCAGGGTCTGGTCGTCCTCCAGCCGGCGCAGGGTCTCGACGATCTTGTCGTAGCTCTCCCAATCTCGCGCCGCGCGGCCGATGCCGCCATAGACCACCAGCTCCTCGGGCCGCTCGGCGACGTCGGGATGCAGGTTGTTCATCAGCATCCGCAGCGGGGCCTCGGTCAGCCAGGACTTGGCGGAGAGCTCCGTGCCGGTGGCGGGGCGGATGACGCGGGTGTTGTCGAGACGGGTCATGCGGGAGCTCAGGCTTGGGCGAAGGCGAGGCACGCCTTCAGCACGTCGGTGAGGGCGGCGCGCAGCGAGGCGGCGCGGGCTGGGGCGTAGGGCGTGGGCCAGGTCTCAGACGTCAGGACCGGCGGCTCGTCGATATAGCCGCGGCATGCCAGCTCCATCTGGACGCCGTGGACGCCATGCTCGGGCTGGCCGTAGTGGCGGGTGATCCAGCCGCCCTTGAACCGGCCGTCGGTGACGCGCGGCAGGCTCGTAGCGTCGCAGGCGGCTTCGATCCGGCGGGTCAGGTCGGGCGCGCAGGCCGCGCCGCTGTTGGTGCCGACGTTGAACTGCGGCAGCTCGCCGTCGAACAGGCGGGGCGCGCGCGAGCGGATCGAGTGGGCGTCGTACAGCACCACCTTGCCGTGAAGCGCGAGCAGCCGGTCGAGCTCGGCCTCCAGCGTGGCGTGATAGGGATCGAAGAAGGCGATCCGCCGCTTGGCGATCTCGTCGGCGTCCGGCTCCTGGCCGGTCTGATACAGCGGCTCCCCGTCGAAGGTGTCGACCGGGCAGAGGGCGGTGGTGGCCTGGCCGGGATACAGCGACACGCCCGACGGGTCGCGATTGACGTCGATCACCGTGCGCGAGATCCCGGTGCGCACCACCGTGGCGTCCAGGGCGTCGGCGAAGGCGTAGAGCTCGCCCAACCACCAATCGGCGTCCTTGCGGGCCAGCCAGGGCGAGACCAGTCGCGCCTCGACGTCCGACGGGATGATCGTCCCGGCGTGCGGGATGCTGACCACCAGGGGCGCGTCGCCCCGGGTGACGTGCAGCCAGTCCTTGGTCGCCATATTCATATTGTCATCCCGGCTGTAGCGAAGCGGAAGGCCGGGACCCAGGTGAGCCGCAAAGCGCCAGCCCGGTCCCCTGGGTCCCGGACAGCCCCTGCGGGGCTTCCGGGATGACAACCGTTTGGGGGCGGGGTCACGCTTCCACTCCCGGCAACGTCACTTCGCGGGCCGCCGCGACCAGGGCGCCCGAGCGGACCAGGGCGTTGGCGGCTTCCATGTCCGGGTGGAAATGGCGGTCGTCCGACAGGTGCGGGACCTGGTCGCGCAGCACCTTGCGGACGGCTTGCAGCGACGGGCTCGACGTCAGCGGCGCGTGGAAATCGCAGCCCTGCACCGCCGCCAGCAGCTCGATGCCGATCACCGCCTCGGCCGCCTCGACCATGGCCAGCAGGCGTCGCGCGCCGTGAGCGGCCATCGAGACGTGGTCCTCCTGGTTGGCCGAGGTCGGGATGGAGTCGACGCTGGCCGGATAGGCCTTCTGCTTGTTCTCCGAGACCAGGGCGGCGGCGGTGACCTGCGGGATCATGAAGCCGGAGTTCAGGCCCGGCTTGGGCGTCAGGAAGGCCGGCAGGCCCGAGCAGGCGGGATCGACCAGCATGGCGATGCGGCGCTCGGCGATCGAGCCGATCTCGCAGACCGCCAGGGCGATCATGTCGGCGGCGAAGGCCACGGGCTCGGCGTGGAAGTTGCCGCCCGACAGGGCCTCGTCCGTATCCGGGAAGATCAGCGGGTTGTCGGAGACGCCGTTGGCCTCGGTGGCCAGGGTCACGGCGGCCTGGCGCAGGACGTCGAGCGCGGCGCCCATCACCTGCGGCTGGCAGCGCAGGCAGTAGGGGTCTTGCACCCGGGCGTCGCCCTCGCGGTGGGAGTCGCGGATCGCCGAGTTGGCCATCAGGGCCCGCAGGGCGGCGGCGGTCTCGATCTGGCCGGGCTGGCGGCGCAGGGCGTGGATGCGCGGGTCGAACGGGGTGTCCGAACCCTTGGCCGCCTCGGTCGCCAAGGCGCCGGTGACCAGGGCCGACTGGAACAGCCGCTCGGCGTCGAACAGGGCGGCCAGGGCGTTGGCGGTCGAGAACTGGGTGCCGTTCAGCAGCGCGAGGCCCTCCTTGGGGCCCAGTGTCAACGGCTGCAGGCCCGCCTCGGCCAGGGCCTCGGCCGCCGGCAGACGGCGCTCGCCGACAAAGATTTCGCCGACCCCGATCATCGTCGCGGCCATGTGCGACAGCGGCGCCAGGTCGCCCGAGGCGCCGACCGAGCCCCGGCACGGCACGACCGGCGTCAGGCCCTTCACGAGCATGGCTTCCAGCAGATCGGTGGTCGCCGGCCGCACGCCCGAGGCGCCCTGCGCCAGGCTGGCCAGCTTCAGGGCCATCATCAGCCGGATCACCGGGACCGGCGACGGCGCGCCCGTGCCGGCGGCGTGGGACAGGACGATGTTGCGCTGCAGGGCCTCGAGGTCGGCGTCGCCGATGCGGACGCTGGCCAGCTTCCCGAAACCCGTGTTGATGCCGTAGACCGGCGCGCCCTTGGCCAGGATGCGCTCCACGGCGGCGGCGCTCTCGGCGATCACCGGAGCGGCGCTGGGGTGCAGCCGCGCGGGCGCGCCGCGATAGACGGCCTTCCAGTCGGCCAGGCTGACTTCACCGGGATTGAGAACGACTTCGGTCACGCGATTTCACCCTTCCAGACGCGCGCATGGAGCGGGTTCAAGCCCATGCGGTAGACAAGTTCGGCGGGCCGCTCGACGTCCCACACAGCCAGGTCGCAGGCCTTGCCGGCCTCCAGCGTGCCCGTACTCCCTAGTCGTCCGATCGCCCGCGCGGCCTCACGCGTGACGCCGGCCAGGCATTCCTCGACGGTCATGCGGAACAGGGTGGCGGCCATGTTCATCGTCAGCAGAAGGCTGGTCAGGGGCGAGGTGCCGGGGTTGCAGTCGGTGGCCAGGGCTATCGGCACGCCCGCGTCGCGCAGGGCCTGGATCGGCGGCAGCTTGGTCTCGCGCACGAAATAGAAGGCGCCCGGTAGCAAGGTCGCGACCGTGCCGGCCTTGGCCATGGCCGCGATCCCGGCGTCGTCCAGATACTCCAGGTGATCGGCCGACAGCGCCCCGAACTCGGCCGCCAGAGCCGCGCCGTGAAGGTTCGACAGCTGCTCGGCGTGCAGCTTGACCGGCAGGCCGTGGGCGTGGGCGGCCTCGAACACCCGGCGGGTCTGAGCGGGCGTGAAGCCGATGCCCTCGCAGAAGGCGTCCACAGCGTCGGCCAGGCCCTCGGCGGCGACGGCGGGGATCATCTCGCGGCAGACCCGGTCGATATAGCCGTCGGGATCGCCGGCGAACTCGGGCGGCAGGGCGTGGGCGCCGAGGAAGGTGGTGGTCACCGACACCGAACGGGCGTCGGCCATGGCGCGGGCGGCGCGCAGGCTCTTGAGCTCGTCGTCCAGCGACAGGCCGTAGCCGGACTTGACCTCGATGGTGGTCAGGCCCTCGGCGATCAGGGCGTCCAGGCGGGGCAGGGCGGCGGCGGTCAGCTCGGCGCGGGTGGCGGCGCGGGTGGCCTTCATGGTCGAGACGATGCCGCCGCCGGCCCGGGCGATCTCCTCGTACGACGCGCCGGCCAGCCGCAGCTCGAACTCGTGGGCCCGGTCGCCGCCGAACACCAGGTGGGTGTGGGGATCGATCAGGCCGGGGGTGATCCAGCGGTCTTCGCAGTCGATGACCTCGTCGGCCTCGAAGGCGGGCGCATCGGCGGCGGGACCGGCATAGGCGATGCGGCCGCGGAACGCCGCCACGACGCCGTCCTCGATCATACCCATTCCGGGGCGATCGGCCGCGAAAGTGGCTAGGCGGGCCTTGCTCCACACCCGATCGCAGCGCATGGCCTGGGGACCTCCGAACGCCGGTGCGGTCTCTTGCCGTCGGCTTCAATATGTATAGACATATTCGCGCGACCTGAGGATTGTCCAGTGACCGACGACGCGTTTCCGCCAGAAGCCGCCTCCGATCCCGACGACGCGCCGATCTACACGCCGCCCGAGGATGTCCAGGCGGACGTCGAGGCTGCGCCCGAGCCCGTTCGCGAACCCGAGCGCCCCGCGCCGACCGGTCCCCAGACCCTCTGGTTCGAGCAGGCCCTGTTGGTGGACGGCTGGGCCAAGGACGTCCGCTTCACGATCACCGACGGCATGATCGCCCGGGTCGACACCGACGTCGCCCGCCAGTCCGGCGAGACCGCCTACGGCCCCTGCCTGCCTGGCCTGCCCAACCTGCACAGCCACGCCTTCCAGCGCGCCATGGCGGGCCTGACCGAAGTCCGAGGCCCTACAGGGGACAGCTTCTGGACCTGGCGCGAGCTGATGTACCGTTTCGTCGACCGTCTGGGTCCCGACGAGGTCCAGGCCATCGCCGCCCTGGCCTATATGGAGATGCTGGAAACCGGCTCGACCCGGGTGGGCGAGTTCCACTATCTGCACCACGACAAGGACGGCTCGCCCTACGCCGATCCCGCCGAGATGGCGGCGCGGATCGCGGCGGCGGCGGACGAGACGGGGATCGGCCTGACCCTGTTGCCGGTGTTCTACGCCCATGCCGGCTTCGGCGGCGTCGCGCCCGGCGAGGGCCAGCGGCGGTTCATCCATGACGTCGAGGGCTACGGCCGGCTGATCGGGGCCAGCCGCGCGGCGGTGGCCGGCCTGCCGGACGCGATGGTCGGGATCGCGCCCCACAGCCTGCGCGCGGTCACGGCCGAGGAGCTGACCGCGATCATCCCACTGGCCGGCGCCAATCCGATCCATATCCACATCGCTGAGCAGACGAAAGAAGTCGACGACTGCCTGGCCGCCACCGGCGCGCGGCCGGTGCGCTGGTTGATGAACAACGCGCCGATCGACAAGCGTTGGTGCCTGGTCCACGCCACTCACCTGAACGCCATGGAGACCGAGCGCCTGGCCAAGAGCGGGGCGGTGGCCGGCCTATGCCCGATCACCGAGGCCAATCTCGGCGACGGCGCCTTCCCGGCCCACGACTACCTGGCGGCCGGCGGGGCGTTCGGGATCGGCTCGGACAGCAACGTGCTGATCGACGCGGCCGAGGAACTTCGGACCCTGGAATACGCCCAGCGTCTGACCCGCCGCGCCCGCAACGTGCTGGCCAAGGCGCCCAAGAGCTCGACCGGCGGGGAGCTGTTCCGCTCGGCGGTGACCGGCGGGGCCCAGGCCCTGGGCATCGCGGGCGGCTTGCGGCGCGGGCGTGCGGCCGACTTCGTGACCCTGGATCGCGCCCATCCGGCGATGATCGGTCGCGACGGCGACGCTTTGCTGGACAGCTGGGTGTTCGCCGGGCGACACGGGGCTGTCGACGGCGTCTGGCGCGGCGGCCGGCAGGTCGTCAGCGGCGGCCGCCACCACGCGCGCGAGACGATCCTGGCGCGCTACGCGACTGCCTTGAGGAGCGTGCTGGCTTGAGTGAGGGGACGCTTTATCAGCGCATCCGGACCGAGATCGAGGACCTGATCCGCTCGGGCGCCTGGCCGCCGGGCCGCAAGATCCCCTCCGAGATCGCGCTGATGGCCCAGTTCGGCTGCTCGCGGATGACGGTCAACAAGGCAATGTCGGCCCTGGCCAAGGAGGGGCTGATCGTTCGCCGCCGCCGCGCCGGCTCGTTCGTGGCCCGGCCGCGTGTGCATTCAGCCGTGCTCGATATCCCGGACATCCAGGCGGAGATCGTGGCGCGCGGCGAGACCTATCGCTTCGACCTGCTCGAGCGGAAGCGGCGCAAGCCCCGGGCGGACGACGTCGAGGAGACGGCCCTGGCGGCGGGCGGCGAGCTGCTGGCCCTGCGCGGCCTGCACAACGCCGGCGACCGTCCATTCGCCCTTGAGGACCGGCTGATCAGCCTGGTCGCCGTGCCCGAGGCCGAGGCGCCGGACTTCGCCGAGGAGTCGCCGGGCGCCTGGCTGCTGCACCACGTGCCCTGGACCGAGGCCGAGAACCGCATCAGCGCCGTCGGCGCCGAGGCCGAGGAGGCGGGGCTCCTGGCCCTCGACGAAGGCGCGGCCCTACTGGCCGTCGAACGCCGCACCTGGCGCGCGGGCGAGCCGGTGACCTGGGTGCGCCAGCTCTTCCCGGGCGAGGCTTACGACCTGGTGGCGCGGTTCGGGCCGGCGCGGTCTTAGGGCCCTCTCCCAAAGGGAGAGGGAGGGGCCGCCGCGTCGCGGCGGGAGGGTGAGGGGCTAAGAACGGTTGACGGCGTGCCGGCACGCCGGCCAGCAACATATCCCCTCATCCTCCCACGACTTCGTCGCGGGCCCCTCCTTCTCCCTTTGGGAGAAGGTTTAGGAGGACCGCCCGTCGTCCACTGCGAAGACGGAGCCTGTCACGGCGCTTACGGCGTAGCGCCGGCAGCGACCTGAGCGCCTAGACGAGCCCCGGCCCGCTTATTTTCAGGACGGGCGTAAACGCCGGGCGCGCGTCCGGCATCGCGATCCGCAAGCCCTTACCATCCCGCTTGAACGCCAGCGCCCCGCCGCCCACCAGTTCCACCCGCTGAACCTCCCCAGCGCTCGTCGGCCCACTCGTCGCCAGGCTCTCGATCACCAGTTCGCCCGCCGGCCACGCCATCGGCAGGGCATAGAGCACCTCGCCCTTCGTGGTGAACCGGATATCCGTCGCCTGGAACGGCTTGGCGTCGCCCTCGTTCTGCATGCCCTCGACGAACCGCGTCGGGCCCTCGCCGTACACCCGCCACGGACGCGAGCCGTGGATGGCCTCGGCGTTGACGGCCATCCAGCCGGCCATGCCGTCCAGCACCTTTTCTTCCTTGTCGTCGATCGAACCGTCGCCGCGCTGAGGTATGGAGAGCAGCAGGCAACCGTTCTTGCTGACCACGTCGATCAGGCGCTGGATCACGTCCTTGGCGCTCTTGTAGCCGTCGCGCTCGTACAGCGGCCGGTCGTAATGCCAGCTGCCGATACAGGTGTCGGTCTGCCAAGGCTCGGGTCGTAGGCGGTCGGAGAAGCCGCGCTCGACGTCCTCGACAATGCCCTTGCGCTGCAGGTCGTTGAGCTGCTTGCCGGTCACCACCACGTCAGCCGCGCCGCGCCAGGCGCGGGCCTGGTTGTAGTAGTGGGCCGTGGCCGACAGCCCGGCCTTGCCCAGGGGCAATCCGTAGTTGTCGAAATAGACGAGGTCGGGCCGATAGCGGTCGACCAGGTCGTTCTGACGGGCCAGCCAGTTGGCCGTGAACAGCGGATTGTTCGGCGGCGGGGTCTCCAGCCACTGGCCGTCATGCTTGTCGTGCCAGGCGTTGGCGGCGGCGATGCTGCCGACGCCGTCGGGGATGACCATGTTGCGGCCGGTGTAGAGGTCCTGCGGGTCCAGGCCCTTCCACCACTGGTTCCAGCCGTCAGCCTTGGTCAGGCTGTAGGCGTCGTAGCGCCGGCCCTTGAGCGCGCCCTCGGCGTCGTAGCCGTAGGCGGTCTGCCACCAGTGCCAGGCGTGGGCGGAGTGATTGGAGACGCCGAAGCGCAGGCCGTGCTTGCGGGCGACTTTCTCCCAGGTCCCGACGATGTCGCGCCCCGGACCCACGCGCGTGGTGTTCCAGGCATGATGGCGGCTGTCGAACATGTCGAGGTTGTCGTGGTGATTGGCCATCGACATGAAGTACTTGGCGCCGGCGGCCTTATACCGGCGCATCAAGCCTTCGGGGTCCCACTTTTCGGCCTTCCAGCGCGGGATGAATTCCATGAAGCCGAACTGGCTGGGGTGGCCGTAGGTCTTGACGTGGTGGTCGTAGACCGGGTTGCCCTGCTGGTACATCTGGCGGCCGTACCAGTCGCCGAACTCGGGCACGCATTGCGGGCCCCAGTGCGACCAGATGCCGAGTTTGGCGTCGCGAAACCAGTCGGGGGTCTTGTACCCGCCGGTCAGGGATTCCCAGCTGGGCTGGAACATCTTCGACTTCGACGCGGCGAAGGCAGGCGTCGTGGAGGCCGCCGCCAGGCCGGCGCCGAGGTTCAGGAGGTCGCGGCGATTGAGGCTCATGCCTGGTCCTACTTGGTAACGGGCGACGGATCGCCGTAGAAGATGCCCCGGCCGTGGACGCCCAGATAGACGCGGCCGTAGCGGTTCGGATCGCCGGTCAGGGCGCGCAGTTCGGCGAAGCCCCAGCGCTCGTCGTGCAGCTTGACCCAGGTCTTGCCGACGTCGTCGGAGCGGAAGACGCCCTCGACGCCGCCGACCTTGCCCCAGACGAACACCGCCGGATGGGCTTGGCCCGGGGCGGCCTTGCCGAAGCCGACCAGGCCAGCGCTGTCGACGCCCGTCACGGCCTTGAAGCTGTCGCCGCCGTCAGTCGAGCGCATCAGGCCCTGGGTCGTGGGCAGCCACAGCTCGCCCTCGATCCCCGGAACGGCCCTCAGCGGCCCGCTGCGGGCGAGACCCCGGGAGGTGACCTTGAAGCTCTCGCCGCCGTCGGTGCTGGCCAGCACCGCGCCTTGGGCGGCGTCGTAGAGGTAGAAGCGCGACGGGTTCACGCGGTCGGAGCCGGGGGTGAAGTCGAGGCGGTCGCTTCCAGTCTTGTCTTTGAGCGTCACGCCTTGGACGGGCCGCCAGGTCTTGCCGTCGTCGCTGGAGACATAGGGCGGGGCGTCGCGCATGGCCCAGACCATCCGCGCGCCGTCGGCCGACAGGGCGATGCGGCCGGTATCGATGTTGGCGCCGCGGGGCGGGGAGGCGGCGAAGGCCTTCCAGGTCTTGCCCCCGTCGGTCGAGCGGAAGCCGGCGGTGGGCGTCGGGTCGCTGGTCCGAACCATGATCTGAGGCTTCAGCGCCGCGTAGTCGAGGCCGCGATTGGTGCCGCCGTGCGGGTCGAAATAGCGGCTGCCGGCGGCGCTATCGAGGTCGTCGTGGCGGAAACCGCCGATATCGCCGATCGTGCTGATCAGCGGCTCGCCGGGCGGCGCCGCCAGCTCCAGCGCCACCGTCTCCTCCAGCCCCTCGTCGTCGAAGCGCCAGTGCGTGCGGCCCGAGCGGTCGGCTTCGGTCAAGTCCCTGGTCCGCCACAGACCGTAGCCGGTGACATAGATCGCCTCGTCCGGATTGGTCGGATCGATGTCGACGTCGCCGATCCAGTGGCCCATGGCCCGGCCGCTCTTGCCCTCCAGACTCCGCACCCAGGGCGCGCCGCCGGTATCGTGCTCGGACTTGTCGCGCAGGGCTTTCCAGGTCTTGCCGCCGTCGGTCGAGCGGAAGAGGTCGTCGCCCGCGCCCCACCGGTCCAGGGTGGAGACCAGGATCACGCCCGGATGGGCCGGGTCCAGGCTGAGGCCGCCATAGCCGAACGAGTCGGCGCCTGACGGCTTGATCGGGGTGATGTCGGTCCAGGTCCCGGTGTCGGGGTCCAGCTTCCAGACCGCCCCGTTCGTCACGCCGTTGGGACCCAGGCCGTTGCTGTAGGCGATGTAGGCCGCGCCGTTGGCGTCGATCGCCAAGTGGTGCGGAACCAGGCCTTTCGGCTGGCCAGTGACCAGACCCCAGGTGACGCCGCCGTCCGTGCTGACCAAGAGGCCGCCGCCTCGCTCTCCGGTCACCCCGGCATAAACGATCGCCGTTTCGCCAGTCTTGGTCTTCATCACCGGATCGAAGGCCACCAGGGTGACGTGCAGGCGCGGGAAGGCCTCGACCCGCGACCAGGTCGCGCCGTGGTCGGCGCTGCGGTAGAGGCCCTGCTTGGTCCCCAGGAAGAGCACCGCGCCCTGCGCCGGATCGACCATCAGCCGCTCGCCGGTGTTGCGGCCGTCCTCATTGCCGCCAAGGCCGATCGGCAGCTCGGCCTTGGCCCAGGTCGCGCCGCGATCGGTGGAGCGCAGCACCGCGCCGCCACGGGCGTAAGGGCCGGTATATTCGCCGGCCGCCATGTAGAGCCGGTCGGGGTCGTGGGGATCGACCGCCAGGCTGAGAGCCCCAGCCAACTGGCCGTCGGCGCGGGGCAGGGCGTCGTTCAGGGCGATCCAGCGATTCGTCGTGCGGTCCAGCCGATAGGCGCCGCCGATGTCGGTGCGGATATAGACCAGCCCCTTTTGTGTCGGGTGATAGACCACCCCGCTGACGAAGCCGCCGCCCAGCACTTCTACGGACTTCCAGGTATAGGGCTCGACCTTGGGTGAGGCGGCGAAGGCTCCCCCGGCGAGCGCCATGGCCGCGCCGGCCATCAGGCCCGCCGCTAAAATTCGCATCTGGAGTTTCCCCGCTCGGTTGCTCGTAGGCCGCTTAATGCGCGTTTCTATTTGTCACACAAATTAGACCGTGTATGGATCGCCGTCGAGCTTTTAGATACCGGTACCAGTGCGGCGTGCAGATTGCTCCGACAGCGTCGGCGTGCGACTGACAGCGTTGTCGGAACCGAACGATAAAAATGTGGGGAGTTATGAACACCAAGGCCTTCTGCGCCGCGTTGCTGGCGACCACTCTGTTGAGCACCACCGTCGTGACCGGAGCGGCCGTCGCCGCCGACGCCGACAGCACCGCCCATCCCGCCCTGTGGCCCGCCGCCAAGAGCCAGGGCCTGGTGGATCCCCAAACCGAGGCCTTCGTCGACTCGCTGCTGGCCAAGCTGACTCTCGAGGAGAAGGTCGGCCAGATGATCCAAGCCGACTTCGCGTCGATCAAGCCGGAGGATCTGAAGACCTATCCGCTGGGCTCGATCCTGGCCGGCGGCAGCTCGCCGCCGCTGGGCGCGCCCGACCGCTCGCCGATCGGCCCCTGGGTCAAGTCGGTGGAAGCCTTCCGCGCGGGCGCCGACCAACGCCAGGGCGGCACGCATGTGCCGCTGATGTTCGGCATCGACTCGGTGCACGGCCACGGCAACGCCGTCGGCGCCACGCTCTTCCCGCACAACATCGGCCTGGGCGCCACGCGCGATCCCGAGCTGATCCGCAAGATCGGCGCGGCCACGGCCCAGGAAACCGCCGCCAGCGGTTTCGACTGGGCGTTCGGTCCGACCCTGACCGTGCCCCGCGACGACCGCTGGGGCCGGACCTATGAGGGCTATTCGGAAGATCCCGAGATCGTCCGTTCGTACGCCGGCCAGATGATCCTGGGCCTGCAGGGCGCCGTGTCCCAAGGGGGCGTGATCCAGCAGGGCCACGTCGCGGCCAGCGCCAAGCACTTCCTTGGCGACGGCGGCACCCACAACGGCAAGGACCAGGGCGACACCCAGGTTTCGGAAGCCGACCTGATCCGTCTCCACGCCCAGGGCTACGTGCCGGCCATCAACGCCGGGACCCTGACCGTCATGGCCTCGTTCTCCAGCTGGAACGGGGAGAAGATGCACGGCAACAAGAGCCTGCTGACCGACGTCCTGAAGGGCCGCATGGGCTTCGACGGTTTCATCGTCGGCGACTGGAACGGCCACGGCCAGGTCGACGGCTGCACGCCCAAGAACTGCCCGCAGGCCGCCAACGCCGGCCTGGACATGTACATGGCGCCCGACAGCTGGCGCGAGCTCTACGCCAACACCCTGGCCCAGGCGAAGTCGGGTGAGATCCCGATGGCCCGCATCGACGACGCCGTGCGCCGCATCCTGCGGGTGAAGGCCAAGATGGGCCTGTTCCAGCAGGCGCGTCCGCTGGAAGGCCGCGAGTCGGTGATGTCCTCGCCCGAGCACAAGGCCATCGCCCGCCAGGCGGTGCGCGAGTCGCTGGTGCTGCTGAAGAACAACGGCGTCCTGCCGGTGAAGGCCAGCGCCAACATCCTGGTCGCCGGCTCGGGCGCCGACGACATCGGCCAGCAGGCCGGGGGCTGGACCCTGTCGTGGCAGGGCACCGGCAACACCAAGGCCGACTTCCCCAACGCCCAGTCGATCTATTCGGGCTTGAAGGAGACGGTCGAGGCGTCGGGCGGCACGGCGACGCTCAGCATCGACGGCTCGTTCAGCAAGAAGCCCGATGTCGCCATCGTGGTGTTCGGCGAGACGCCCTACGCCGAGGGCGTGGGCGACATCAAGACGCTGGAATTCCAGCCCGGCAAGAAGACCGACCTGGCCCTGCTCAAGAAGCTGAAGGCGGCCGGTGTGCCGGTGGTGGCCGTGTTCCTGTCGGGCCGCCCCCTGTGGGTGAACCCCGAGATCAACGCCTCGGACGCCTTCGTGGCGGCCTGGCTGCCGGGCTCGGAAGGCGGCGGCGTCGCCGACGTGCTGATCGGCGACAAGGCCGGCAAGCCCCGCACCGACTTCCACGGCAAGCTGTCGTTCAGCTGGCCCAAGACCGCCGGCCAGTTCACCCTGAACCGCGGCGACAAGAATTATGACCCGCTGTTCCCCTACGGCTACGGCCTGACCTACGCCTCCAGGTCGCGGATCGGCGCCCTGTCGGAGAAGCCCGGCTTCACGGTCGCCACCGAGAACGTCAGCGACTACTTCGTGAGCGGCAAGACGCCGTCGCCGTTCGAGTTCAGGGCCTCGCCGACCACAGCGGTGCAGATCCATCCGGTGGACGCCGGCAATGTGCAGGAGGCCGGCCGCCAGCTGGTGTTCTCGGGCGACAAGCCGGCCACGGTGGCCCTGGCCGCCGACCAGGCCTTCGACCTGTCGTTCCACACCAACGCCGAGATGAACCTGCTGATCAACTACCGCCTGGACGCCAAGCCGACCGGCCCGGTCACCCTGGCCAACGGCGGGGGAAAGCTGGACGTGACGCCGGTGCTGAACGCCGGACCGGTCGGCGAGTGGAAGAGCCTGAAGGTTCCGCTCAAGTGCTTCCAGGCCGCCGGGACCGATGTGACCAAGGTCACCGCCCCGTTCGCCCTGTCGACCCCGGGTTCGCTCACGGTGTCGCTGCAGACCGTCAAGCTGACCACCGAACCGGCCGGCGCCACGTGCCCGGCCAAGGCTGAGAACTAACTTTTTTGTTCCGCTCATCCCGGCGAACGCCGGGACCCAGATGGAATGGCTTTGAAGCTGACGCCAGGGGCTCCGAACCCATTCAATCAGCTTCACCGCTAAGGGATCTGGGTCCCGGCGTTCGCCGGGATGAGCGGACTTTTGGGAGTAGGTCTATGCGCGCGAAGTTCCTCGGCCTCATGGCGGCCACGACCCTAACCGCCTTCAGCGCGGCCGTTCGGGCCGCGCCCATCCTGGCCCCGGTTTTCACCGACCACGCCGTTCTCCAGCGCGGCCAGCCGATCCGGGTGTGGGGCGCGGCCGGGCCGGGGGAGGCGGTCGAGCTTTCGCTGGGCGAGGCCAAGACCTCGGCCGTAGCGGACGCTCAGGGTCGCTGGTCGGCGACCTTCCCCGCCCGCGAACCGGGCGCGGCCCTGACCCTGACGGCCCAGACGAGCGGCGAGCGGCAGACTCTGTCGGACCTGCTGGTCGGCGACGTCTGGCTGTGCTCGGGCCAGTCGAACATGGAATATCCGCTGCGCCGATCCCTGAACGGCGAGGCCGAGGCGGCCAATTCGGCGGATCCGAACATCCGCCTGCTGCAGACCGGCCGCGCCAGCCTGCCCGAACCGACCACGGCCTTGCCTAAGGACGCCGCCTGGCGTCCGGCCACGCCCGAGACGGCCAACAATTTCAGCGCCGCCTGCTTCTTCATGGGCCGCGAGATCAAGAAGACCACAGGGGTCCCGGTCGGGCTGATCGACGCCACCTGGGGCGGTTCGGTGATCCAGGACTGGATCAGCCGCGAGGGTCTGCACGCCCTGGGCAGCTACGAAGAAGGCCTGGCCATCCTGGCCGACTACGCCAAGTCGCCCGAAACCGGCATGGCCCGGTGGAACGCCCAGTTCGACCGCTGGGCCGCCAAGGCCGAGCCGCAGACCGCGGTCTGGAGCCGTCCGGACTTCGACGATCGCGACTGGAAGACGATGCCGGCCGGAGGGTTCTGGGAGGTCAATCCGGGCCTGGAGACGTTCGACGGCACGATCTGGCTGCGGGCGACCATCGTCCTGACCGCCAAGCAGGCCAAGCAGGGCGCCGTCCTGGCCCTGGGTCCGATCGACGACCTGGACATCACGTTCGTCAACGGCCGTCGGGTGGGCTCGACCCAGGGCTGGGACAAGCCACGCGCCTACAAGATCGCGCCGGGCGTGCTGAAGGCGGGGCCCAACGTCGTCGCCGTGCGGGCCGTCGACACCGGCGGCGGCGGCGGGGCCTGGGGACCGGCCGCCGAGAAGGGGCTGAAGTTCGAGGACGGCTCGTTCGCGCCCCTGGGCGCCAGCTGGCGCTACAAGGTTTCGTCCACCGTCGCCCAGAGCGGCGCGCCGCCGACGCCGCCGTGGGTGGGCGCCAGCGGCCTGTCGACCTTGCACAACGGCATGATCGCGCCGCTGATCCCCTACGGCCTGAAGGGTTTCGCCTGGTACCAGGGCGAGGCCAACGCCGGCGAGCCGCAGAACTACCAGCGCCTGCTGGCCGCTCTGGTCGGCGACTGGCGCAAGTCGTTTAAGGCGGAGGGCGGCGGGGCGGACCTGCCATTCCTGGTGGTGCAGCTGGCCGACTTCGGCCCGCGCCAGACGACGCCGGCCGAGTCCGGCTGGGCGGGCGTGCGCGACGCCCAGCGCCGCGTGGCCGCCGCCGATCCCAAGGTCGGCCTGGCGACCGCCGTCGACATCGGCGACATCTACGACATCCACCCGGCCAACAAGCAGCAGGTCGGCCATCGCCTGGCCCTCCAGGCCCGCAAGTTGGCCTATGGCGAGACGACCCTGGTCGCCGCCGGCCCGGCCCCGTTGACGGCGACGCGCGACGGCTCAACCATCGTCGTCCGGATGGACCAGCCGGCGGTGGTGCAGGCCGATGGCCGGCCGGCGGGTTTCGAGCTGTGTGACGCGGCCGGCGCCTGCCGTTTCGTCGACGCGGCCCTGACCGGCGACCAGGTCCGACTGGCGATCCCAACCGGTTTCGCGCCGGCCAAGGTCCGCTTCGCCTGGGCCGACAGCCCGATCCTCAACCTCTATGGCCGCACCGGCCTGCCCGCCACGCCATTCGAGCTGGCCATCGCGCCTTAGACTCTTTCTGGTCGAAATGACGCGCCCGGCCTGGGCCGCGATCGGATGGAATTCGAGGGTTTCGCTCGATTTCCAGTCGCCGCGAGCCGCGCCTAGGCTGGTGGTCTGGCTTGTGCCGGGGCGCGTCTCCGGCGCGGGCAGGGGGCGGACGGCGCGCGCTGAGCCGCGCGCGCCGTTAACCAGCAACCCCTTGTCCCTTAACGGCATTGTCTCTCGGTAGGAGAGCGTAGCGTGCCCGACGTCGCGTATCAGGAACTGGCGGAGCTGTGGGAGGCGGTGTTCGGCGAGCAGCCGTCCATCGTGGCCGATCCGGACCTGACGGCCCGCATCCTGGTCGACTGCCTGCCCCCGGCCGAACCCTACAGCTTCAAGATCGAGGACGAGGAAGAGTAGGCGCCGAGACGCCCCCTCCGACATGTCGCGTATCCGCGCCATGCCACCTCCCCCGTTTCACGGGTGAGGAGAAAGGGCGGTTCTGCTTCTTCCTCACCCGTGAAACGGGGGAGGTGGCGCGATGTGCAGCATCGTGACGGAGGGGGGCGTCCCACCTTACGCCGCCTTCGCCCCCGCCGCCGCGACCAGGGCGCTCAGCGCCTCCATCGCCGTCATGTCGCCCAGCAGCTGGCGCACGATGGTCAGGGTGTCGGAATAGATCCGCTCGCAAACCAGGGTCTCGCCGTCGAACAGGAAGAAGGCGGTCATCTGGCAGCTGAACGGGCGGCCGGTGGCGGGCAGAGGGCCCAGCGGGCCTGTCTGGGTCCCTTCCAGGATGAACTCCACCACGATCCCGTCATCGACATGGCGCAACGATAGCAGGGTGTTGCGCTGGTCGGGGAAGGTCTGGCGCGAGGTGGTGTAGTAGCGCTCGACGTCGGGGCGGCCGTCATGGACCGCGCCGGTGGCGATGATCTCGTAGTGGGGGTGGGGGAAGGTGGCCAGCACCTTGTCCCAGGCGTGGTCGATCTCGTCGGCCATGTGCTCGCGCACGATCTTTTCGCGGCGGGCGCGCAGGGCTGGGTCGGTCATGATGGCTCCTCCGGGCCGCTCTTCGGCGGCGTCGAGAGGATCATAGGATCGCCGAACGGCGGTCTGGAAGCGCTAAGCCGCCCAGGCGGCCGCGAAGCGCTTCAGCTGCGAGCGGGCGGCGCTCTCGGTCCCTTCGCCCCCAATCCCTTCGCCCAAGGCTTCCAGGCGCAGGAAGAGGTCGCCCGCCCTGTGCGGGCCGCGGGCGGGCAAACCCTGACCCGGCAGGCGCACCAGGCCGCGCGCGGCGGCCTTGGTCGAGATCCAAACC
>JAGIBE010000245.1:25607-37891 GCA_017744495.1 Caulobacter sp. | reverse complement strand
GTGCTGAACCCGTTCATCACCCCGGCCACGGAGGACGAGGACCGCGTGCTGCTGCGCTGGCTGCGCGGCCAGATGGAGCGGCCCGACGAACCGGCGATCGACTTCCTGCTGCGGATGAACCGCACCATCCACGACCAGTTCGGTTATATGGCGCGCGAGGAGGCCGGGGTGCAATCGCCGGCCGAGACCGTCGCGATGGGCAGCGGCACCTGTCGCGACTTCGCCTGGCTGATGGTCGAGGCGCTAAGGCGGCTAGGCTATGCGGCGATGTTCGCCACCGGCTACGTTCACAGCCCCGGCGCGACCATGCGCGGGGCGGGGGCGACCCACGCCTGGTGCGAGGTGTTCCTGCCGGACCTGGGCTGGACCGAGTTCGACCCGACCAACGGCCTGGTGGAATCGCCCGACCTGATCCGGGTCGCCGCCACCCGCACCCCGGGCGAGGCAAGACCGATCTCGGGCACGATCATCGGCGATCCCGGTGAGGCCCACATGAGCGTCCGGGTCGAGGTGCGCCCGCTGGACGCGCTGGAGGCGGCGGCGTGATAAAGGACGTCACAAAAGCGTCGGAGAAAGTCGGGAGGATAGAGCCATGATGAAACCTCTTCAGCAGCAAGCTCCGATGGGCGGGCACCACCTGCCGCACGCGGAACCCAAACCCCAGCACGGCCAAAAGCCGGACGCCGAGTGTCTGAAGGTCCAAGAGAAGCGGTCGTTCGAGCCCCGCCCGGCGCACTAGCCGATTTTGGGGCCGTTTGAGCGGATCGCGCCTCCGGCGACGTTTGAAGTTGCGGCCTCGGCGAACCCTCGCGAGGCTGACGATCGACGTCGCTTCGAGAGGTAAGATGATCCTGTCCCGTTCCGTCCGTGCGTTCCAAGGCCCGCTGCTCGCCCTCGCGGTCCTCTTGCCCGGCGCGGCCTTCGCCCAGGGCGCCAAGGTCACCTCGGCGATTGAGCTGGCCCACGCGGCCGAGACCCTCAAGCCCGGCCAATGGGTCTGGGCTCCGCAGATCGCGCCGAAGGGGCCGGTGACGGTTTATGTCGACCTGTCCCGCCAGCTGGCCACGGTCTATCGTAACGGCGTGCGGATCGGCGTCTCGACGGTCTCCAGCGGCAAGGACGGCTACGAGACCCCGACGGGCGTGTTCACGATCCTGCAGAAGGACGCCGACCATCGGTCCAACAAGTACAACAGCGCCCCCATGCCCTATCAGCAGCGGCTGACCTGGGACGGGGTGGCGCTGCACGCCGGCGGCCTGCCGGGCTATCCCGAGAGCCACGGCTGCGTGCACCTGCCGATGGGCTTCGCCAAGGCGCTGTTCGCCGTCACCCCGATGGGCGGCACCGTGATCGTGGCCGGCGAGGCGGGGAAGGGGGCGACCATGACCGAGGCCGCCGGGATCATGGGACCCGAGCCCAACGCCGCTGGCCACACGCCGCTGCCGCCGGGCGAGGACTTCCGTTGGGAACCTCAGTTGTCGCCGACCGGACCCCTGACCATCATCGCCTCGCGCGCCGACGGTCGCGCCGTCGTGCTGCGCAACGGCAAGGAGATCGGCCGCGCCCGCGTGACCCTGCCGGTGACCGACTTCGAGACCCACGTCCTGACCTATGCCGGCAAGGCGGCCGACGGCCAGGATCGCTGGATCTATGTCGGCGTGCCCGGCCACGCGGGCGAGGACGGCAAGTTGCTGGACCCCAAGGTCATGGCCGAGGCGGTCATGCCGGCGGCGTTCGAGGCGGACGTCCGGGCGATCCTGGCGCCCGGCTCGACCATCCTGGTCACCCAGGCCCCGATCCTGCCCGACACCACCGGCAAGTCGATGACGGTGATGACGGCGGAAGCGCCGTAGCGACGGAAGCCGATTGAAGCCGGCGCTCTCCTCTACGCCGTCATTCCCGCCCTTGTGGCGGGAAACCCTGGTTCAGCTTGCGCGTGACATGCCTTGGCGCGCTGGCGCGACATCTCGCTGCCCCTACGGCGGACAGAGGGGTTCCCGCCACAAGGGCGGGAATGACGGCTGAAATGGAGGGGCAGGAAGCCCCTTACCCCCGAACCAGCTCGCGCATGGCTTTGTCCAGGCCATCCAGCGTCAGCGGGAACATCCGGTCGTTCATCAGCTGCTTCATCACGCCGATCGACTGGGTGTAGTCCCAGTGCCGCTCGGGCGTAGGGTTCAGCCAGACGGCGCTCTGGTAGATGTCGGTGACCCGGCTCATCCAGATCGCGCCGGGCTCCTCGTTCCAGTGCTCGACGCTGCCGCCTGGATAGGTGATCTCGTAGGGGCTCATCGTGGCGTCGCCGACGAAGATCACCTTGTAGTCGCTGGGGAACTTGTGAAGCACGTCCCAGGTGGGGATCTTCTCGACCTGGCGGCGGCGGTTGTCCTTCCACACGGCCTCGTACAGGCAGTTGTGGAAGTAGAAGAACTCCAGGTGCTTGAACTCGGTCTTGGCGGCGCTGAACAGCTCCTCGCAGAGCTTGATGTGGCCGTCCATCGAGCCGCCGATGTCGAAGAACAGCAGCACCTTGATCGTGTTGCGCCGCTCGGGGCGCATCTGGATGTCCAGATAGCCCTTCTCGGCCGTGCCACGGATCGTGCCGTTCAGGTCCAGCTCGTCCAGCGCCCCCTGGCGGGCGAACTTGCGCAGGCGGCGCAGGGCGACCTTGATGTTGCGGGTGCCCAGTTCGACGCTGTCGTCGAGGTTCTTGTATTCGCGCTTGTCCCAGACCTTCACGGCCCGGCCGTGGCGGCTCTTGTCCTGGCCGATCCGCACGCCTTCGGGATTGTAGCCGTTATTGCCGAACGGGGAGGTTCCGCCCGAGCCGATCCACTTGTTGCCGCCCTCGTGGCGTTCCTTCTGTTCCTTCAGGCGCTCCTGGAGGGTCTCCATCAGCTTCTCGAAGCCGCCCATGGCCTCGATCTGCGCCTTCTCCTCGTCGGTCAGGAACTTCTCGGTCAGGGCTTTGAGCCACTCGGCCGGGATGTCGGCGGTGATCCCGTCCTCGACCGTCTCCAGCCCCTTGAACACGTGGCCGAACACCCGGTCGAACTTGTCGAGGTTCTTCTCGTCCTTCACCAGGCTGGCGCGCGACAGGAAGTAGAAGTCCTCGATCCGCCGATCGATGACGTCCTTGTCCAGCGCCTCCATCAGCTGAAGGTACTCGCGCAGGGACACCGGGATCTTGGCGGCGCGGAGCTCGGAGAAGAAGCGCAGGAACATGGGTGGACTTTCGAACGGTTGTTCGAAGGATGGCGGGTTATGGCGTCGGGTGCAAGAACGCCGCCCTTACCCCCGCCGCAGGATGAACTCCAGGTCCCGAGTCTCGCCGACCGGGAAGTGGTACTCGCCGACCTTCTCGAAGCCTTTGGACTCGTAGAGCTTCTGCGCGCCGAAGTTCTCGGACCATACGCCGATCCACAGCGGACGCGGACCGTCCCTCTCCAGCCAGTCCAGCGCCGTTTTCAACAGCAGGGAGCCGCGACCGCCGCCCTGGAAGTCCTTGAGCACGTAGATTCGGTGCAGTTCGCCGTCGCCGGGCTTCACGTCCTGGTGGGGCAGGCCGCAGGGACCTGCGGTGGCGTAGCCGATGGCCTCGTCGTCCAGCTCCAGCAGCCAGGTGGCCTTGTCCGGATCGGCCAGGTCGCGCCGCGTCCGCTCCAGGCCGTAGGCATAGGCCAGGAAGGCCTCCAGGTCCTCGGTCGGATACAGATGGGCGAAGGTCTCGCTAAAAGTCCGGGCGCCGAGGCTGGAAACGATGTCGGCGTCGTCGATAGTGGCGCGGCGGAGCGTGGCGGTCATGACGGCATCGATAGCCGCCGCGACCGCCGTCCCGCAAGGCGTCAGAAGCCCTCAAGCACGATCTTGCCGCGCGTCCGGCCGCTCTCGATCGCGGCGTGGGCCTTGATCAGGTTGGCCGCGTTGATCGGGGTCAGCACCTCAGTCAGGGTGGTCTTCAGGCGGCCCTCGTCGATCAGGTCGGACACCGCGTTCAGCAGCTCGTGCTGGCGGATCATGTCGGGGGTCTGGAACAGGGCGCGGGTGAACATCAGCTCCCAGTGCAGCGACACCGCCTTGCGCTTCAGCGGCACGACGTCGAGGGTCTTGGGATCGTCGATGACGCCGATGCGGCCCTGCGGGGCGACGATCTCCATCAGGGCGGGGAAGTGGTCGGCGGTGTTGGTCAGGCTGGCGATCAGGCCGACGGGCGGGACGTCCAGCGCCGCGACCTGGGCGACCAGGTCGCCGCTGTGGTCGACCACATGATGCGCGCCCAGTTGCAGGCACCAGTCGCGGGTCTCCGGCCGCGAGGCGGTGGCGATCACCGTCAGGCCGGTCAGTCGGCGCGCCAGCTGGATCAGGATAGAGCCGACCCCGCCCGAGCCTCCGACCACCAGTAGCGAGCCGGTCGTGTCCTTGGTGGCGCCCAGGCGATCGAACAGCAGCTCCCAGGCGGTGATCGCCGTCAGCGGCAGCGCGGCGGCTTCGGCGACCGACAGGCTGGACGGTCGCCTGCCCACGATGCGTTCGTCCACCAGCTGGAACTGGGCGTTCGAGCCGGACCGGTTGATGGCGCCGGCGTAGAATACCGGATCGCCCACCTTGAACAGCGTGACCTCGGGTCCGACCGCCTCGACCACGCCGGCGGCGTCCCAGCCGATCACCTCGGCCCGGCCTTGGGCCGGCGTGCGGCTGGCGCGGACCTTGACGTCGACCGGATTCACCGAGACCGCCTGAACCGCCACCAGCAGGTCGCGTCCGGTAGGGGACGGTTTGGGAAGGTCGAGATCGACCAGGGCGTTCGGGGCGTCGATGGACGACGGAGCGTGGAAGCCGACGGCTTTCATGGCGGGATCCTCTACAGGCGGCCTTGCGGAATTTGGCCTGGACCCCAGATCGGTCTAACCTGCGGAGCCCGCAAGTACGGTAAAATTCTGTAGGTAGTACCCGAAAGGATACCGTGGATGGCCAAGTCCCGTGACTATCTGTGCGCCGAGGGCTGCCCGGTCGAGGCGACGCTCGACCTGATGGACGGCAAGTGGAAGGGCGTGATCCTGTACCACCTGAAGCGGGACGGCACGCTGCGGTTCAACGAACTGGCGCGGCGGCTGACGGGGATCACCCAGCGCATGCTGACCAAGCAGCTTCGCGAGCTGGAGGAGGTCGGGCTGGTCGATCGACAGGTCTACGCCCAGGTGCCGCCGAAGGTGGAGTACAGCCTGTCCGAGGAGGGGCGCAGCCTGGCGCCGGTCATCGACGCCCTGGCGACGTGGGGCGAAGGGCGGATCGCCAGGCTGGCCGCGCGCCGCGAGGCGGCCTGAGCATGGACGTCGCGCTCTACACGCACCTGGATATGCTCGACCACCGGCCCGGCGACAACCACGCCGAGCGGCCGGAGCGCCTGCGGGCGGTGATCGACGCCTTGAACGACGACGCCTGCCTGGACCTGGAGAGCCTGGAGGCCCCGCTGGTCGACTTCGCCGATCTGGCCCGGGTGCATCCGCGGGGCTTCATCGACGAGGTGGTCGCCGCCGCGCCCAGCAGCGGCCGGCGGGCGCTGGATCCGGACACCGTGCTGTCGGCCGGCAGTCTGGCCGCCGCCCGCCGCGCCGCCGGGGCGGTGGTCGCCGCCACGCGGGCCGTGGCGACGGGGCAGGGGGCGCGGGCCTTCTGCGCGGTCCGTCCGCCGGGTCACCACGCCGAACCGGGTACGGCCATGGGCTTTTGCGTGTTCTCCAACATCGCGGTCGCGGCGCGGGTCGCCCAGGCCTCGGGGTTGAAGCGGGTGGCGATCGTCGACTTCGACGTCCATCACGGCAACGGCACCCAGGCGGCGTTCGAGAACGACCCGACGGTGTTCTTCGCCTCGATCCACCAGTCGCCGCTATACCCGGGCACCGGCGATCCGTCCGAGACCGGCGTCGGCAACGTCGCCAACGCCACGGTGGCGCCGCATGCGCCCCGCGAGGTCTGGCGCAAGGGCTTCGAAGGCCTGATGGACAAGGTCGACGGATTCGCGCCGCAGCTGATCCTGGTCTCGGCCGGCTTCGACGCCCATGTCCGCGATCCCCTGGCCAACCAGAGCCTGGAGGCCGAGGATTTCGCCTGGGCCACGCGGGCGATCGCCTCGGTCGCCAACCGGCGTTGCGGGGGGCGTATTGTTTCCTCGCTCGAGGGCGGGTACGACCTTGAGGCGCTCGGCCGCTCGGCGGCGGCGCACGTCAAAGCGTTGCAGGAGGGGTGAGAGGTCGAAAATCCAGTCGCCGGTGGCGATGAACGGGACCTCCAAGATCTATGGCCGACGAATCCGCCGACCACCTTTCCTCGCCGGGACCTTCCGGAAATGCTGTCCGCCCCGGCGCCATCACCCTGGCCCGCCACGGCGAGCCCGCCCTGTCGCGCAAGGTCCGCTTCAACGCCCCGGCCTACGGCGACTGGTGGGCGCGCTACGAGGAGGGCGGCCTGCTGCCCGGCCAGACCCCGCCGGAATCGCTGAAGGCCACGGCCAGGCGGGCGGGGGTGATGATCGCCTCCACGCGCCGCCGCTCGATCGAGACCGCCCAGGCCGTCGCCGACGGCAAGGCCTTCGCCACCGACCCGCTGTTCATCGAGGCCCCGCTGCCGCCGCCGCCCTGGCCGCGCTGGATCAAGATGTCGCCCAAGCACTGGGGCTTCTTCGCACGGTTCTGGTGGTGGTTCTTCGACCACCACGACGGCCAGGAGAGCCGGGCGCAGGCCGAGGTCCGCGCCGACCAGGCCGCCGACCTGCTGATCGACCTGTCCAAGAACGGCCAGGAGGTGCTGCTGGTCGCCCACGGCTTCTTCAACACCATGATCGGCCTGTCGCTGCAGAAGCGCGGCCTGAAGAAGACGCAGGACCAGGGGTTCAAATACTGGTGCGTGAAGCGCTTCGAGCGGCCCTAGACGCCTTTCCAGGCCGCAAGGACGCCCAAGCCCTGAACCTCGTTCACCAAAAGCCCCGCCAACGGCGTTGCCCGCGCCGCGACCCGCCACTAGGGTGCGGGCTGTTCGCCCCGGAGTAGAAATGATCAGTCCGCAAGATCTTGAAGGCATGAGCTTCGAGCAGGCGCTTCAGCGTCTGGAGCAGATCGTCGGCGAGCTGGAGTCCGGCAAGGCCGAGCTCGAGCGCTCGATCGAGATCTACGAGGACGGCGCGGCCCTCAAGGCCCACTGCGAGAAGAAGCTGGAAGCCGCTCGCCTGAAGGTCGAGAAGATCGTGCTGGGCCAAGGCGGCGCGGCCCAAGGCGGCGCGATAAGCGCCGAAGCGGCCGAGTTCAACTGATGGGCCAGGCGTCGCCGCAGATCGGCTACGAGGACTTCGAACGGGTCGATATTCGTATCGGCACGGTGATCGAAGCCACGCCGTTCCCGGAGGCGCGCACCCCGGCCTACAGGCTGACCATCGATTTCGGCCCCAAGATCGGCGTCAAGAAATCCTCGGCCCAGGTGACCAAGCACTATGCGCTGGACGAGCTGATCGGCCGCCGCGTGGCCGCCGTGGTCAATTTTCCGCCGCGCCAGATCGGCCCTGTGAAGTCCGAGGTCCTGTGCCTGGGCTTCCCGGACGCCGAGGGCGGCGTGGTGCTGGTCGACGTGGACCGTGACGTTCCCAACGGGGGTAAGCTGTTTTGATCGACCTCGAAAAGCGCATCGTCCAGGCCGCCGACATCGTCACCGTGGCGCTCGACGAGCTGCTGCCGCGCGCCGACGGTCCGGAAAGCCGGCTGACCGAGGCCATGCGCTACGCGGCGCTCGGGCCCGGCAAGCGCCTGCGGCCGTTCTTCGCCCTCGAGACCGGCAAGATGTTCGACCTGCCCGAGCGGCCGGTCCTGCGCGCCGCCTGCGCCCTGGAATGCATCCACGCCTACAGCCTGGTGCATGACGACCTGCCGGCCATGGACGACGACGACATGCGCCGCGGCCGTCCCACGGTGCACGTGCAGTATGACGAGGCCACCGCCATCCTGGCCGGCGACGCCCTGCAGACCGCCGCCTTCGAGATCATGGCCCATCCCGACACCCACGACGACGGCAATGTCCGCTCGGAGCTGGTGCGCAAGCTGGCCGTCGCTTCGGGCGCCAAGGGCATGTGCGGCGGCCAGATGATCGACCTGTTGGGCGTCCGCGACGACCTGGGGGCCGTGGCCCGCATGCAGCGCCTGAAGACCGGCGCCCTGATCGCCTTCGCCTTCGAGATTCCGCTGATCATCGCCCGCGCCAAGGCCGAGGAGCGCGCCGCCCTGATGGGTTTCGCCCAGGACCTGGGCCTGGCCTACCAGATCGTCGACGACATCCTGGACGCCGAGGGCGACGAAGCGGTGCTGGGCAAGGCCGCCGGCGGCAAGGACGCCGCCAAGGGCAAGGCCAACTACGTGACCCTCCTCGGCCTCGATGCGGCGAAGGAACGCGTGAACCTTTTGGCCGCTCAGACTAAGTCACATCTCGATATTTTCGGCGAACGGGCTGAACATCTGCGCCGTAGCGTGGATTTCGTGCTGGACCGCCGCAACTGACCGCGCTTTCTTCGGACATGCCTGCTTTGACCCCTCTCCTCGACACCATCGCGTCCCCCGCCGACACTCGGGGCCTCAGCGTGCCCGAACTGAAGCAGCTGGCGAACGAGGTGCGGGCCGAGACCATCGACGCCGTCTCGGTGACCGGCGGCCACCTGGGCGCGGGCCTGGGCGTGGTCGAGCTGACCGTGGCGCTGCACCACGTGTTCGAGACGCCCAAGGACATCGTCATCTGGGACGTCGGCCACCAGGCCTATCCGCACAAGATCCTCACCGGCCGTCGCGACCGCATCAAGACCCTGCGCCAGGGCGGCGGCCTGTCGGGCTTCACCAAGCGGGCCGAAAGCGAATACGACCCGTTCGGCGCGGCCCACGCGGCCACCTCGATCTCGGCCGCCCTGGGCTTTTGCGCCGCGCGGGACGCCAAGGGAGAGGACAACAACGTCATCGCCGTGATCGGCGACGGCTCGATGAGCGCGGGCATGGCCTATGAGGCGATGAACGCGGCGGTCGACACGACCAAGCGCCTGATCGTCATCCTCAACGACAACGATATGTCGATCGCGCCACCGGTGGGCGGCATGAGCGCCTATCTGGCCAACCTCGTCTCGGGCGGCGCCTATCGCAAGGCGCGCAAGCTCGGCAAGACGGTCGTCGAGAAGCTGCCCACCCCGATCCGCGACGCGGCCCGCAAGGCCGAGGAATACGCCCGGGGCATGGTCACCGGCGGCACCTTCTTCGAGGAGCTGGGCTTCCATTACATCGGCCCGATCGACGGCCACGACATGGACGCCCTGGTCAGCGTGCTCAAGAACGCCAAGGAGTTCGACGAGAAGCCGGTCCTGGTCCACGTCGTCACCCAGAAGGGCAAGGGCTACGCTCCGGCCGAGGGCGCGGCCGACAAGCTTCACGCGGTGGTCAAGTTCGACGTCGTCACCGGCCAGCAGCACAAGGGCGCGGCGGGCCCGCCCAGCTACACCAAGGTCTTCGCCCAGGAACTGATCAAGCACGCCGAAATCGACCCGAAGATTGTGGCCATCACCGCCGCCATGCCCTCGGGCACGGGTCTGGACCTGTTCGGAAAGACCTTCCCCGAGCGCACCTTCGACGTCGGCATCGCCGAGCAGCACGCGGTGACCTTTGCCGCGGGCCTCGCCGCCGACGGCATGAAGCCGTTCGCGGCGATCTATTCGACCTTCCTGCAGCGCGGTTACGACCAGGTGGTGCACGACGTGGCCATCCAGCGCCTGCCGGTGCGCTTCGCCATGGACCGCGCCGGCCTGGTCGGGGCCGATGGCCCCACCCACGCGGGCACCTTCGACCTCGGCTTCATGGGGGCGCTGCCCGGCATGGTGCTGATGGCCGCCGCCGACGAGGTGGAGCTGGCCCACATGGTCTCGACCGCCGTGGCCATCGACGACCGCCCCAGCGCCTTTCGCTATCCGCGCGGCGAGGGCCTGGGCTTGACCATCCCCGACCTGGCCGCCCCGCTGGAGATCGGCAAGGGCCGCATCGTTCGCGAGGGGACCAGCGTCGCCATCGTCTCGCTGGGCACGCGCCTGGCCGAGTGCCTGAAGGCCGCCGACCTGCTGGCCGCGCGCGGTCTCTCCGCGACGGTCGCCGACGCCCGCTTCGCCAAGCCGCTGGACGTCGACATGCTGCTGCGCCTGGCGCGGGAGCACGAGGCGATCATCACGGTGGAAGAGGGCGCCATGGGCGGCTTCGGCGCCTTCGTGCTGCAGGCCCTGGCCGAGCACGGCGCCCTGGACCGCGGCCTGAAGATCCGCACCCTGGTGCTGCCCGACGTCTTCCAGGACCAAGACAAGCCCGAAGCCATGTACGCCCAGGCCGGCCTCGACGCCGAAGGCATCCTGCGGGGCTGCCTCTCGGCCCTGGGCGTCGACAACATCAGCGCGGCGGGGCGGCGGGCCTAAGAGCCTGCGAGACGGACCACCCTGGGGGAGGAACGATGCTGAAGCGGATCGCCGCCGGCCTGCTGTTGTTCGCTTCCAGCCCCGCTCTGGCCGATCCCAAGGGCGAGACCGCCTACAGCGTGGACCTGCCCGCTGCTCGCCCCGCCGACGCCCGTCTGGTCTGGGCCGATGAGTTCGACGGTCCCGCGGTGGATCGGCGCAAGTGGCGGTTTGACACCTCGCGGAACAAGCTGGGCTGGTGGAACAACGAGCTGCAGTACTATGCCGCCGGTCGTCGCGAGAACGCGCGGATCGAGGGCGGCCGGCTGATCATCGAGGCGCGCCACGACGACCTGGTTGATCCCAAGCCGGCCGACTGGGGCGGCCAGCGCTACAGTTCGACCAAGTTGATGACCCAGGGACTGGCCGACTGGACCTATGGCTTCTTCGAGGTGCGGGCCAAGCTGGCCTGCGGTCGCGGAACCTGGCCGGCGATCTGGATGATGCCCGCCGACTCCAAGGCCCCTTGGCCCCAGGGCGGCGAGATCGACATCATGGAGCATGTCGGCTGGGACGAGGGTATGATCCACGGCACACTGCACACCGGAAAATACAATCACGCGGTCGGCAAGGCGCGGGGCGGCACGGTCAAGCTGGTCGACGTCTGCGGCGCCTTCCATCGCTACCAGCTGGACTGGAACAAGGACCGCATCCTGATCGGAGTGGACGATCGGGCCTTCGTGCGGATCGACAACGACCAGCCGGGCGACGTCGGCGCCTGGCCGTTCGACAAGCCGCAGTACCTGATCCTAAACCTCGCGGTCGGCGGGTGGGGCGGCCAGCAGGGCGTCGACGATTCGGCGTTCCCGGCCAAGTTCGAGATCGACTATGTGCGGGTGTACCAACGCGGGCGCTGAGCGGCCTTAGGCCGAGCACGCCTTGAAGAACGCCTTCACGTCGTGGCGGTCGGCCGCCGCGGCGTCGAGACTGTGGCGTTCGTCGGCGATCAGCAGGTCGAGATCGCCGGTGCGGCGGAAGGCGCTCAGGACCGCGGCGTCGACCGAGGTCCGCGCCTCCAATACGCCGCCGACCACTTCCGAGGCGACGACCCGGGCCTTCAGGCGGGTGACCCGACTGTCGGAAGCCAGGGCGATCTCGTCGCCGCTCAGGTCCGCCGCCGTCAGGGTCACGGCCGAGGCGCCGGGCGCGCAAGCCATCATCATCAGCACCTCGTCGCTGTCCGGGCGGCCATAGGCCAGCTTGGGGCCTTCGTCGTCGGCCTCCATGTAGCGCCAGGCGTATCCAGGCGGCGACGGGCGCTCGTAGGCGCAGGCGCCGAGCGTCAGGCCGCCCAGGGTGAGCACTAGAAGCAGGGCGCTGGGAAGCAGGCGAATGGAGAGGACGCGGCGAGGCATGGGGCGGGTTCCTTCGCCAGAGGAACGCCCATGGGCCTCACTTGTTCAGAGCCGCCAGTCCACAACCCCGTCCTCGCCTGCGCTCAGGATTCCCGTCCGGCCGATCGCGAAGGCGTCGGAATCGGTCAGGGCCGCCAGGGTGTCGGCGTCGGCCGCCGGGATCCGCGCCAGGCTCCGCGCGCCGTCCGTCGTCCGGACGATGGCGACCCCGTGCGTCGGCGCGCCGTCGCGGTCGTAGAGCACGGTGGAGGTCTCCAACACCGCTGGGCCGGTCGCGTCCTCGACGAAGGTCGGGACTGGACCGCGCCGGGCGTCGGCGGCGGCTTGGACGCTGACCTCCCCAAGCGGCCGTGCGCCCTCGGGGGCAGGACGGTCGGCCAACACCAAGCCGTGGTGCTTGGTCACGAACTCGCCTTGGC
>JAGIBE010000245.1:0-25502 GCA_017744495.1 Caulobacter sp. | reverse complement strand
TCCAGCACCGCGTCTTGGGCGACCGAGCCGTGATAGTGGTCGCGCCGCAGGTAGTCGGTCGGCTCCTTGGCCGCCGCGCCGCCCCAGATGAACACCAGGCGCTCGTCGGGTACGCCGGCGGCTCGGGCGGCGGCCAGGCTGGTGACGATCACCGCCGCGCCCTGGTTCACCTGCATGTTGGCCACCATCAGCTTGGTGTAGGGCCAGGCGATGGGGCGGTTGTCGGGACGCGGGGTGGTGATCTGCTCGGGCGTGAAGGCCGTCTTGATCCAGGCGCTCGGCTGGCGCGCCGCCACCGCCGCATAGGCCGACCACAGGGCGCCGGACTCCGCCAGGGCCTCACGCGGGGTCTGGCCCCAGTAATGGGCGGCGGCGTTCTCGTAGAACGGATAGACGCTGACCGGCAGGAACACCCCCAGCTTCAGGGCCAGGGGGTGGACTTCGATCCGTGGCCCGCGCCCGTCGGCCGGGGGCTTGGGAGTCCAGGGCAGGTTCACGCCAGCCGCGCGGGCCTTGTTGACGCTCCACTGCGCCTCGGCCCCGACCACGGCGCAGACCTCGGCCTCGCCCTTGGCGACGCGGATGGCGGCTTCGTGGAGGTAGCGCACCGGGCTCTCGCCGCCTACGGGGCCGTAGACCGCGCGGGCGGGGGCGATGTCCAGCCGGGCGGACAGCTCGCCCGGCGCGTCGGCGTAGCGCCAGCTGAGCTGGTTGACGACGTCCAGCGACCCGATCCGGGGCAGGAAGCCGCCGCCCGCATCGGCGTCGGCCTCTCGCAAGGCCGCCTCCATCAGGGCCAACGGCTCCAGGGCCTCGGCGAGGTCGCTGGGGCGGTCGAGCGCCTCGCCGACACTGACGATGACAGGAATACGATCAGGGCTCACAGGACAGGTTCTCCGGCGCTCTCGGCGTCAAGGGCGCGCTGATAGGCGGGGCGGGCCTTCATTCGTACCAGGTGGGCCTTGAAGGCCTGAGGGAAGGCGTCGGCGAAGCCCAGTTGCTCGCCCAGCTTCAAGGCGTAGGCCACTGAGATATCGGCCATGGTGAAACGGCGCGCGGCGACATAGCCGCTGTCGTCCAGCAGCTTGTCGGCCGCTTTCAGGCGCGACAGGAACCACTGCACATAGTCGGCCGCCGCCTGGGGCAGGCGGCGCTCCTCGGGTTCGAACACCGCGTAGCGCAGGTGGATGGTCTGCGGGAAGGTGAGGGTGGCCTCGCCCATGTGCAGGAAGTTCAGATAGGCGGCGAAGCCCGGCTCGTCCGGGGCCACGGTCAGGTCGCTGGGACCGTAGCGGCGAGCCAGGTATTCGCCGATCGCCGCCGACTCGCTCATCAAGGCGTCGCCGTCGATCAGGGTGGGCGTCGTGCCCAGCGGATTGATGTCCAGATAGCCGGGCTCGCGGAAGCGGGGCGGGAAGGGCGTCAGCTTCAGCGCGTAGGACAGGCCCAGCTCCTCCAGGGCCCACAACGCCCGAAACGAGCGCGCCCCGACGCAGTGATAGAGGGTGATCATCCTGGCCGCCTCCCGGCTTTCGTTGGCGACGAGCATCCGACGGATTCCGGCCACAGGCCATCATGCCCTTACGTCCGCCGTGTCCGGAGGGCTCTTCACAGCAGGTCAAGGCGCAACGCTTTTGGCGGCTCCTTGTGCGCCTTGGATCAAGTTTCTTGACCTTCGCCGTGCGGAAAGGCGCGGGGACTGAGCAAGAAGCGAGCGGCGGGGACATTTCGTTCAAAATGTCAGAAGTGGTTCCGGCCGGGCGGCGACGGCTGGGTGATGCTGGTCCTCAAGAGGCGTCGTCCTGGGGATAATCACCGCGGGTGATGGGCGCGACGGCCTCGAACGAGGACGTCATGTCGAACCAACGGCTTTTGATGGCGGGATCTTCCGCCGCTGTTCTGCTCGCTCTGTCCGTCGCCGCGCCGGTCCAGGCCTTCGCCGCCGATCCGGCGGCCGATCCGGCCGACGCGTCGACCGCCGTCGACGAGATCGTGGTCAAGGCGCGCGACAAGGCGGGCCTGATCGAGACCCGGCCCAACAACACGGTGTTCGGCATCGACAAGCCGCTGCTGGAGACGCCGCGCTCGGCCAGCTTCGTCAGCGACACCACCCTGCAGCGCTACGGCATCGAGACCATCGACGGCCTGACCGCCGTCTCGCCCGGCACCTACACGGCGTCGTTCTACGGCGTGCCCGGCGCGCTGAACATCCGCGGCACCCTGGCCGAGAACTATTTCCGCGGCTTCAAGCGGATCGAGAACCGCGGCACCTATTCCACGCCCATCGGCGCCGCCGACCAGATCCAGATCGTGCGCGGTCCGCCGACCCCGATCTACGGCTCGGGCAAGGTCGGCGGCATGCTCAACTTCATCCCGAAGTCGGGCAAGAACGAGGGCGGCTACCTGTCCGAACCCACGGGCGAGGTCACGGCCACCTTCGGCTCCTACAACCGCAAAAACGCCACGGCCCAGATCGGCCTGCCGGTGAACCTCGGTCCTGTGACCGGCGGCGTCTACGCCTATGGCGAGGTCGAGGACAGCCACAGCTTCTACAAGGGCATCTATCCGCGTCGCCAGACCGGCGAGATTTCGGCTGACTTCGATCTGGGCAACGGCTGGAGCACCGCCTTCGGCGGCATGAAGTACCACTCGGACGGCGACGTGCAGACGCCCGGCTGGAACCGCCTGACCCAGAGCCTCATCGATAACGGGACCTACACCACCGGCCGCGACACCACCCTGGTCGACAGCGACCACAACGGCCGCATGACCCTGAACGAGATCAGCGGCAACAGCGCCAACCCGTACTATTACGATCCGACGTTCAACCCGCTCTACATCCCGTATTACGGGTTCTACAACACCAACGCCGCCCACATCCTGGACACTGGAGTGGGCACGACCAAGCTGTCGCCGCGCACCGTCTATATCAGCCCGGCCGACTTCTCGAAGACCGACACCAACACCCTTTATTTCGACCTGGCCAAGGCCCTGTCGCCGACCAGCACGATCAAGGCCCAGCTGTTCTACGACGACCAGGAGAACAAGCGCTTCGTGTCGTACGGCTACCCGGCCTGGTTTGACAGCTCGGTCTGGGAGGCGCGCCTGACCTACAACTTCGAGAACAGCTTCGCGGACGGCGCCGTCACGGCCAAGTCGTTCGTCGGCGCCTCGTACCGCGACTTCTCGGGTCGCCGGCGTGAAAGCTACAACAGCGGGGTGATCGCGCTCGATCGCCGCGACATCAGCTTCGGCGCCACGGCCACCGACATCATCGACAGCCCCTTCACCACCGAGACCGGCGCCGGCGTGCTGGGCCTGGCCTGGGAGAACGACAACAAGTCCGACTGGCAGCAGAAGGGCGTGTTCTTCATGACCGACGTCATGGTCGCCGAGAAGCTGAACCTGATGCTGGGCGGCCGCTGGGACGATTACGACGTCAAGTCGCACGACACCGGCGTGCTCAGCTACCAGGTCGCGGGCGAACAGAAAGCCGGCAAGGACAAGTTCACCTACAGCGCCAGCGCCACCTACAAGGCCCCGGGCGGGGTGATGCCCTACATCACCTACGCCAAGGCCTCGGCGCTCGAGATGAGCCAGGCCGGCGACGTAGCCGCCAGCCTGGTGGCCGATCCCAGCGACGCCTGGCTGTCGGACAGCGACCTGGCCGAGGCCGGGGTCAAGTTCCAGTGGCTGAAGGGCACCCTGGTCGGTTCGCTGGCGGGCTACCGCCAGAACCGCACTCAGCTGACCGGCATCAACGGCACGCCGACCGGCACCCGCGCCAAGGGCGTGGAACTGGAAGTCCGCTGGCTGGCCAGCGAGAACTTCAGCTTCACCTTCTCGGGCAACAGCCAGCACACCACGGTCAAGGGTCCGGACACCTCGTTCCAGTACATCCCGGCCTACACCGCCGGCGTGCCGGGCTCGCAGGCCTTCGGCGGCACCTATGTGGTCTGGGCGTTCAACAGCCTGCCGGGCCGCGCGGGCGACTACGACTACACCCTGATCCCGAAGTCGGTGGTCAGCCTGTACGGCGCCTATACCAGCGACGACTACAGCTGGGGCAAGGTCGGCGGCACGGTGGGCGTCACCCACGTGACCAAGACCTCTGGCACCGTCCAGAACGCGGTGACCTATCCGGCCTACTACGTGGCCAACGCCTCGGCCTACTACGAATACGGGCCGTACACGGTGACCGCCAACATCGATAACCTGTTCGACAAGCTCTACTTCACGCCCGACGCCGACAGCTACGCCAACCTCGGCGCGCTGCCCAGCAAGGGCCGCGAGTGGCGTGTGACCCTGTCGCGCAAGTTCTAGTTCCCCGTCCCGCGCTCCCCCATCTCAAGGGATTGGGACGGGCGCGGGAGCTCGCTTAGACGGAGGCAAGACGCCCATGTCGTCGACGATCCCGTGGAGATCCTGGCTGCTGCTCGGCGCGCTGAGCCTGCTGCTGTTCCTGATCACCGCCTCGACCTTCTCGTCGCTGGGCGTGGTCTTGCCGGCGATGATCAAGGAGAACGGTTGGAGCTTCTTCAACGGCTTCCTGGGCTTCACGCTGCTGGGGGCGTTCTGCGGCGCGTCCTCGAAGTTCCCCGCCATCCTGATCCGCAAGATCGGGGTGCGCGGCGCCATCCTGGCCGGTTCGGCCGTGATGGTCGCGGGCTTCGCCTGCGTGGCGGCGTCGCCGGGGTTGCTGGTCTATTGGCTGGGCACGGCCCTGCTGGGCGCGGGATACCAAATGATGGCCCTGATCCCCGGCACCCACGTGCTGTCGATGTTGTTCAAAAAGCGCGCCCTGCCGTTCGGCATCTATTTCACCATCGGGTCGCTGGGCGGCGTGGCCGGCCCGTGGATGGCGGTGACGGGCATGGCGGCGGCCCATGGCGGCTGGCGGCCGTACTGGTGGGCCCAGGCGGCGGCGTCGATCGTGGTCGGCGTCCTCTGCGCCGTTCTGGTCGGCGGCCGCGCGTGGCTGGAAGCCGCCGCCGTCGAGACCGACAAGGCCGTGGCCGAGGATATCGAAGCCGCCCCCGCCAATACGAAAGTCTATCGCACCGCCATCGATTGGACGGTCAAGGAAGCGGTCGCCACCCCGCAGTTCTGGGTGATCCTGGCGGCCTATTTCGCCCACCTGCTGGGCGGCGTCACCGCCGTCAGCCTGGCCCCGAGCCATCTGAGCGAGCTGGGCGTGGTCTCGGCCGTGGCCATCGCCGCCATCAGCTTCGAGTCGCTGATGCAGGTGGTGGCCCGCATGGGCGGCGGTCTGCTGGGCGACCGGATCGACCCCCGCTGGCTGCTGGCCGGGGCGCAGGGGATGATGGCCGTCGGCCTGCTGGCCCTGGCCTACGCCACCACCTGGCCGCTGCTGGTGCTGTTCGCCGTGGGCGTCGGCGTCGGGTTCGGGCTGACGGTGCTGGCGGTCAGCATCCTGCTGCTCAACTATTATGGCCGGAAGAACAATCTGGAGATCTTCTCCCTGGTCTGCCTGGTGGGCGCGGTCTCGGCCTTGGGACCCGTGGTCGGCGGCGAGATGCGCGACCGCCTGGGCAGCTTCGTCCCGACCTTCCAGGTCTGCGCGGTCATCATCGGCCTGATCTTCGTCGCCGCCTGCTTCATGCGGCCGCCGCGCAAGGCCACCCAAATCGAGCCGGTCGGCGAGCCGGTTCCTGATATGCTTCAAGACGCCGCGTAACAGGAGGAAGCGTCATGTTCCACAGCCCGTCCAAGCACAAGGACTTCGGGGTCTTCCTCCCGGTCGCCAACGGCGGCTGGATCATCTCCAAGACCACGCCGGTCCTCGACGGCCTCTACCAGCAGAACAAGGCCGCGGCGGTCACCGCCGACGAGGTCGGCATGGACTTCGTGATGTCCATGGGCAAGTTCCGCGGCTTCGGCGGCGAGACCGACCACTGGGGCACGGCCCTGGAGTCGGTGACCATGATGGCCGGCATCGCCGAGGCCACCAAGAACGTCCGCATCTGGGCCACCATTCACCCGCTGCTGCAGAACCCGGCCGTGGCGGCCAAGATGATCGCCACCCTGGACCACATCAGCGGCGGCCGGGCGGGCCTCAACATCGTGGCCGGCGCCTACAAGGGCGAGTTCGACCAGATGGGGGCCTGGGACGACAGCCTGTCCCACGACGACCGCTACGCCCTGACCGAGGAATGGACCACCGTGGTCAAGCGCCTGTGGGCCGAGGACAGCGTCGATTTCGACGGCAAGTTCTTCACGATGAAGGATTGCCAGTCCAAGCCCAAGCCCCTCAGCAAGCCGCGTCCGGAGATCGTCTGCGCCGGCATGTCCGACCGGGGCTTCCAGTTCTCGGTGCGCGAGGCCGACGTCTGCTTCATCGGCGGCCGTACGCCCGACGAGCGCCGCGACGCCTCGCTGCGGGCCAAGAAGGTGGCCGAGACGATGGGTAAGACCATCAAGACCTACGCCATGTGCACGGTCGTCCACGGCGACACCGACGCCAAGGCCGCGGCCATGGTCGAGCATTACAAGGACGGCGCCGACATGGGCGCGATCCTGGCCATGCTGGCCAGCTGGGGCGTGCCGGCCGAGAAGCTGGACACCGTCGCCAAGGCCCAGGGCGCGTTCATGACCCATACGGTCGTCGGCTCGCCCAAGACCTGCGCCGAGCAGATCGAGGAATTCGTCAGCTACTGCCAGCTGGACGGCCTGATGCTGATCTTCCCGGACTATGTGGAAGGGCTGACCATGTTCGGCGCCGATATCCTGCCGGGTCTGCGGGCGGTCTATTCGTGAGCGGTGTGAACGACGATCTGGCGGACTGGATCGCGCCCCAGCGTACGGCGGTGCTGGTGATCGACATGCAGGTCGACTTCGCCTCGCCCGACGGCGTGCTGGGCGCCTTCGTCGACATGGGCGTGGTCGCGCCGGCCCTGGCGGCGGCGGAAAAGCTGGTCGCCGACGCCCGCGCGGCCGGCGTGCCGGTGGTGTTCGTGGGCCTGTCGACGACGCCAGAGACCGACTCGCCGGCCTGGAACGAGCGCATGCGCCGGCGGGGCGGAAATCCCGACGTCGACGCGGCCCTGTGCCGAGCTGGGCAGGTGGGTTCCGAGTTCTATGGGCCCCAGCCGGCGCCGGGGGAGCTGGTCGTGCACAAGACCCGCTACAGCGGCTTCGTCGGCACGGACTTGGACATGCAGCTGACGCAGATGGGCGTCGACACCCTGGTGGTGGCCGGCGTGACCACCGAGTGCTGCGTCGACAGCACCGTCCGCGACGCCTTCGACCTGGACTACCACGTGTTCGTCGCCGCCGACGCCTGCGCCGCCTACGAGGCGGACATCCACGAGGCGTCGCTGAAGGTGATGGAGCTGAACAGCGCGATCCTGACCGACACGGCGGCGATCGCGAACGCTTGGAAAGGGGCTGCCTGAGTATGGCCGACGGTTTTCCGCCACTGGGCGCTTCGGCGCCGTACCTGGTCACCGACGAGGACCGCGCCGCGATCGCCGCCGCGATCGACGAGGCCGAGATCGTCGAGCTGGCCCTGACTCTGGGCAACATCCCCGCGCCGTCGGGCAAGGAGTTGGAGGTCGCCAACTACGTCTACGACTGGATGGCGCGCGAGGGCTTCTCGCCGCGCAAGGTCGGAGCCACGCCCGAGCGCCCGAACATCATCGGCACGCACGGCGGCAAGGGCGTCGGTAAGAACCTGCTCTTCACCGCCCACCTGGACACCGAGGCGCCGACCTGGAACCCGGACCTGGACGCCTACAAGTATGCGCCCGAGACCATCGCCAATCCCGAATGGGAGAAGTGCTGGCTAGAGGACGGCAAGCTGTACGGCTATCCGATCGCCAACGATCGCGGCCCGATGAGCTGCTTCATGATCGCCGCCAAGGCGCTGAAGAAGGCCGGCTACGAGCTGGCGGGCAAGATGTACCTGACCGCCTGTCCCGGCGAGATCGGCCCCGAGCCGATCGAGGAGCACCGGGGCGTGGCCTATATGGGCAAGGACATCGGGGCCCACTACCTGTTCCACCACGGCGGGGTCGCGCCCGACTACGCCATCGCCGCCGAGGGCTGCGACTTCGGCCTGACATGGGTCGGCTGCGGCTATGCGGTGTTCCGCTTCCAGGTGTGGGGTGAGGGGGTCTTCACCCCGCTGCTGGAGCATCCGGCCACGGCCGCCCAGCACCCCAACCCCATCTACAAGATCGGCAAGCTGACCGAGGCGATCCACGCCTGGAGCGGGGCCTACGAAAAGAATAGTCGCTATGACAGTTCTGGCGGCGTGGCCCAGCCCAAGTCGCAGATCGCCTCGATCCGCGGCGGCATTCCCTACGCCTTCGGGGCGGGGACCGAGCTGGTAAATCTCTATCTGGAGGTGGGTCTGACGCCAAAGCAGCGCGTGGCCGACATCCAGCATTCGCTGGAGGCCATGGTGCGCGAGGCGGGGCTGGGCCGGATCGACATCGAGCCGGTGGTGGTGCGCCACGGCTTCGAGGCCGACGCCCGCGAGGTGGCCCCGCTGGTCGCCGCCGTGGACGAGGCCACCAAGCTCAGCCTCGGCCATCCGGTGGCCCTGGCGAACCCGGTCTATTCCAGCATGTGGCGCGACCACAACGTGTTCAACATGCAGCGGATTCCGGCCATCACCACCGGCTTCCGCCGCTGGCGGCCGACGCCGCAGGACCTGGTCGACAGCGCCCTGGTCTACGCCCTGACGGCGCTTGCGGTCTGCGGTCGGGCCAGCCCGGAGGAGAGCGCCAAGCGCCCCGCCTCGGCGGTCTATCCCGATAATCCGTTCGGGAACGAGTGACATGCCCCCTCTCGAGAAGCATATCGCCGTTCGAGAACTGGCCCCCGAGCCGCACGACTTCCGCAAGGCCATGGGCAGCTTCGCGGCGGGGGTGACCGTGGTCACCGTCTGCCACGAAGGCCGGCTGGTCGGGACCACCGTCAGCGCCTTCAGCTCTGTGTCGATGGACCCGCCGCTGGTCATGGTCTGCCTCAAGCGCGACAGCCGCACGCTGGCGGCGCTGGGGCAGGCCAAGAGCTTCTGCGTCAACATCCTGGCCAGCGATCAGGGCGACCTGGCCTATCGCTTCGCCAAGAGCGGGGCCGACGACCGCTTCGCCCTGACCGCTGTCGAGGCCGGGGTCAGCGGCCATCCGCTGCTGTCCGGTGCGGTCGCGGCCGTCGAATGCGACCTGCACGCCGCCCATGACGGCGGCGATCACGAAATCCTGGTCGGCCGCGTCCTGCGCGTCGCGGTCGACGAAGCCAAGGTCCCGCTCGTCTATGTGCGCGGCGGCTTTCTCAACGCTTAGAGGGAGCGGTTTCACATGACCTATGACGTCCTCGACGTGAAGCCGATGACCCGCCGGATCGGCGCGGAGATCTTCGGAATCGACTTAGGCAAGCCCCTGACGAACCGCCAGTTCGAGGAGGTTCACCAGGCTCTGACCCAGTACCAGGTGA
The DNA here is from genome assembly GCA_017744495.1 of Caulobacter sp. Lineage (GTDB taxonomy): Bacteria > Pseudomonadota > Alphaproteobacteria > Caulobacterales > Caulobacteraceae > Caulobacter. The sequence goes on along the minus strand of JAGIBE010000245.1, from coordinate 16,037 downwards.
TCTTCTTCCGCGATCAGGAGATGGACCACGACGCCCATAAGGCGTTTGGCCGCAAGTTCGGCGACCTGGCCATCCATTCGGGCGTTCCCGGCCTGCCCGAGCACCCCGAGATCGTGGCGATCCACGCCGACGCCAACTCCAAGTTCGTGGCGGGCGAAAACTGGCACTCGGACCTGACCTGCGATCCCGAGCCGCCCCTGGGCAGCATCCTCTACATGAAGGTCCTGCCCGACGACGGCGGCGACACCTGCTTCGCCAGCATGTACGCGGCCTATGAGACGCTGTCGGACAGGATGAAGGCCTATCTGGAGGGGCTGTCGGCCGAGCACGACGCCAATCCGGTCTACAAGGCGATCTTCCCGGACATCGACCGCAAGTACAATTGCTCGGTCCACCCGATCGTCCGCACCCATCCGGTCAGCGGCAGGAAGAGCCTGTTCGTCAACCCGTCCTACACGACCCGGATCATGGGCGTGTCCAAGGCCGAGAGCACGGCGGTCCTCAACTTCCTCTACCAGCATGCCTCGAACCCGGACTTCCAAGTGCGCTTCCGCTGGAGGAAGAACTCGGTGGCCTTCTGGGACAACCGCTGCACCTGGCACCAGGCGATCTGGGACTATTTCCCCGATACGCGTACGGGCTATCGGGTGACGGTGGCGGGTGATCGGCCGGTTTGAGGGTTCTCCTGCTCGGCGCGGCCGGCGGCATCGGCTCGGCGATCCGCGAGGGGCTGACCGGCCGCTACGCTCTGATGCGCCTGGCCGACATCGCGCCGTTGGCGCCGGCCGGGGCGGGGGAGGAAACGCTCCAGGTCGATCTTCTGGACCTGGAGGGCCTGGTCGCCGCCATGGCCGGCATCGACTGCGTGGTCCACATGGCCGGCGTGCCGGTCGAGCCCGAGACCAACGCCTGGGAGCAGGTGCTGCCGGCCAACATCATCGGCGTGCACAACCTGTTCGAGGCGGCGCGGCGGACGGGCGTGAAGCGCGTGCTGTTCGCCTCGTCGCACCACGCGGCCGGCTTCCATCGCCGCGACATGCCGACGGCCGAGACGATGGTCCCGCGGCCGGACAGCTACTACGGCGTCAGCAAGGTGTTCGGCGAGGCCATGGGCCGGATGTACGCCGACAAGTTCGGCCTGCAGGTGCTCGTCATGCGGATCGGCGCCTATCGCGACCGGCCATCGGACCCGCGCCAGCTGGCGGTCTGGATCAGCCCGCGCGACATGGTCGAGCTGGTCCGCTGCGGGATCGAGGCGCCGGATTTCGGCTATGCGACCGTGTACGGAGTCTCGGCCAATACGCGCAGTTTTTGGGACAATTCGGCGGTAGGTTTTTTGGGGTATCAGCCCGTCGATAACGCGGAGGACTGGGCGGAAGCGGTGCTGGCGGGGCCGCCGGAAGACCCGGTCGCGGTGCGGTTCCAGGGCGGATGGTACTGCGCGAAGGATTATGTAGAGCGGTAGGGCGGCGCCACGGGACACTTCCCCCCAACCTGACCGCTTCGCGGTCTGTCCGCCCCCATAGGGGGCGGATGACGCAAACACGCGTGGCCTCTTCCCCCTATGGGGGAAGACGATCGCGAAGCGATCCGTAGGGGGCAAGTGAGTGTGAGCCTACTCCCGCGTAAAGCTCTCCGGAATCTCCGGGTTCGCCCCCGCCTTGCCCCACAGCACGATCTCGTTGCCCCACGGGTCCCGGAAGGCGTGATTGTAGCCGTTGAACTCCGCCCAATAGTGGTCTCGCCACAGCAGGGCGGCGCCCAGCTCCGTGGCCTTGCCCAGGATGCGGTCAGCGCTGTCGTCGTCGCCGATCAGCACCCAGACCCGCGGCTTGCGGCCGTCGGTCGACAGGTGGCGGGGTTCGACGCCGGCCGGCTCGGGATGGGGCCGGGCGTTGGCGGCCTTGAAGATGCCCAGGTGCAGGTTGCCGATCTCGCTGTCGGTCCCGTCGCTCTTCTTGAAGAACCCGCCCGGCACCATGCGGTGATACTCGCCCTTCGGTCGGGCGTCGTTCTGCCAACCGAACACCTCCGCGTAGAAATTGCCGGCGGCGTCCGGGTCTTCCGAGGCCAGGTCGACGAAGATCAGGGTGTTGGTCACGGGCGGTCCTCAAAGCCGATGGAAAGGGTCAGGTCCTTCCAGGCGTCGATGTCGGCCTGGAGGCCGGCGGCGGCGTAGCCGGCGTATTTCAGGGCGTCCTCGCCCAGCAGCAGGTGCAGGGGAGGGGCGTCTTCGTCAGCGATGCGCAGGACGGCCTGGGCGGCCTTGGCCGGGTCGCCCGGCTCGTGGCCGGCGTGGTCGGCCATGATCCGCTCGGCGTCGCGCGCCAGGCCGTCATAGTCGGCGATCTTTTCGGCCACGATCGTCTTGGAGCCGCCGGCGAAGTTGGTTCGCAGGCCGCCGGGAGCGACATTGGTGACCTTGATCCCCAGCTCGGCCACCTCGGCGGCCAGGGTCTGGGTCAGGCCCTCAAGGGCCCATTTGCTGGCGCAATAGACGCCGGTGCCGGCCCAGACGGCCAGGCCCGACACCGAGGTGACGTTGATGATCCGCCCGGCGCGGCGGGCGCGCATGGCCGGCAGCACGGCCTTCAGCATCGCCAGCGGGCCGATGACGTTGGTCTCGAACTGGGCGCGAACCTCGTCCAGCGAGGACTCCTCGACCGCGCCCACCAAGCCGTAGCCGGCGTTGTTGACCAGGACGTCGATCGGACCGGCGGCCTGCGCCTCGGCGACGCCCGCGCGCACGGCGGCCTCGTCGGTGACGTCCAGCACCAGCGCGCGGCCGCCCAGCAGCTCGAACGCGTCGGCGTCTCTGGCCTTGCGCACCGTGCCGAACACGGTGTCGCCACGTGCGATGGCCGCCAGGGCGATCTCGCGGCCCAGTCCGCCGGACACGCCGGTGATCAGCCAGGTCTTGGTCATGCATGCTCCCCCAAACAACGTCCCACGAAGGGGAAGCTCTCTTAGTACGGCTTGTCGCCCTTCACCCACAGGCGGTGCATGGTCCGGAAGTACTTGGTGTCGTCGTAGAGCGTCCCGGTGTGCAGGGTGCAGCGGTTGTCCCACATCAGGAGGTCGCCCTTGGACCACTTATGGCGATAGACGAAGTCGTCGCCGGTCATGAACGCGACCAGTTCATCGATCAGGGCCAGACCCTCGGGGCCGGGCTTGCCGATCACCTCGGTCACCGTGCCCGTCGAGGGCCACAGCGCCTTGCGGCCGTCGGCGGGGTGGGTGCGGATCAGCGGATGCTCGACGTCCGGATTGGCCGCCTCCAGCTCGGGCGACAGGATCTGGGCGCCGAACTCGCGCGTGGCCATGAAGTGCTTGTAGCTGTGATGCAGGCGGAGCGGCAGCAGCTCGGCCTGCTTCTCGGGGCCCAGGGCGTTCCAGGCGGCGCAGCCGTCGGCCAGCAGGGTGTCGGAACCCTCGTCGGGCACCTCGACCGCATAGAGCATGGTCAGCATCACCGGCTCGGGCTTGTAGCTGTAGTCGGTGTGCCAACCGACGCCGTCGTTGTGGGCGCCGATCGGCTTGCCGTCCACGACCCGGTTGCTGAGGATGAAGATCTTCGGATAGCCGGGCAGGGTGAAGCGGGTCTGGGTGTGGTCCTCGGCCTCGCCGAACCGGCCGATGAAGCGCATCAGGTCGTCCGGGGACATGGACTGGCCGGGGATCACCACGGCGCCGTGACGGTGGAAGGCGGCCACCACCTTGTCGATCTCGGCGTCGGAGGACGACGGCAGGTCGATGTCGTGGATGCGGGCCCCGAAGCCGGGCTTCAGTTCCGAGATCGTCAGGTCGTCGGCGAGCGTCATGTCCACGGGCGCGGTCCTTGTCGAAGCTGTCTGCGGCTGAGCCTAGGCCGATGGTTCAAGCCCGTCTTGCCTGAGCGCGCCCGATCCCTTTCCGTGCGCGCCGTGCAAAGTCGCCAGGCGCCCGGACCTTGCGCGTCTTTTGCTCATTTCCGCCCGAGAACCCGGCGGCGCCGCCCGCTCGCCAGGCGATGGCCAAGTTATCGTGCGCGCAGGTGCAAGACCGGTGGGCGCGCCGCGCCTAGCCTTCGTATCGATTTCTCGAAGGAGCGCTTGCACCATGGGCCCAAGTCCGCCCGCCGCCCCGTACCTGAACGACGCATTCTTCGACGGCCTGTCGCGCTCGATGCGCGACGTCGACGCGGCCGAGACCCTGCCGCCCGCCTGCTACACCGACGCGGCCTTCTACGATTTCGAGAAGGAGGCGCTGTTCAATCACGAATGGCTGTGCGTGGGGCGCGTGGACTGGGTGAAGGAGCCCGGCGACTACTTCACCACCACGATCATCGGCGAGCCGATCATCGTCACCCGCAACCGGTCCGACGAGATCAAGGCGATGTCGGCCGTGTGCCAGCATCGCGCCATGCTGGTGGCCGAGGGCCGAGGCAACACGCGCGGCTTCGTCTGCCCCTACCACCACTGGGTCTATTCGCTGAACGGCGACCTGGTGAACGCCCCGGCCATGGAACGGGCCTGCGACTTCGACAAGAAGGCCGTGAAGCTGCCGACCTTCAAGGTGGAGATCTGGCTGGGCTTCATCTTCATCAATTTCGACGCCGAGGCGCCGCCTCTGGCCCCGCGTCTGACCGCCGTCGAGGCGGCGATCGCCAACTATGACCTTTCCAACGCCGAGGGTCTGACCCCGCCGATGACCGGCCAGTTCGCCTGGAACTGGAAGGTGATGTTCGAGAACAACAACGACGGCTACCACGCCAACAAGCTGCATCGCGGCCCGTTGCACGACTTCATCCCCAGCGAGCTGTGCAGCTTCCCCGAGGCGGGCGAGGGCGACGCCGGCTTCCTGCGCTTCAACGGCACCCTGCATCCGGACGCCAGCTTCAACCCGACGCAGAAGGCCGTGCTGCCGGTCTTCCCGGGCCTGACCGACGAGGACCGCAACCGCGCCACCTTCGCCAACATCCCGCCGACCCTGTCGTTGGTGATGACCAGCGACATGGTCATCTACCTGATCCTGCGGCCGACCGGTCCGGAGACCATGGAGCAGGACACCGGGATCCTGGTCGCGCCCGGCGCCACCGAGACCCCGGGCTTCGACGAGCGGCTGGAGATGATCATGACCTCGGCGGGCAAGATCATCGCCCAGGACATGCACGTGGACGAACTGGTCCAGGTGGGCCTGCGCTCGCGCTTCGCCGTCCGTGGTCGCTACTCCTGGCAGGAGGGCGCGCAGGTGCAGTTCAACCGCTGGCTCACGCCGCGTTACCAGAAGGCGTGGGCGGCAATGAAGGTCCAGACGACGGAGGTCGCCGCATGAGCCGGCTTCCCGTCGTCTTCTTCGGTCACGGCAGTCCGATGATCGCCCTGGAGACCAACGACACCACCAGGACTTGGAAGGCGATGGGCGAGGCGTTCGGCAAGCCCAAGGCCATCCTCTGCGTGTCGGCCCACTGGCTGACCCGGGGGGTAGGCGTCACCGCCATGACCGCCCCGCGCACCATCCACGACTTCGGGGCGTCGTTCCCGCAGGCCCTGTTCGACGTCCAGTACCCCGCGCCCGGCTCGCCCGAGCTGGCGGCGCGCGTGAGGGATTTGCTGGCGCCGCAGCCGGTGGCGCTGGATCAGCAGGCCTGGGGCCTGGACCACGGGACCTGGTCGGTGCTGAGCAAGGCCTATCCGGAAGCCGACGTCCCGGTAGTCCAACTCAGCATGGACGCCTCCAAACCGCCGGAGTGGCACTTCGAGCTGGCCAAGCGCCTGGCGCCTCTGCGGGACGAAGGCGTTCTGATCGTCGGCACCGGCAACATCGTCCACAACCTGCCGGCCATGGACTGGGGCGATCGCCACTGCGCGCCCTACGACTGGTCGGTGCGGTTCAACGACTACATCAAGCAGGCGATCACTGATGACGCGCCCGAGCGGGTCGTGAACTTCGCCTCGCAGGGGCAGGACGCCAGCCGCGCGGTCCCGACGCCCGACCACTTCTGGCCGCTGCTCTACGTGCTGGGCGCGCGCCTCCCTGGCGACGCGGTCAGCTTCGCCCCCGACCACATCGAGCACGGCTCGCTGAGCATGACGTCCGTCACGCTCGCGCCGGCGGCCTGAACCGAAAGAGACCCTACGATGCCCTTCATCTGCGAACCCGGCCAGACCCGCCCGGACGTTCTGCCCGGCGCCCTGCACACCCTGAAAGCCACGCCGCAAACCGTGCACTGGGGCTATTTCGATCCGTCGATCAAACCCGTCCTGCGCATCAAGAGCGGCGACCTGGTCAGCGCCGAGGCCATCACCCACCACGCCGGCGACGCCCCCGACCTGATGATGGACGAGGCGGTCACCCGCATCTTCACCGAGATACCCGAAGACGACCGCAATCCCGGCGTCCACATCATGACCGGCCCGATCTTCGTCGAGGACGCCAGGCCCGGCGACGTGCTGGAGGTGCGCTACCTGCGCATGGTTCCGCGCAACAACTACGGCTCCAACCTCGCGGCCAACTGGGGCTATCTCTACAAGGAGTTCGGCGAGAAGGAGCGGGTGACGATCTACGAGCTGGATCAGAACACCAACACCGCCAGCGCCCTCTACGCCTACGACTTCGAGGGCAAATACCTGATCCCCGGCACGATCACGAACTGCCCCGAATGTGACCGCCAGCCGGCCCTGAACGGCGTGCGGGTGGCGGCCCGCCCGCACCTGGGCACGGCGGGCGTGGCGCCGGCCGTCGACGGCCGCGTCAGCACCATCCCGCCCGGCGCCCATGGCGGCAATATCGACAACTGGCGGATCGGGGCGGGGGCGACGATGTACTACCCCGTCCAGGTCGAGGGCGGGCTGTTCTCGATCGGCGACCCCCATGTCAGCCAGGGCGACGGCGAAATCTCCGGCACGGCCATCGAAAGCTCGCTGAACGTCCTGATGCAGATCGTCCTGCGTAAGGACTTTGTCTCGCCCGGACCCCTGCTGGAGACGCCCAAATGGTGGATCGTCCACGGCTTCGACGAGAGCCTGGACGTGGCCATGAAGGATGCGTCGCTGAACATGCTGACCCTTCTGTCGGACCATGTCGGCCTGTCGAAGAACGACGCCTATTCGCTGATGAGCGTGGCTTCGGACTTCGGGGTCACCCAGGTGGTCGACGGCAAGCAGGGCTGCCACGTGCGCATACCGCGCGACATCTTCCCTAAGATGAAAGGTTAGGAGCGTCCCGATGAAGGCCTGGTCGTTCAGCACCGACAGCCACCCCCGCGCCGAACGGGCGCAGGCCTGGCGCGAGGCGATGAGCCGGCTGGGCCTGCCGATCGAGGGCCTGTCCGACGCCGAGCCGGCGTCCGCGTCGGTGGTCTGTCTGACCTCGCCCCTGGGCATCGAGTTCGCCCTGGTCGAGGCCGGGGCCCAGGCGATCTCCGGACGGCTGTCGGGCCAGCCGGCGGCCGTCTGGCTGGCGGTGCTGCTGAACGGCGAAGGGACCCTGGTCACCGACGACCTGGCCGAGGCGCTGGAGCCGGGCGACATCGCCTACGGCCCGACTGGCCAGGCCGCGGCGCTGCGGCTGGAGACCCGCTGCCGTCTGATGTTCGTCCGCGCCCCGCGCGTGGCCCTGGATCACCGTCTGATCACCCCCGTCAGCCTGCGGGTAGGACGCCTGCAGGCGGCCACCGGCGTGGCCCACATCCTGTCGGGCCTGCTGCGGGCCACGGCGGACGGGCTGGAGGACCTGACCGTCGACCAACTGCGGCCGGTCGAACTGGCCCTGACCGAGTTCCTGGCCATCTGTCTGGCCGAGGGCGGGGCGGCGGCCGACGTGCTGGGCATTGGAGCCGCCGCGCCCACCGCCCACCTCCAGCGTCTGTGCCAGACCATAGAGACCCTGCTGCCCGACCCGGACCTGTCGCTGCGGCGGGTGGCGGACGAGGAGGGGGTCTCGCCCCGCTACGTCCAGAAGCTGTTCGCCAGCGCCGACGAGACCTTCAGCCACTATCTGCGCACACGCCGGCTGGAGCGCTGCCGCACCGACCTGGCCAGTCCGCAGCACGCGCGGCTGTCGATTTCGGAGATCTGCTTCCGCTGGGGCTTCAACGGTTCGGCCCACTTCAGCCGGGCGTTCCGCGACCAGTACGGCGTCTCGCCCCGCGAGTTCCGCCAGCGCGCCGCGGCTTAGGCGAACAGACCCGCTGACGAGCCGTCGTTTCAGCGACGCGAACGCCGAAGTTTCCCTTCCCCGCGAGGAGAGGTACTCTTCGTATTCTTTAAATTGTAGAAGAAAGAATGGTGGGCGCAGTAGGATTCGAACCTACGACCCGCTGATTAAGAGTCAGCTGCTCTACCAACTGAGCTATGCGCCCGCTCGGCCCGAAGCAGTGAAGTGCCTCGGCGGCGAGGCGCGGAACATACGCAAAGAATCTTGGAACGCAAGGGACTATTTTTTGGCCAGACGAGATATCAGCGGAGCCGTCGATTTCGCTTACCTGGAAGGGTTCGCGATGGACGATTCCACGGTGATCGACGAGGTGCTGGCCCTGTTCCGCGAACAGGCCGCGCTGTGGACCCCGATGCTCGATTCGAGCCACCCTGGCTGGCGGGACGCGGTCCACACCGTGAAGGGCGCGGCGCGGGGCGTGGGGGCCTTCCAATTGGGCGACGTCTGCGCCGAGGCCGAGGCGGGAACTAGGAGCCTGGACGAGGTCCGCGACGCCCTGGACGTGGCCCTGATGGACATCGCCGCCTACGCCCACGAGCGGGCCCTGCGGTCGCTGAAGGGGTAAAGAGCTTGGACCCGCTGACTCTTAATCAGCGGGTCGTAGGTTCCATGGTCCAGCTTACCGACGTGTAATTGGCGCCCTGCCGCGAGCCTGCCTAAGGTGCGTGAGTTCAACCGGAGCTCTTCGCATGCCCCCAAGCCCGTGGTCGCACCAGCGCAATCCCAACGTCGCCGACGACATCGACTTCGAGATCAAGGGCCAGGAGCTGCAGTTCCTGGAGATCGAGCTGGATCCGGGCGAGAGCGCCGTGGCCGAGGCCGGGGCCTTGGTCTGGAAGGACGCCAGCGTCCAGATGACCACGGTGTTCGGCGACGGCTCAGGCGACAACGGCGGCGGCTTCATGGGCAAGCTGCTGGGGGCGGGCAAGCGCCTGGTCACCGGCGAGAGCCTGTTCACCACCGTCTTCACCCACCAGGGCTCGGGCAAGGCGCGCGTGGCCTTCGCCGCGCCGACGCCGGGCAACATCCTGCCGCTGAACCTGGGCCAGCTTGGCGGCTCGCTGATCTGCCAGAAGGACAGCTTCCTGGCCGCCGCGCGAGGCGTGTCGATCGGCATCCATTTCCAGAAGCGGGTGATGACCGGCCTGTTCGGCGGCGAGGGCTTCATCATGCAGCGCCTGGACGGCGACGGATGGGTGTTCGTCCAGATGGGCGGCGCCCTGGTCGAGCGCGAGCTGAAGGCCGGCGAGGAACTGCATGTCGATACCGGCTGCCTGGCCGCCTACACGCCGGGCGTCGACTTCGATCTGGTCATGGCCGGCGGCGTGCGCAGCGTGCTGTTCGGCGGCGAAGGCCTGTTCTTCGCCCGCCTGCGCGGTCCGGGGAAGGTCTGGATTCAGTCCCTGCCGTTCTCGCGCCTGGCCGGCCGGATGCTGCAGGCGGCCCAGGGCGGCGGCGGCAACCGCGGCGAGGGCTCGATCCTGGGCCAGATCGGGAATTTGATCGACGGGAACTAGCGCCGACGGATACTGGCGGGGACATGCCCTTGCGGCGTGTCCCCAAGTTCCGCAGTGCGTCTGATGGGGACACGCCGCAAGGGCATGTCCCCGGCCGGCGCTACCCCTTCGTCCGGTCCCAGCTATCGTACTCATACGCGATGCAGCGGTCGATCAGCGTGCGCCACACCGGCTCGGCGATGGCTTCCGACAGGCCCGATTCGCGGGCGGCGGCCTTGACCTTTTCGACCACGTCCTCGATCCGCGCGCGGTCGAACACCTTGGAGCGGTCGGCCTTGATGCGGGCGGCGGCGTCCATGTAGCCCTGGCGCTCGGTCAGCAGCTGGACCAGGGCGCGGTCCAGGGCGTCCACGCCCTTGCGCACGTCGAGCATGGTGGAGCAGTCGGCGGGGGCGAGGCGCTCGTCGACGTTAAGAGTCGTCTTGATCATGCGCCCCTTTAAGCCGGTTCCGGCGGCCGGGGCCACCGGAAACCTTGGCCTAGATGCCAGCCCCATTGTCCATGGTCAGGAGGGCGGCTTCGTGGGCCGCGGCCTCGGCCTGCAGCCACGAGACGAAGGCCTTCACCTGAGGCAGGCGGCCCTTGGCCTTGGGGTGCACGACGTAATAGGCGAAGTCGACGGCCGTGGCGGCCTCGAACGGGATGACCAGTCGGCCGGCGTCGAGATCGGCCTGGGCGAGGGTCTGCTTGGCCAAGGCGATGCCGCGGCCGTTGGCGGCGGCTTCAATAACCAGGCTGGACTGGTTGAAGCGCGGACCCCGCGCCCCGTCCACCGACTTGATGCCGCGCGCGGCCAGCCACATGGCCCAGTCCGGGCAACTGTCGTCGGCGTCGGGCGAGCCGTCGTGCAGCAGGATGTGGTGCGCCAGATCCTCGGGTGATTCCAAGGGGTTGGTGGCCAACAGTTCAGGCGAGGCCACGGGAACGACCGTCTCGTTGAGCAGGCGGATGACCTCAAGGCCCGGATAGCGGCCCGAGCCGTAGCGGATGGCCAGGTCGACCTCGCCGGCGGCGAAATCGACGACCTCCATGCCGGCCGACAGCCAGACGTCGACCTGGGGCTGGGCCTGCTCGAACTTGCCCAGGCGCGGCACCAGCCATTTGGCGGCGAACGAGGGGGCGGCGGTCAGCGTCAGGCGGCGGCCGTCGACGGCGGCGGTGAGCAAGGACGCGGCCTCGGCCAGGCGGTCGAAGGCCTCGCGCAGGGCGGGCAGGGCGGTCTGGGCCGCGTCGGTCAGCAGCAGGCCCTTGGGCGTACGCTTGAACAGGGCCGCGCCGACATAATCCTCGAGGTTCTGGATCTGCTGGCTCACGGCGCCCGGCGTCACCGACAGCTCGTCGGCGGCGCGGCTGAAGTTCAGGTGACGCGCGGCCGCCTCGAACGCGCGCAGCGCATTCAAGGGAGGCAAACGACGCCGCTCGGACTGTCTTTCCATGAGTTTTACTGAACGCCCCGGCAGAAGACCTTGTTTGCGAATTGGCCCGGCCGCGACCAATTTGCAAGCGTTCGCTGACGGGAAAGGCCCTTTTCGTCGATGGACGCGAGCGGGGCGGACCCTAGGGTTCGCCCCGCAATGCTTTCGGCGCAACCGGTTTGGCGAAGTCGCCGGTCCGGGGCGTCGGCAGTGGTGATTGGCTTATAGAGGACCTGAATCTGATGGCTCGGCCGACGGTCCGATCCGCGTCCCGATCCAAAGCCGGTCTCGTCGCCCTCGGCGGCGGGCAGCGTTCGCGCGCGGCCAAGGCGAGGATGGGCCGTGTGACCCTGGTCGGCGCCGGTCCCGGCGATCCAGAGCTGCTGACGATCAAGGCTCTGAAAGCCCTGCAGGCCGCCCAGGTGGTGGTCCATGACGGCCTGGTATCCGACGAGATTCTCGACCTGGCGCCGGCTTCGACACGACGGATCAACGTCGCCAAGCGCAAGTCGCGCCATACCCTGCCGCAGGACGATATCAATCAGCTGCTGGTCGCCCTGGCCCTGGAAGGGCTGGAGGTCGTTCGGCTGAAGGGCGGCGACCCGTTCCTGTTCGGCCGCGGCGGCGAGGAGCTGACCGCCTGTCGCGCGGCCGGCGTCGAGTGCACGGTCATTCCTGGCGTCACCGCCGCCCTGGCCGCCTCGGCGGGCGCCGGCGCGCCCCTGACCCATCGCGGCAGCGCCCAAGCCGTGACCTTCGTCACGGGCCATGCGGCGCACGGTGAACCTGACCTGGACTGGGCCGCCCTGGCGCGCCCGAACCAGACCGTCGTCGTCTATATGGGCGTCAGCACGGCTGGCCTTATCGCCGAGCGCCTGACCGCCGCCGGCCGTGCGGGGTCGACGCCGGCCCTGATCGTCGAGAACGCCAGCCGCTCCGACGAGCGCCGCATCCTCACCACCCTGGCCGGCCTGGCCGTCGCCGCCGAGGGCCTGAAGGGGCCGGCGCTGCTGATGGTGGGCGAGGCCATGGCCCTGGCCGACGTCGGTGTCCCCGACCTGGCCGATTTCCAAGTTCTCCAGTCCGCGAGCCTGCGTTCATGAAAGCCATCACCGCCAATCGTCTGATCGACGGCGAAGTCGTGTTCTGGAAGGGCGGCGCCTGGATCGAGGGCTTCGGCGACGCCCAGCTGTTCGACGAGGCCCAGGACGCCGAGGTCGAGGCCGCCGTGGCGGCGGGCAAGGCCCAGCCGACCGTGGTGATCGACGTCTATTCGATCGACCTGACCCCTTCGGCCGGCCGCTGGGCGCCGGTCAGCTACCGCGAACGCATCCGGGCTTTGGGGCCCACCAACGAACCCACCCACGGCAAGCAGGCCGTCGGCGGCGAGGTGATCGAGGCGTTGCGCCACGCCGACGGCGCGGCCCGCTCGACCGGCCGCGTCGACCTGATCCGCAGGAAGTAAGCCGCATGTACCGTTACGACGCCATCGACCGCGAGTTCCTGACGGACCGCTCCAACGAGTTCCGCCATCAGGTGGCCCGCCGCCTGGCCGGCGAGCTGACCGAGGACCAGTTCAAGCCGCTGCGGCTGATGAACGGCCTGTACCTGCAGCTGCACGCCTACATGCTGCGGGTCGCCATTCCGTACGGCTCGCTGAACAGCCGCCAGGTCCGCCGCCTGGCCTGGATCGGCCGCACCTACGACAAGGGCTACGGCCACTTCACCACACGCCAGAACCTCCAGTTCCACTGGATCAAGCTGAAGGACGTGCCCGACATCCTCGACGCCATGGCCGAGGTCGACCTGCACGCCATCCAGACCAGCGGCAATTGCATTCGCAACGTCACCGCCGACCCCTATGCCGGCGCCACAGCCGAGGAGATTGACGATCCGCGCGTGTGGTCGGAAATCCTGCGCCAGTGGTCGACGCTGCACCCGGAATTCTCGTTCCTGCCGCGCAAGTTCAAGATCGCCGTCACCGGCGCCCTGACCGACCGCGCCGCCGTGAAGACCCACGACATCGGCCTGTTCCTGCGCAAGGGGCGGGAGGGCGAGATCGGCTTTGAAGTCGTCGTCGGCGGCGGCCAGGGCCGTACGCCCTATATCGCCCAGACGATCCGCTCGTACCTGCCGTCCGAGCACCTGCTCAGCTACGTCGAGGCGATCCTGCGCGTTTACAACCGCCACGGCCGCCGCGACAACATCTACAAGGCTCGGATCAAGATCCTGGTCGCCGCTCTGGGCATCGAGGAATTCACCCGCCAGGTCGAGGAGGAGTGGGGCAAGATCAACGCCGAGCGCGCCGACCTTCCGGCCGCCGAGCAGGCTCGCATCCGCGCCGCCTTCGCCCAGCCGAACTTCGAGACCCTGCCGGCCGTGTCGGAAGCCTTCGAGGCCGCCCGCGCCGCCAGCCCGGCCCTGCAGCGCTTCGTCCGCAACAACGTCAAGCCGCACAAGGTCCCGGGCTACACCATCGTCGAGGTGTCGCTGAAGGCTATCGGCCAGACCCCGGGCGACGCCACCGCCGACCAGCTGGACGTGGTCGCCGACCTGGGCGAGCGCTACAGCCTGGACGACATCCGGGTGACCCACGCCCAGAACCTAGTCCTGCCGCACGTCAAGCTGGACGACCTGCCGGCCGTCCACGCGGCGCTGGAAGCCGCGGGCCTGGCCACCGCCAACATCGACCTGGCCAGCGACATCATCGCCTGCCCGGGCCTGGACTACTGCGCGCTGGCCAACGCCCGCGCCATCCCGATCGCCCAGGACATCGCCAAGACGTTCGCCGACCCCGACCGGGCCGAGAAGATCGGCGAGCTGAAGATCAAGATCAGCGGCTGCATCAACGCCTGCGGCCACCACCACGTGGCGCACATCGGCATCCTGGGCGTCGATAAGAAGGGCGAGGAATTCTACCAGCTGTCGCTGGGCGGTTCGGGCGCCGAGGACGCCAGCATCGGCAAGATCCTCGGCCCGGGCCTGTCGGCCGAGAAGGTGGCTCCGGCCATCGACGCTCTGGTCGAAACCTATCTGCACATCCGCACCGGCGGGGAGCGTTTCCTCGACACCTATCGTCGCGTCGGTCTCGAGCCCTTCAAGGAGGCTGTCTATGCCCAAGCTGATTAAGCTGATCGGCGACGCCAGCGGCCCGAACTTCGGCGCCGAATGGGCCGAGGACGGCTTCGTCCACGTGGGCGACGACGACGCCCTGCCCGAAGGCGACGTGATCCTGTCCCTGGCCCGCTTCCAGGCGGAGGGCGAGATCCTGCTGTCCAACAGCCGCCGCGTCGGCGTGCGGATCGAGCCGGACCAGGAGGTCGAGGCCTTGGCCTACGACTTGCCGCACCTGTCGGTGGTGGCCCTGTCCTTCCCGAAGTACCGCGACGGTCGCGCCTACACCTCGGCCCGCCTGCTGCGCGAGCGCCTGGGTTTCACCGGCGAGGTGAGGGCGGTGGGCGACGTGCTGCAGGAGCAGGCCGGCTTCATGGTCCGCTGCGGCTTCGACGCCTTCGAGCCGAATGACGGCGCGACGCCCGAGGCCTGGACCAAGGCCGCGCACCGCTTCCGCCACGTCTATCAGCGCGCCGCCGACAGCCGTCGGGTGGCGTTCGAGGAAAGGGCCGTCTGATGGCCTACGACCAGACCGCGACCGAGGTGAAGCCTCCTGTCTTGGGAAAAGGCGCTGGAGTCCAGCCCACCCTGGCGGCGCGGCTGGACGCCGAACTGCGCGACGCCCATCCGCTGACTATCCTGCGCCGAGCCTACGAGACCTTCGGCGACAAACTGGCCCTGGTCAGTTCGTTCGGCGCGGAATCGGCGGTGCTGCTGCACTTGGCCAGCCAGGTGTCCAAGGACATCCCCGTGCTGTTCCTCGATACCGGCATGCTGTTCGGCCAGACGCTGGACTACCGCAAGCAACTGGCCGCCAAGCTGGGTCTGACCGACGTGCGCGACCTGCGTCCGGCCTTCGCGGACCTGGCCGTCACCGATCCCAAGTCCGACCTGTGGCGCACCGACACCGACGCCTGCTGCCACATCCGCAAGGTGCTGCCGCTGGACCGCGCCCTGGGCGAGTTCGACGCCTGGACCACGGGCCGCAAGCGTTTCCACGGCGGCGACCGCCTGCGCCTGGCCGTGGTCGAGCAGGCCGAGGGCCAGATCAAGTTCAACCCGCTGGCCAATTGGGGCAAGGCGGAGCTCGAAGCCTATGTCGCCGAGCACGACCTGCCGGCCCACCCGCTGGTGGCTCAGGGCTTCCCTTCGGTCGGCTGCTGGCCCTGCACCAAGGCGGTCGACGACCCGAACGCCGACGTCCGCGCCGGCCGCTGGGCCGGTCAGGACAAGACCGAATGCGGCATCCACGTCGCCCGCGCTCCCGGCGTCGCACCGACGGTGGGCGAGGGGATTTAGGGTGGCTGGGAGCCGGTTCTGACTCAACGCGGAAGTTCGGCGCGTCTGCTTTCAGCTACTGGAGAAGAGCTCGTCGACCAACCGCTTTCGGCGGCGGAAAGCACACCGGACAAGCGAGGAAACGCCTTCCTCTAGAGCTTAGTGGTGAGAGAGATGGATCATTATCTCAGCCCTCTTGATCAAGTCGAAGACAAGGGCTCGAGGTTCCAAGCCGCCTTGCTCATCTATGGGCGATGAGTTTCCGATTTCTTGATGAGGGTGCCCCTGGGTCGGACTCTGCCGACACACCTCACGGTATCGCACTTTGAGTCTGATGGGCGATAGCGAGCGGGAGAATATCCGCAGGAGCCCGACGGGTCCGGCAAGTCCGCCTTGCGACACGGAGCCTAGAGGTCTCCTCCTGGCGCTGTCCGGCCGGCGGCGCGGACCTTCAGATCGGCCAGGGAGGGTCGAAAGCGTGCGTTCGCGGTGCGCCGATATCCAGCCTTAACTGCTC
>JAGIBE010000244.1:17199-42825 GCA_017744495.1 Caulobacter sp. | reverse complement strand
TCGGAAGCCGGCGCTGGCGGCATCAACCTTCTCCAGAATGTGCAAAAGGTCTTTCAGGGAACGGGAAAGACGGTCGAGCTTCCACACCACGACGACGTCGCCGGGCCGCAATTGATCGAGCATTCGGTGCAGTTGGGGCCGGTCCCAACGGCCACCGCTGGCGGCCTCTTCGAACAGGCGCTCGCACCCTGTATCGGTCAGCGCACGCTTCTGCGCGGCCGTCGATTGATCGTCTCCCTTGGACACCCGCGCATAACCGATGAGCATGGCGATCCTTTCAAAACCGGTTGCCTTTCAACCAAGTTATGAAAGAGGTTTTCGAAAGATGCTAGTCCCTGCCCTGGCTACTTGTGCGCCACCCTTTCACAAACGGCCGATTGCCGAACTCGGGTAGCGGTAGGAATATTTTCCTTGAATGTTTCACTTACTGGCCGCTTCGCGTCGACGTGACCAGATTAGTGTGTAGGAAAATATTCCCATATTGCACGGTGCCTTGCGCTCGCCTCCCGGGTGGGCGACAGCCGAACTGAAAATCCTTCACCAATTATGGGAATATATTCCTAGCCTCGATCGTGGTATTTGAGGTCTCTGACAGGTCCTGTGAGCGACAGCGACGGCAATTGGGCCGCCATGGACAACAGGCACAGGAGGCCGATCAAGCGGTCGGTGGCATTGTGCTGTCGCACTCTCCATCGTCCGACCTCATCGCTGAGACGACGTCACAGCGTCATGGCGTCCGAAACGTCGAACGCGCGGACGACGGAGCCAAGGCTCAGCTCAACATTCTCGGCTAGCGCCAGCCTCTCTGCTAGGCCAGGAAGAATGCGGGTCCGCACAGCACAAACAATTCCTCCACAAGTTATCCACAGCCTCGCATGCCAAGCGTTATGTCGCCGACGTCCTTAGCGGCGGGCAGCCACCCGACAGCCGCGCGAGCCTGGACGCGGAGAAGGGCGAGTCCCCTCCCCTTGGCCCGGCCTTTCCGCCGCCCGAGCCGGGCGCCTTGCGATGCTCGATGGAGACGATGGAGATATACAAAAGGAAAATATTCCTATTTTATTATTGCGATAACCCCCCAGGCGACCCTAAACTAGGAATATTTTCCCAAAACGCTCAAGAATGTACGGCGACCGCAGCCAGAGCCCGGACGGCGGCGATCACCGGCTCGGCCTCGGTGCGGACCAACCAATCGGGGCTGACATCCGCGAACTTCACAACTCCGTCCCGCCCGATCACCACGACCGTCGGCTGCGGCAGCTCCCAGGTCCCAGTTCCGGTGGTCTCGCCGATCGACCCGCCGCGGGCGCGCTGAGCGGCCTGGCTGGCTTCGTCGGCGGTGTAGAGGATGCCAAAACGGCGGCCGAGCGCATTGTCCGTGTCCGACGCCACCTTGAACGACAGGTCGTGGCGGACGCGGATTTCGCCCAGGCGCTCGGGAACCTGCGGGCTGACCGCCACCAAAGGCACGCCCAGAGCCTTCAACGTCGGCTGCAGCGCACGTTCATAGTAGGGCAAGGCGATATTGCAAGCCGGACAGCCGGCGAAGCGGAAGAACACCAGCACCACCGGGCCCTTGGCGGTCAGGCTCTTCAAGGTCAGTTCGCCGCCCTCGACGTCCTGGAGGACGAACGGTTCAACGACGTCGCCGACCTTGATCCAGGCGTCAGGGTTCGCCTCGGCGACCAGGGTCGCACGCTGGTCGACATTGATCTTCAGGGCGGCCGGATCCCAGGTCCGGACACGCTCAGCATGCAGGTCGGCCAGCAGCTTGGCCAGGCTTTCTTGGCTCATCGGACGGTCTCCTCGGCTTGAACGGATTTTCGGGCGGCGATCTCGATCGCCTGCAGGCGTGCGCGTTCGAAGATCGAACCCATGCGCCAGTGTTGGTTGCTGTGGGTCGCGGCATGTTCGCCCCAGCCGGAATCGCGGCGGAACGCGCCCAGTTGGCCCGACGCCAAAGCCTGCTCAGCGGTGATCCCGACCGGCGCTTCGTAGTCGGGCCAGACGAACAGCGCATCCGTTGGACAATGGAGCTCGCACAGCAGGCAAGTCTGGCAGTCGGCCTGACGAGCGATCCTCGCCTTTCCGCGGGCGTCGACCTCCAGGACGTCGCTGGGGCAGGCGTCGACGCAGTCCCCGCAACCGGTGCAGCGGTCTTCGATGACGATCTCGATCATCAGGCCACCTCCGCCTGAGCGACGGTCGGCTCGAACGCGGTCCAGACGGCGTTCAATCCGCGCGCTCGCTGGCGCGCGGCGAAGCGAGAGTCTAGGCCGGTCGCATCCTCGCGCCGGTGCATACCTCGGCTCTCGACCCGCGCCAGCGCCGCGGCCTTGCTCCAGCGGCCGGCGGCGACCAAGGCGGCGGCCTCGCGGGTCCGCAGGGACATCCTGCCCTTGCCCCGCGCATGTGTCGCCAGTTCCGTCCAGACCTCGTCCAGCCGCTCGCCCGACGCGGCCAAGGCTGGGCCGCGCCGGAAGATGTTGCGCTCATAGTCGTTGAGCTCGTCCCGCACGGTCTGGACAGCGGCCCGCAGATCGACCGGACGCTCAGCGAGGCTGGGGCGCAGGCCGGCGCGCCCGGTAGCCACCACCAGGGCATCGGCTCGAGCCCCCTGCCCCAGCGCGACCCGCGCGGCGCCCGCCCCGGCCCACTGTCCCGACGACAAGGCCCAGGAGGAGTTGACGGCGCCGCCGCCGGAAATGGCGCCCGTCACCAGCTCGCGGCTAGCCGCGTCACCGGCGGCGAACAGGCCAGGGACCTGGGTCTGGCAGGCTTGATCCACGACCCGAAGGCCGCCGATCCCGCGCACCGTGCCCTCGGCGTGCAAGGTCACCTCGAAACGGTCGCGGTAGGCGTCAATTCCTTTGCGGTCGAACGGCAGGACGAAATTGGGCTGCACCTGCGGCATGACCCGGCGGATATCCTCGGGCACACGATCCAGCCGGCAGAACAGCGGGCCGGCCATCAGAGCCCGCGCCAGATGCGGCGTGACGTCGGGCCCGTTGGGAATATCGAGTTCGCGATCATCGGCGTCGAACCAGCGGGCGAAACTGTAGGCCATCGACCGGGCCATGTTCGTGCCGGCCATGGCCGGGGTGTAGTAGTTGGTGAACTCCATGCCCGAGAGGTCGGCGCCGGCCTCGACGCCCATCAGCAAGCCGTCGCCGGTGTTGGTGGCCGAGCCCAGCAGGCGCGAGGCGAAGGCGCAGCCGCCGGTGGCCAGCACCACGGCGCCCGCCCGGATCGTCCACGGCAGTTCGCCGCGCAAGGCCAGGCCCGCCGCTCCCGAGATGGACCCGTCACCGTGCCGCAGCAGTTCCAGGGCTGGATGATGGTCGAGAATGCGCACGCCCTGGGCCAGGGCCAGATTGCGCATCGCCCTCATGTATTCCGGTCCGCGCAGGCCGCGATAGAACGGCCGCCCCTCGTCATCGGTCGAGAAGTCGTAATAGCCGCGCAAGGTCGGCAGACTGGTCCAGGTCAGGTCCAGGATGCGCCGCATCCAGTCCGGGTCGCCTAGGCCCAGGGAGCGTTTCAGCCGATCGACGACCGCGCCTTCCCGCCCCTCTGGCGGAACCCACCAATGGCCGGGGCCGGCCGTGGCGGTGACGCCGCTGGTCCCGCAATGACCCTTGTCGGCCAGCACCACCTCGGCGCCTTCGCGGGCGGCGGCGATGGCCGCCCAGGTCCCGGCCAGGCCGCCGCCGATCACCAGCACATCGGTCGACAGCGTCTCGCTCATGGGGCGACGGCGGCGTTGAACGAACGATCGAAGGCGTCCGCCGGATCGCGCGTCGAGGTCACCGCCCCCGCGGCCTTGAAGCGGTCAAGAACGGCCTTCGCCTCGGCCACGGCGGCGTCATCGATCTCCGACGGCGCGATCCTGTAGTGCTGCACGGTGTACAGCGCCACGTCCGGCTGCAGGCCCGTTTCCTTGGAGAGCGCGGCGGCGAACTCCTGCGGATGTTCGGCCGCCCAGCGCCGGGCCTTGGCCAGGCGGTGCAGGAAGTCCTCGACCTGCGGCCGCTTGCCGGCGATCGCCGCCTCGTTGGCCGCCTCGAAGCCGTAGCCGATCAGCCGCCCCTCGCCGTCGGCCAGGATCGTGGCGTCGTCATGCAGCTTGGCCAGGGCGACGTACGACCCCCAGGTCACCCAGCCGTCGATCGCGCCGCTCGAGAAGGCCGCCTTGGCGTCGCCGGGGCTGAGGAACACGATCTGGACGTCGGTGGGCTTCAAACCCGCTTCTTCCAGAAGCTTGAGCAGCAGGTAGTGACCGATCGAACCGCGCCCAGTGGCGATCTTCTTGCCGCGCAGGTCGGCGATCGTGTGGAACGGCGCGCCCTTGCGAACCAGCAGGGCCGTCGCCGAACCGCCGCTCTTCCCGGCCTGCACGGCCTTGATCTTGTAGCCGCCGGCATAGGCGAACAGGAACGGCGCGTCCCCCGCCTCGCCCAGGTCAACCGCCCCCGCCCCTACCGCCTCGAGCAGCGGCTGGGCGGCGGCGAACTCGCTCCACTCGATCTTGTAGGGCGCGCCCTCCAGAGCGCCGGAGACGATCAGGATCGCCTTGGTCGATCCCCGCTGGCTGCCGACCTTGAGCGTGGCCTGGCCGTCCCCTCCCTTCGCTCCGCAGCCGGCCAGCAGGACGGCGGCGGTCAAGACGGCGATGAGGCTGCGTCGTTGCATGGCGCCCTCCCTCAGAAGCGTTGGGTCAGGCGGGCGTAGTAGTAGCCGCCGGTGATGCCGAAGGGCGAGAAGATGCCGAACTGGTTGATCCCCGTGTCGGCGTTGATGATGCCGATCTTGTCCGGATGCTCGTCGAACAGGTTGTTGGCCCCGATCGCGATGTTCGTGGTTGGACGCACGTCCCAGGCGATGTCGAGATCGACCACCCATTTGGGGCTGAACGTCCGATCCAGATTGGCCGAGGTCCCGGCCTCGGTGTATTCGCCATAGCGGGTGGACCTCAGGCTGGCCGACACGGTGTCGCGATCCCAGACCGCGCCGAGGATCAGCTTCTTGCGCGGCGTGCCCACGGTCAGGTCGGCGATCTTCTGCCGATCGAACAGCACAAGGTTCGGGTTCACGGCCTTAAGCACCGCGGGCGTTGCGACCTGCTTGGTGATCTTGGTCTTGTTGAAGGCGTAGGCGGCGTTCAGGTTCAAGCGCCCCGCGTCGCCCAGGTCGAAGGCGTATTCGGCGACCAGGTCCACGCCCGTCGTTCGGGTCGAGACGGCGTTGGTGTAATAAGTCGCCGTCAGGCCCAGCGGGAACCGGGTCAGCAGCGGAGCCAGGGCCGGCTGAGAGGCCAGTTGCACCGGGCTGAGATCCAGGTTGCTGGTGTCGACGATGCGGTCGTCGATGTCGATCTGGTAGGCGTCCAGCGTGACCCGAAGCCGGCTCGTCGGCTCGGCGGTGATCCCGACGCTGTAGTTGGTCGAGGTCTCGGGCTTCAGAGGCGTCGCGCCCAAGGCCTGGGCCTCGCTGGTGTCTACGCGCAGCACCTTGGTCGGGAAGGTCAGATACTCGCCCGGAACGCAGGGCAAACCCCGGAACGTGTTGTTGGGCGCGGCGGCGCAGAGGCTGCCGCTGATGGTCGAGCTGGCGAACACCTCCTGGGCTAGAGACGGGGCGCGGAAGCCGTTGCTGATCGTCCCGCGCAGCGCGTAGCCCGGCAGGAACTCCCAGCGCGTGGTGAGCTTGCCGCTGGTGGTGTCGCCGACGTCGCCGGTGTAGCGCTCATGCCGGGCCGCGACGCCGACGTACCAGTTCTCGGTCAGGTTCGTGCCGACGTCGATATAGGCTGCATAGACGTTACGGCTGGCCGAGCCGGCGTCTTCCGGCGCGGTGCCCGCGTAGGAGGCCAGGCCAGGGTTGGGCCGCAGTCCGGCGAACGGCTGGCCGGCCGGGATCACATAGTCGCCGACAATGTAGGACGCCTCGTCTCCCGGATAGATCCTGAAGTGCTCGTAGCGCTGTTCCAGTCCCCACGACACCTGGACAGGCCGGGGCAGCACGCCCTCGAACTCGCGGGTGACGTCGAAGTTGGTGGTCCATTGCTGGAACTGGTGGGTCGACAGGTGGAAGTAGTTCGGACTGTCAGGGCCCAGGGTGGCGTTGAGCGTGTTCTGGCCGTCCAGCTGGGCGTGGTCCTGGGCGAAGGTGGTCGACAGGTCCCAGTCCCAGCCCTTGGCCTGGCCGCGCGCGCCGAGGGTGGTCTGGAAGTCGAGCTCGAAGATCCGGCGCAGGGCGTTGAAGCCGTTCGGATAGACCTCCGGTAGCGAGTTACGGTTCTGCGGCCGCCCAGCGGTCACGCCCGCCACCGGGGCCAGATTGGGCAGGAAACTGCCGGTGTTCTTTTTCGACGAGCGATGGCTCAGCGTGCCGGTCGAATAGAGCGTCAGGTTCTTCCAGGGCAGCTCTGCGTTGTAGGACGCCGCCAGGATGTCCTCCTCGCCAGGACCGTAGCTCTGTCCCCAATAGTAGCGATCGGCGGTGGCGTCGCGGGGATCGGGCGTGACGGTGGTCACCCCACCGACGGTCGTGACCGTCGGCTGGTATATGTACTGGGCTCGCGATGGGACCGCGCGCGACGCGGCCTCGTTGTTCTTCCAGTCCAGGGCCAGTTGGACGAAGCCCCCCTGGTCGCCCAACGGCAGGCCGTAGTTCAGGGTAGCGCTGCGGGTGTCGCCGTCACCCAGATAGTTCTGACCGCCCTGATAGCTGAACGATCCGCCCTGGGCGTCCTTTTTCAGGATGATGTTGACCACGCCGGCGATGGCGTCCGAGCCGTACTGAGCCGAGGCGCCGTCGCGCAGGACCTCGATGCGCTCGATCGCGGAGGCGGGGATCAGGTCCAGGTCGACCGGCGCGCCGCCGCGTCCAACCCGGGCCAGGTTATTGATCAGCGCCGTGCCGTGGCGCCGTTTGCCGTTGACCAGGAACAGGGCCTGGTCGCCGTTCAGCCCGCGCATGGTGATGGCTCGCACCGTCCACGACGTGCCGCCGCCGTTGATGCCCGGCAGGTTGAACGACGGGATCAGGGTGTTGAGCACCTCCTTGAGGCCGACCTTTCCGGTGGCCGTCAGTTGCTCGTCGGAGATCACGTCGACCGGAGCCGGGCTGTCAGCCACGGTGCGGCGCTCGCCGCGAACGCCGGTGACGATCACGCCTTCGAGGGCTACGGCGCCGTCCACATCGGCGGCTGTCGCGGCGGCGGCTGTCGCGGCGGGGACCGCATCGACGACTGGAACGGCCGCCGGCAAGTCAGCGGCCCGGGCCGGGGTTGCGAGGGCGGAGATCGTCACGATCGAAGCGCAGGCCAGAAGTCCGGTCTGGAGCGTCCATTCCAGCGAAGGTCGGGCCAGCGCCCGCGTCGAGTAAGGCAAGAGTCTATCCCCCGCACGGAGCACGATGGCTTCCGTGTCGTGTTGTTGGTCTTCAAGGTCGAGGCGCGCCGCCGGCCCTCGGCGCGCCGAAAGGTCAGGTCGAGCGGCGCTCGCGGTACGGGACGTCGTCCGAACCGATCAGCACGCGTTCCATCACCCGTGGGAAATCGCCGTAGTCGCGGACGGCGTAGTGCAGGCCGGCGCGGTTGTCCCACAGGGCCACAGAGTTGGGACGCCAGCGGAAGCGGGCGTGATATTCGGGCTTCTTGACCTGGTCATACAGCCGGGCGAGCAGCGCCCTGCTCTCCTCCGGCGCCAGGTCAACGAACCGGGGCTTGAGACTGAAATTGATCCAGAAGATGTCCTCGCCGGTCTCCGGATGGGTGCGGATGGCCGGATGAGCGACCAACGGATAGCGCTCTCCTGACCGTTTCAGGGCGTCCTGGTAGTCGTGGATCACATAGAGATCATCGACCGCCGCTTTCAGATCGTCGGGCAAGCCGCGATAGATCGCGCCGCCATCGGCCCAGATCGTGTCGCCCCCGACGTCCGGGATGTGCACGGCTTTCAGCACCGCGCCGAAAGACGGATTGATCCGCCAACTGGTGTCGGTGTGCCAATGGTTCTCGCGAATGTCATAATCCTTGAGCGCCTCGGCCGAGATCGGCTGGACGGCCCGATGGGTTTCCACGCCGCCGGTTGGATGGGCGTAGACTTCGCCGAAGTTAGCCGCGAAGGCCAGTTGCTGATCGCGCGTGATGTCCTGGTCGCGGAAGAACAGCACCTTACGCTCCAGCAACAGAGCCTTGAGCGCATCGCGTTGCGACCGGTCAAGCGGTTGGCGCAGGTCTAGGCCGCTGACTTCCGAGCCAATGGTCGGGTTCAGGTGGACGGTGCTCAATCCGGTTGTTTCGCGAATGCCGGTGATGGTGGCGCTCATGGCCTCTCCTCGCCTGATGACTGCGACACGCGGCGATCAACCGCGACGCCGAACAACATGCGCAATCCAGACAAATCGCGCGAAACAGTATTCCTTCAATCCATTTCAGAGATTTATATATCCAACACAAAAATACGGACCTTCATAACCGCAAATAGATCCATATTCACAAACCTAATAAGGCGTATTTATCGAACTCCATTGCCGCGAAAAGCGCGCAATGACAGTCATTCCGATGAATTATTCATTGGAGAACACCATGGCGAAGCGAAGACAATTGAAGCTCGGCCATATGATCGAGGGCGCCGGGCGGACCTGGACCGATTGGCGCCATCCCGACGCGCAGCCTGGGGCCAGCACTGATTTCAAGTACTACAGCCGCGCCGCCAAGCTGGCCGAGCAGGGCAAGTTCGACTTCGTGTTCATCGCCGACAGCCTGTCGATCAACGCTAAGTCCAGCCCGCACTACCTGAACCGTTTCGAGCCGATCACTATCCTGTCGGCCCTGGCGGCGGTGACCGAGCACATCGGCCTGGTGGCGACGCTCAGCGTCACCTATTCGGAGCCTTTCAACGTGGCGCGCCAGTTCGCCTCGCTGGACCACATCAGCGGCGGTCGCGCCGGCTGGAACGTCGTCACCTCCTGGCTGGAAGGTTCGGCCGAGAATTTCGGCAAGACCGAGCACCTGGCGCACGACGTGCGCTATCGGTTGGCGGCCGAATATCTCGATGTTGTCCAGGGCCTTTGGGACAGTTGGGAGGATGACGCCCTGGTCCACGACAAGGCCAACGGCGTGTTCTTCAGCCCCGAAAAGCTCAACACCCTCGGCCACAAGGGCGAGTTCCTGTCGGTGAAAGGGCCGCTGAACATCGCGCGCTCGGCCCAGGGGCAGCCGGTGATCTTCCAGGCCGGAGCCTCCGAGGACGGCCGCAACCTGGCCGCCAAGCGCGCCGACGCGATCTTCGTCGGTCATGGCGGCATCGAGGAGGCGCGGACCTACTACGCCGACGTCAAGGCGCGCGCCGCGGGTTTTGGTCGTAACCCGGATGACTTGTTCATCCTGCCCGCCGCCGCGCCGATCATCGGTTCCACCGAGGCCGAAGCCGAGGCCCGCTGGAAGGAGCGCGCCGAGTTGGTGTCGATCGAGTCCGCCCTGGCCATGCTGGGCCGGGGCTTCAACGACCACGACTTCACGGCCTACGACCTCGACGCCCCCTTCCCCGACGTGTTCAGCCGCGGCGTCAACAGCTCGCAGTCCGCGACGCTGAAGATCGCCAAGGCCGTCGAGGAAGAGAACCTGACCCTGCGCGAAGTGGCCTTGCGTTTCGCCACGCCGCGCGGCGACCTGGTCGGCACGCCCGAGCAGATCGCCGACAAGTTCCAGCTGTGGCTGGACAGCCGAGCCTCGGATGGCTTCGTCATTGGCGAGTCCCTGCCCGGTCAGTTCCGGCTTCTGGTCGAGGAAGTCGTCCCGCTGCTGCAGAACCGGGGAATTTTCCGTGAGGACTATGAGGGTTCGACGTTCCGCCAGAGCCTGGGGATCGACGTACCGGTCAATCGGTTCACCCGTCAAAAAACTAGCCGAGCCGTCGCCTAGGATCGGCGTCGTCGGGCGCCCGTAGCCCCGACGACGCTTGCCTGCCCCAGTGCGCCAAGTTAAATCCTATTTCATAAGTAGGATTTCGACTTGAGCACCTCCCCACCGGTCCTGGCTGTTGTCGGCGCGGGTTTCAGCGGCGTGATGACCGCGCTGCATCTGCTGCGTCGCGCCCAGGCGGTCAAGGTGATCCTGATCGAGCGTCGCAGCCCGATCGGCCTGGGCGCGGCCTACGCCACCGACGACCCCGTTCACCGGCTCAATGTCCGAGCCGGCAATATGAGCGCCTGGCCCGATCGTCCCGACGACTTCATTGACTGGCTGAAGGCCCGCGGCTTGGACATCGGCCCCGGCGATTTTGCGACGCGCGGCGACTACGGGCGCTATCTGCAAAGCCTGTTATCCGCCCTCGCCGAAGGCCAGGATTCCGTCGGCCGGCTCGTGATCGCGCCCGACGAGATCACCGCGATCGAACCCGCCGGCAGGGGTTGGCGTCTGACCTGCGGCATGGGCCGCGTCATCGCCGCCGACGTGGTAATCCTGGCTCTGGGCAACCCGCCGCCTCGGCCGCCCGAGACGATCGGCCCCGCGCTGGAGACCTCGAACGCCTTCGTCGCCGACCCGTGGCGCTGGGACCCGAGCGAACTGGCCGAAGGTCGGGGACCGGTCCTGTTGCTGGGCAGCGGCCTGACCATGGTCGACGCCGCCTTGTCCCTGGATCGCCTCGCGCCGCATCGGCCGTTGATCTCCCTGTCACGCCGAGGACTGACGCCCCGCGAGCACCTTGGCGCCCCGCCATGTCCGCTGCCCGCTCCGCCCTCCTCATCATTGTCGCCCCTCGAGGCGCTGGCCTGGCTGCGCGCCGCGGCCGACGAGCATGGCTGGAGGACCGCCATCGACGCCCTGCGGCCGGCGACCCAGGATATGTGGCGCACCTGGAGTCTGAAGCGGCGCGCCGCCTTCCTGCGTCATGCTCGCGCCCTCTGGGACGTCCACCGCCACCGACTGTCGCCCGAGGTCGCCGAACACCTCGACCGGATGCGGACCAAGGGTCGCCTGCGGGTCCTGGCCGGCAAGCTGGTGCGGGCCGACATCCTGGAAGGCGGCCGAGCGGGATTGGTCTGGCGACCGCGCGGTGAGACCGACACCTGGCGGTTGGAAGCGGACCTGGTGGTCAACTGCACCGGCCCCTCGGCGGATGTCGAGCGCTCCACCGAACCGCTGATCGCCGGCCTGGCCGCACGGCGGCTGATCCGCGCCGATCCACTGCGGCTGGGTCTTGATGTCGATCTGGAGCATCGCGTCGTCCGCGCCGACGGCGCGCCGCAGCCGACCCTGTTCGCCGTCGGCCCCATCACGCGTGGGGCGCTGTGGGAGATCAACGCCGTGCCCGACATCCGCGTGCAGGCGGCGGAGGTGGCCGCCGCCGCGCTCAGAGCTCTAGCGCGGCCTGACGGATGAGTTCGGAGAGCTTGGCGATCGAAGGATGCGGCGCCGAGCCGACCCGACGGACATAGGCGACCTGGGGTACGGCCGGCAGCCCCGCCTCGATCGGCGCCGCGCGGGGCCGGAAAAGGGCCGTGCGGCAGGTGACGGCCAGACCGGCCTCGACCGCCGCTCGCAACGCCGAGAGGCTGGGCGTCTCCAGCGCCACGCGGAACGGCCGGCCCTCGCGTTCCAGGGCCGCCAAGGCCGCGTCGCGGAACCTGCAGGGCGGCGCCAGGATCGCCAGGGGCAAGACCTCGGCCTTGGCCAGGCCGGCGTCGCCATGCCAGACCATGGGCGCCACGCGATCGGCATGCGGGTCGTCGGCCGCGCCCATGCACAGCACCACGTCCAGCCGGTCGGCGTTCAACAGGTCCAGCAGTTCCGGCGAACCGGCCACGCGCACCTCCAGCTGGACGTCGGGATTGAGCTGACTGAACTGGGCGAGGACCCCCGACAGCAGGGTCTCGGCGAAGTCCTGCACCAGTCCCACTCGCACCGGCCCAACCAGGGCGTCGCCGGTCAGGGCCACGACCGCGCGGTCGTTCAGCGCCAGAATATCGCGAGCGTGGGCCAGCAGGGTCTGGCCGGCCGGCGTCAAGGTCAGCCGGCGCCCATCACGATGGAAGAGCGGGGTCAGGACCGTCTCCTCCAGCCGTTTCATCTGCAGACTGAGCGCGGATTGGGTGACGAACACCCGTTCAGTGGCCTTCAACATCGAACCGGAATCGACGATCGCGACGAAGCTTCGCAACAGTTCGGTCGGCAAGTTCGTGGCCATGAGCAGCGCCTATGAGAAACTCTGATACGGCCCCTAAGGATAAGTCTATTGATCCAGTGGGGTTTCAACGCCTTTCTCTGTGGAGCAAAGGCGTTCGCGCCGCAACGGTTCACGAGACGGCTCACCCTCATGTCTTTGGCGGTCACCCTTAGAAATTCTCAAGCACGGCCAAGTTGGCTTCCCAAACTGCGCTGGCCACGCCTGGCCAACGCCCGCTGGCTGTCGCCGACCCTGCTGCTGCTGCTCTGGGAGGCCGGAGCCCGCGTGGGCCTGATCCCCGCCCGGGTCCTGGCCGCCCCGTCCACCGTGGCCGAGACCTTCTGGGCGATGACCATTTCGGGCGAATTACCGGCCAATCTAGCGGTGTCGCTCGGCCGAGCCGGTGTGGGCCTCGGCCTGGCGCTGGTCGTAGCGGTGACCTTGGGTCTGATCTCCGGCCTGTCCCGCTGGGGCGAGACATTGGTCGACCCGCTGATGCAGATCAAACGCACCCTGCCCGTCGTGGCGCTGACCCCGCTGTTCATCGTGTGGTTCGGCATCGGCGAGGTTCCGAAGATCGCCCTGATCGCCACGGCCGCCGTCTTCCCGTTGTACCTGAACCTGTTCGCCGGCATCCGCGGCGTGGATGTCAGACTGGTCGAGGCGGCGCGTAGTTTCGGCCTCTCCGGACGTGATCTGATCATCAACGTGATCCTGCCCGGCGCCTTGCCCTCGTTCTTCGTGGGTCTGCGGTACGCGCTCAGCATCAGCGTGATCATGTTGGTCATCGCCGAGCAGATCAACGCGCAGGCGGGCCTGGGCCACCTGATCAACAACGCCCGCGACTTCATGCGCACCGACATCATCGTCGTCTGCCTGCTCGTCTACGCCCTGCTCGGCCTCGCCGCCGACGCCCTCGTCCGCACGCTGGAGCGCAAGGCGCTGGCGTGGCGTCCCAATCTCGTGGAGCAATGACCATGGCCCAGCCCCGCATCCGCCCGCTCGTGACCGCCGCTCCCGCGGCGCCGACCGTCAGCCTCAAGGGCTTTACCCGCCGGTTCGGCGACAACGTGGTCATCGACGGCCTGGATCTGACGATCGCGCCCGGCGAGTTCGTCGCCCTGCTGGGGGCTAGCGGTTCGGGTAAGACCACCCTGCTGCGCACCTTGGCTGGTCTCGACTCCGCCGAAGGCCAGGATGTGACGACACCGGACGCGCGGGCGGTGGTGTTCCAAGACGCCCGCCTGCTGCCCTGGCGACGGGTCTGGCAGAACGTCGCCCTGGGCCTGAAGGCCGCTGACGTCCGCCCCCGCGCGGAAGCCGCCCTGAGGGAAGTGGGACTGGGTCACCGCCTCGACGCCTGGCCGGCCACCCTGTCGGGCGGCGAGGCCCAGCGCACCGCCCTGGCCCGCGCCCTGGTCCGCGAACCGACGCTGCTGTTGCTGGACGAGCCTTTCGCGGCGCTGGACGCCCTGACGCGCCTGAAAATGCATGACCTGGTCCTGTCGCTGTGGCGCGAACACAAGCCCGCCGTGCTGCTGGTCACCCACGACGTCGACGAAGCCGTCGCCCTGGCCGACCGCGTGCTGGTGCTCGACAAGGGCAAGATCGCCGTCGAGGAGCGGATTACGCTGGAGCGCCCTCGCCAGCCCGACGCCCGCTTCCACGCTGTCCGCCGCCGACTGTTGGCCCATCTGGGTGTCGACGCGCCCGCCCCTCAGCCCAATTCGGCCTTACTGGCCTTCCCGACCGGCGAGGTCGTTCTGTGATCCGATGAGTGTTTCCAGTTCCCCTCCCAAGCTCCACAGGCTGGCCGATTTCGTCGGCGCCTTGGGCGTCCTGATCGACCGCACGGACGATGAAGACCTCATCCTGGCCGAGGGCGGACGGCTGCTGGCCGGCCTGATCGCCCGCGACGACTGGCTGCCCGACGCTTACGCCCGACCGGACCCGACCCGGTACCAGCAGTATCTGCTCCACTGCGACAGCCGCGAACGGTTCAGTGTGGTCAGCTTCGTTTGGGGACCCGGCCAGGCGACGCCAGTCCATGACCACACCGTTTGGGGCCTGGTCGGCGTGCTCCGCGGCGCGGAGCTCTCGCAGCGTTTCGCCCGGCGCGGCGCCGGCTTCGGGGCTATCGGGCCTGTTCACCGCCTCGCGCGCGGCGAGGTCGAAGCGGTCTCGCCGACCATCGGCGACGTGCACCAGGTGACCAACGCCTTCGACGACCGCGTCTCGATCAGCATACACGTCTACGGCGGCAACATCGGCGCGGTGAAGCGCTCGACCTATGACGCCGACGGCCGTCCGAAGCCCTTCGTGTCCGGTTACGCCAACACCACCCTGCCCAACCTCTGGGACCGCTCCAAGCCGGTCCTGGCCGAGATCACCGCATGACCTTGCTCACCGTCACCCCGCGCGAGGTCCGTCAGGATTTGATCGCCCGTCGCGAGATCGCCCTGCTGGACCTGCGCGAGGAAAACCCCTTCGCCCGCGCCCATCCGCTGTTCGCCTCGCAACTGCCGCTGAGCCGGCTGGAGTTGGAGATCTTGGACCGCGTACCGCGCAAGGACGCCAAGATCGTGCTGTACGACAACGGCGAAGGCCTGGTCTCACCGGCAGGGAAGCGCCTGACGGCCCTCGGTTACACCCAGGTCCGCGCGCTCGCGGGCGGGCTGCAGGGCTGGAAGGACGCCGGCTACGAGCTGTTCCAGGACGTTAATTCCTATAGCAAGGCGTTCGGCGAACTGGTCGAAGCGCGGCGACATACCCCGTCCCTCCCTGCCCAGGAGGTTCAGGCCCGGATCGACGCCAAGGCCGACCAGGTGATCCTGGACGCTCGCCGGTTCGAGGAATACGCGGTGATGAGCATCCCCGGCGGAATCAGCACACCCGGCGCCGAACTGGTGCTGCGGGCCCGCGAACTCGCCCCCGATCCGGCCACGACCATCATCGTCAACTGCGCGGGCCGCACCCGCAGCCTGATCGGCGCCCAGTCGCTGCTGAACGCCGGCGTGCCCAATCCGGTCTTCGCCCTGCGCAACGGCACGATCGGCTGGACTCTGGCCCAGCAGACGCTGGAGCACGGCCAGAGCCGCCGCTTCCCTACGGTCTCCGACCAGAGCCTGGAGGAGGCCCGTACCAAGGCTCGCGAGGTCGCCTATCGCGCCGGCGTCCGGCGTATCGACGCGGAAGGTCTGGCCGACCTGGCCCAGGACCGCAAACGCACGCTCTACCGTTTCGACGTGCGGACGCCCGAGGAGTACGCCGCCGGCCACCTTCCCGGCTTCCGGTCGGCGCCGGGCGGACAGTTGGTGCAGGAGACCGACGTCTTCGCGCCGGTCCGGGGCGGTCGCATTGTGCTGGCCGACGACCTGGGCCCACGCGCGGATATGAGCGCCTCGTGGCTGGCCCAGCTGGGCTGGGACGTCTACGTGCTGGACAGCGGCTTCGACGGCGAGCTGGAAACCGGCGCCTGGCGGCCGACCTCGCCGCCGATCCCCACCGTCGAGACCATCAATCCCGAAGACTTGGCCGTGGCGCTGGGCGACGGCGCGGTGGTGGTGCTCGACCTCGCCCCCAGCCCCGTCCACCGCAAGGGCCACATCCCCGGCGCCTGGTTCGCCATCCGCGCTCGCCTGGCGGAGGCCTTCGAGCGCATCCCCGAGGGCCTGCCGATCGTGCTGACCTCGCCCGACGGCCAGCTGGTCCGGCTGGCGGCGGCCGAGGTCGAGGAGATCTCAGATCATCCGGTGCGGGTGCTGGACGGCGGCACCGAAGCCTGGGCCAAGACCGGCCGCCGACTGGACACCGGCCTGATCCGCGCCGCCTCCGATCCGGAGGACGTCTACAAGCGTCCCTATGAGGGCACCGACAACGCCGCCGAAGCGATGCAGGCCTATCTGGACTGGGAGTTCGGCTTGGTCGACCAACTGGCCCGAGACGGCTCGCACGGCTTCTTCGTGATCTGAGCCGCGACATGTCCCTGAAACTCTATTTCGCCCCTGGCTCCTCGGCCTTCGCGCCTTTGATCGCGCTGGAGGAACTGGGCGTGGCCTATGACGTCCACCCGATCGACCTGGCGGCGGGCGAACAGCGCCAGCCGGCCTATCTGAAGGTCAATCCGCGCGGACGGGTGCCGACCCTGGCGGTCGACGGCGAGCCGGTCACCGAGGTGCTCGCGATCCTGACCTACCTGGCCCACGCCTATCCACACGGCGCTCTGCTGCCGTTGACCGATCCTCTGAAACTGGCCCACGCCTACGAGGTGATGAGTTGGTTCGCCAGCACGGTGCACGTGGCCTTCTCCCAGATCGCCAGGCCTGAGCGCTTCGCCGACGACGACGGAGTCAAGGCCGCCCTGGCCACGCCCGGCGAAGCCCGCTTCCACCGGACGCTGACCGACATCGAGCGCCTGGCCCAAGGACCCGGCCCCTGGCTGCTGGGCGAGGACTTCAGCGCTGTCGACGCCTACGCCCTGGTGATCTGGCGCTGGGCCGAACGCCGCCGCATCGACACTTCGGCCTATCCGGCCTGGAGCGCCAAGGCCGCCCGCGCCCTGGTCCGCCCCTCGGTCCGCCGGGCCCTGCGCAAGGAAGCCGCCCCGAAAGTCCCCGCCTGATGAGATGTCATGATCAATCGCTTGAGAAAACTTCGTTTTCCTAAGCTGACATCATCTTCGAAATTCGTTCCAACCTCGCCTTGGAGACACCCATGCCCGTCGAGTTCATCGGCTATATCGGCACCCAGCATCAGTCCGAGATTCACCCCGCTCAAGGCCCCGTGATCGACCGCGCCTATGTCGAGCGCGTCGCCCGCGCACACGAGGACGGCGGCTTCGACCGCGCCCTGGTCGCCTTCGGTTCGACCTCGCCCGAGAGCCAGCTGGTGGTGGCCCACGCCGCCTCAGTGACCGAACGCCTAGGCTTCATGATCGCCCATCGTCCCGGCTTCACCGCCCCCACCGTCGCCGCCCGTCAGCTGGCGACACTGGACCAGTTCTCCGGCGGTCGGGTGGCCGTGCACATCATCACCGGCGGCTCGGACGACGAACTGGCCAAGGACGGCGATCACCTGACCAAGGATGAGCGCTACGCCCGCACCAGCGAGTACCTGGACATCGTCCGCCAGGAATGGACCAGCGAAAAGCCGTTCGACTACAAGGGCGACTACTACAACGTCGTCCAGGCGTTCGGCGGGGTGAAGCCGCTGCAGAAGCCGCAAATCCCGGTCTATTTCGGCGGCTCGTCCGACGCGGCCATCCCGGTGGCCGGCAAGCATGCCGACATCTTCGCCCTGTGGGGGGAGACCCAGGCGCAGGTCGCCGAGACCATCGCCCGCGTGCGCCACGCCGCCGCCAAGCACGGTCGCCAGGTGAAGTTCTCGCTGTCACTGCGCCCAGTGATCGCTGAGACCGAGGAAGCCGCCTGGGCCAAGGCCGACGCCATCGTCGCCCAGACCAAGGCCCTGCGCGAAAAGGCCGGCCTGCCCACGACCGGCCATACGCCGCCCAACGCCGGCTCACGGCGCCTGCTCGACGCCGCCAAGCAAGGTACGCGGCTGGACAAGCGCCTGTGGACCGGAGTCGCCGCCGTCACCGGCGCGGCCGGCAATTCCACCGGCCTGGTCGGCACGCCGCAACAGGTGGCCGAGGCCCTGCTCGACTATTACGACCTGGGCGTCTCGACCTTCCTGATCCGCGGTTTCGACCCGCTGGACGACGCGATCGCCTATGGCCGCGATCTGATCCCGCTGGTGCGCGAACTTGTGGCCCAGCGCGACGCCAATCCTGCCGCGGCGGCGGGCTAGGGCCATGGCCTTCGACGCTGATCCGCGCTGGCTGGGCGACGCGGCCTGGCCCGGCAACGCTCCGTTGGTCGACGCTTCGTCCGGCGCGGAACCGCCCTACGACCTCCACGCGCCGCCGGTCGATCCGGCGGTGTTCAAGGAAGCCCTGGCCGGCTTGGCCAGCGGCGTGGCGATCGTCTCCTGCTGGGACGGCGTCACGCCCCGGGGCCTGCTGGTCAGCTCGATCACCGGCCTGTCGGTCGATCCGCCGCGCTTCCTGTTCTGCGTCCGCAAGGAAGCCTCCAGCCACGACGTCCTGGTCCAGGCGCAACGCTGCGGTGTGGCGATCCTGAGCGAGGAGGACGAGGCCGAAGCGCTTCGCTTTGCAAGCTCGAGCCTCAGCCACGAGCGCTTCTCGCCGGACGCATGGCGACTGACCGACGCGACGCCGCCGACCTATCGCGGTGGCCTGACGACAACCGCCTGTGTGATCGACCAGCGGATCGACGCCGGGACCCACACGATCTTCATCGTTACGGCGACGTCGGTGGCGCTGACGCCGGGCCAGCCCCTGGTGGCCCACGCTCGCTCGTTCCAGCGACTGGCGATCTAGGAGGCCTCAGCGGCCCTGGTCGCGCCCTTCGCACAGACCGCGAGGAAGCCGGCCGCCATGAACGAGGCCATGCGCTCCTTGACGGCCATGAAGTCGTCGGAGCGGCACACCCCGCCGGACAGCTTGTCGATACGGCCCGTGCGCGCCAGGGTCAGCATCAGAGCGCCCGTGACGAAGTGATAGCCCCAGAAGATGTCGGCCTCGCTGCAACCCGGCAGCGCCTTCCGGAGGATGGCGATCAGGCGCCGGACGACGGGGTCGAAATGCTCGTCCATCAGCGCCGCGCCCCATTCGGGCGTGTTGGCGACCTGAGCGCCCAGGGCGGCATAGTTCTTCCAGCCCTCCCCGCCTTCGGTATAGAGGTCGAGGTCGGTGTCCAGGAACGCCCGCAGGGCCCCCTCGACCGTGGGGTTGTCGCCCGAGGCGGCGTCGTAGGCGTCCAGCGCCTTCATCCGCCGTTCGTTGGTAACCACCGCCCGTCGGGCGAAGACCGCATCGAACAGCTTCTGCTTGTCCTCGAAGTAGTAGTTGAGCAGCGTGTGGTGGACGCCGACCCGCTTGGCCACGTCCTTCAGCGTCACCCCGTAGAGCCCATGCTTGGAGAACAGGTATTCGGCCGCGTCGAGGATCTGTTCCATGGTCTCGGCGCGCTGCTCGGCCTTGGTGGAGCGCTGCCGGGGTTTCACGTCTTCGGGCACCAGGTCTCTTTCCGTCTCAAGCTTGGGAAATCCGGACGGGACAAGGCGCTCATCACCTCCGAATTCCGTTCTCCTCCTTATCATGTCGATCTTACCGATGGACGCCAGAGGCATATGCGGCAGGCGGACGATCCACCCCGCCCCCCGGCTGTGCATAACGCGCGACCGAGGAGATGGGGCGCGACCACGCACCGCCTGGGCTTAGCCGACCTTGAGCGCCGCTTCCCCGCTTGCGACGGTTGTCGCCGGCGCGGGTAGACGGACGGTCGCCCGGGCGACCGGCCGGACGACCGGCACGAAGGCTTCCAAGAACCGCCAGGCAGCCTCGTCGTGGTCGAGATGGTGGGTGAGCAGGCCCAGCGGCTCGCCCCACGCCTCCTTTACCCGACGCTCGGCCAGCAGGCGGCGAGTCCGCAGCAGGAAGCGAACCGCGCCCCGGAAGCGCGGCGCGGGCTTCCAGCGCATGACGTCGAGATGGGTGTCGAGACGATCAGGCTCGGCTTGGCTCCGCATCTCGCCGTAGCAGGATAGACCGAGATCCCGGAGGCTCAGCGCCCGCTTCAGGGTCGGATGGGCGTTGTTCCACGGCGGCACGAACAGGGTCGGCCGTGCGCCGGCGCGGCGGAAGACGTCGATCGCCGTGCCCAGGTCGGACAAGACATCGGCCAGGCGATCCAGGTCGTTGACCTCCCCCGAGGGCCAGCCCGGCGGGGCGCGGTTCTCGTGCTGGAAGCCATGGATCGCCAGTTCCGCGCCCGGGATCTCCCGGCAAACCCTGACCAAGGCCGCGACATCGCCGTCGGGCACGGCCGCGACGGTGATCGGCGCCGCGAAGCGCTCCGACAGGGCCAGCAAGCGGTCCAGCGCCGGCGTGGGCCGACGCGCGTCATCGTCACGCCACCAGAACACCGGCGTACGACCGCGCGCCTTCCAGCGGGCCAGCTCGGGCCCGATCAGGATCGCGGTGAGAAGACGATGGAGAGACACCACCAGCGCCTAGGCCGAGTGGCCGAGCCGGGTGTCCTCGACGCTCAGGCCGATCACCGAGCCCGCCGCAGGGCGCACGGTCTGGACGCCGTTCAACGCCCGAATCTCACGCGCCTTCAGGTTCGAAAGCAAAGGATAAAGGCCTGCCATGATGGCGATCAGGAAGCCCATGTCGCCCTCCTTGTAGCCCTTGCGCGACACGTAGCACTTGTAGAACCGGCGCACGCCCCGGAACAGGTCGTCCCACAAGCTCTTGATCTTGCCGCTGTCGGCCAGGTCCTGGCCGCGCAGGGCGGTATAGCGGTTCAGGCGCTGGACCATGTCGGCGATGTCGTCATCGACCTTGTGCAGGATCGCGTTGTTCAGTCGCCCGCCATAGACGCCGGCGAAGGTGGTGCCGGGATGGACCCGCTCGCTCTTCCAGCTCTTCACGCCCTTGCGGAACAGCCGGGCCACCGAGGACGCGCCGAACGAGCCGCCCCAGCCGTGACGCACCAGCTGCGCGCCAACGAAATTGTCCACGGGGACCTGATACCAGTCGGCGTTGGAGCGGGCGACGGTCTCGCGGACCTCGCGGGCCAGGGCCGAGGTCACCGCCTCGTCGGCGTCCAGTTCGAAAATCCAGTCGCCGCGACAGGCCGCGACGCCGGCCTCCTTGCGCAGGCCCTCGACCGGGAAAATGCCCGACACGACGCGCGCCCCCATCTTGCGGGCGATGGCTTCGCTGCGGTCCGTGCAGCGGTCGGCCACCACCACGATCTCGTCGCAGAACGCCAGGCGCTCCAGGCATTCGGCCAGCCGCCCCTCCTCATTGTGGACGCAGACAAGCCCTGACAGGACAGACATGTATTTTCCCCGACCTGGGGGCGGGCTTCAGGAATTCGCCCCCGTCGGAGAAGAGACGGCGCCAAGCCTAGGGAACCTCAGAACTTTTTCCGCGTTCACGCGCGAAGGCGGCCCGCCTGAAGCTTGGCCGCTCGCGGCTAGAAGGCCCGTGAAACCAAGAGGCTCCAGGTGCGAGGCCGAAGCGGCGTGACCTGGCGCACCTGGCCGAAGCTGAACGGATTGCCATAGGCGAAGGTGTCGCTGGAGGCGTTGGCCGGATTGGTGACCGCCAAGGTCCAGTTCCAGTCTCGCACGGCCAATTCGGCCGAAAGACGGCCCGTGACATAGCCGCCCATCGTCGGCGAGAGCCGGCGATCGAAGGTCAGGCGGGACTCGCCCACATAGTCCACCTCAGTGGTCAGCACCAAGCGGCGACTGGCGGTCAGGTCCCTCTGATAGCGTATCATGGCCCCTGCCGAGACGTCCGGGACGCCGGGCAATTCGCTCTGGGCCGCAGAAGCGAAGTTGCGGTCCACCTTGGTCAGGCGAGGACGGTTGAATAGGGCGTTGAGGTCCAGAGTCAGGCCCCGCATCGCCAGCAGGGTCGCCTCGACCTCCAGCCCCGTGTTCCGT
This sequence comes from Caulobacter sp., assembly GCA_017744495.1. Classification (GTDB taxonomy): domain Bacteria; phylum Pseudomonadota; class Alphaproteobacteria; order Caulobacterales; family Caulobacteraceae; genus Caulobacter. Next base: position 21,109 of record JAGIBE010000244.1, on the reverse strand, counting down.
CCGTCGCCGACATTGGCCGTGTAGGACAAGCCCGAGCTGAGATATTGATCGGTCTGGATGTCGGTCCAGACGTCGTGGAACAGGGCCGTGCGCAGGATCATGCGCCCGTCCCAGGGCCTCATGCTGGCGCCGACCTCGTAGTTGCGCAGATGATCGGGCTTGAATGAGCCGCGCAGGACCGACGGCGCGATCAGGCCGCCCGAGTTGAACCCGCCGGAGCGATAGCCCTCCGACGTCAGCAGGTAGACGAGCCCGCCGCCCTCCCAGGTCCGCTGGATCGAGAATTTCGGCGAGATGCCGGTGAAGCGTGTCTTGCGGTCCATGTCGCGCGACTGGCCCGGAGGCGGCGACTCGACCGTCGAAGTCGTGTGCACCTCGCTGCGGAACGCCCGTCCGCCCAAGCTGGCGGTCCACCCTCCACCCAGGTCGTAGGAGCTCTCGCCATAGAGGGCCAGTTCGCGCCGGCGGTCGCGGCGGGCTTCCAGATAGACCAGGCGCGAGGGATTGAAGGCCGTGCGCGCCCGCAGTTCGCCGTCGCTGTCCTCCAGGCTGGCCAGCCCATAGAGGCCGACCAGCCAGCGGAACCGGTCCGTGTCCGGCGACGAGAGGACGGCGTCCTCCACCAGCATCCGCACCTTGCTGGCCTCATCGAACAGCCCGACGTCAACCGCGGCCGCCTCGACGCCGTTCAGGGCCGCAGTGGCGTCGAACCGGCTGGCGAAGCGGTGGCGGACATAGCCCGTCGACGAGACGAAGCGGCCCCAGTCACCCGAGCCCGTGATCGTCACCGCGCCTTGCTGCAGGACGTTGTCGTGGGTCTCGCGCACCTGATTGGCGCGCTTCTGGCCGCCTAGGTTGGGAGTCGTGTACTGGCTGTCGGTGGCGTGCAGGTCCTGACGCGCGCCGGAGACGACGACCGACCAGTTGGGATCAATCGCGACCGACAAGGCGGCTCGACCGCCCTTTCGCGTAGTGCGGTCGACGTTGGAGAGACGCAGGTTGACGTCGTCGACATAGCCGCCGTCCACGTCGCTGTAGGCCACCAGCCGAACCGCCGCGCGGTCGGTGGCGACCGGCGCGTTGAGAATCCCCTCGAAGCGGCTGCTGGGCGAGCCGGACTCGGTGACGGCCGCGCCGGCCAGCACCGAACCCGACCATTGGTTCAGTACGGGCTTGGTGGAGACGATCCGATAGACTCCGCTGAGCGATCCGCCGCCGTAGAGGGCGCCCTGCGGCCCGCGCAGGATCTCCACGCGATCGACGTCGATCAGCCTCAGGTCCGGATCGGGCGCGTTGTAGGTCAGGGGGATGTTGTCGAGATAAGTGCCGACGGTCTGCTGAGTGCGGCCCGTGAAGGTCCCGTCCGAGAGGCCGCGCAGCATGATCTTGTTGCGGGCCGCGCCGAGGTTGGTGGTGATGAAGCCGGCGGCCTGCTGCGAGATGCTAGTCGTGTCGATCGCGCCGGTGTCGCGCAGCCGCTCGGCGCCGATCACGCTGACCCCGCCGGCCGCGGCGCCCAGACGCGTCGGGCGCTTGGTGGCGGTGACGATCACGCTGTCGAGAGCCACGACCGTCGCCGGCGCCGGCGGCGCGGCGACCGGGGGCTTGGCCCGACCCGCCGGTGGGACGGGAAGGATGCGGACGGTGGCGTTGTCGATGATCTCGAACCTGCAGGGCGCGCCGTCCGTGATGGCCTCGAGCGCCTGCCTCAGGGTCAGGGTTCCCGTCACGGCCGCGCTGCGTCCCGGGCAGGACGAGACGCCGCCCAGGGTGACGCGAGCCTGGACGCCGAGATCGATCAGGGCTTCCGAGCGGGGTTTGGCGGGGATCCTGAAAGCGAAGCGGGCCGGCGCGGCCTGCGCCGTCGCGGCCAAGGCCAGGCTCGAGGCCATCGACAGGAGGAGGATCCTGGGAAGACGACGGCCGACAGCGAACGCTCCGGAACGCTCCGGATCGTCAGGTCGAAATCGAAGCTGGGATTCCGTTTCCGAAATCATCGGGCTCCAGCTCTATCCCCCTAGAGCTCAAGCTTCGCGCTTCGAACGATTCCGGGCCCCGCAGCAAGGCCCTAGCGCGCCCGGATCACGATAGCGTCTTCCGTCGTCGTGGTATCGACGGGAAGCAGGTGTGACAGTCGATCGACCATCGCATCCTGTTCATCGACGATCAACACGCCGGAAAGTCGCATGTTGGCGGTGCGCGCGTCGCCCAGCTTCACCGGACGCGGGAAGAGCCGGTTCATGTCGCCGGCGATCTGAGAAAGCGGTTGGTCGCGGTAGATCAGCCGGCCCTGGCGCCAGCCCGCGATCTCCTCGACGGCGACCGGCTGGAGCTTCGCATCGTCGGTTTGGCCTTCCTGGTGGGAAAGTCCCTGCCCCGGCCTGAGTCGGAACGGCGTGGCGTCGGAGGCCATGTTGGGACGCACCTCGACCAGCCCGCGCTGAACCTTGACCCCGACCTGGCCGTCGCGACGGCGGACGTCGAACTGGGTCCCGACCACCCGCACCTGGGTGTCACCGGCCGCGATCAGGAACGGGCGGTTGGAATCCTTGGCCACGTCGAAGAAGACCTGGCCGTCGTCCATCTTGATCCGGCGCGCATGGCGGTCGTACCGCACGGTCACCCGCGAGGCGGCGTTCATGTCGATGCGCGAACCATCCTCCAGGGCGATCGCCCGACGTTCGCCCACGCCTGTCACATAGGTGGTTTCGCGTCCGCCGATCAGGCCCTTGCTGGGCACGAGGACCGCGCCGGCGACGAAGGCGGCGGCGATCGCGGCCCCGGCCGACCAGGCCCAGGCGCGGCGGGTCGGACGAAGCGGGATCACTTTAGCCGTCAGAGGGGGCGTCAGCGGCGCGGCGACCGGCTCGGCCCGCGCGAAGCGCGTGTCCAGATCCAGCCCCTGGTCGAAGGCCAGCACGGCGTCATAGGCCTGGGCATGGGTCGGCGAGGCCGTCAGCCAGGCGTCGAAGTCCAGCCAGTCCTGCTCGGTGACCGATTCGCCCTGCAGGCGAACCAACCAGCCGATCGCGGCCTCCGACGTCTCGGCGTCAATATCAGTTTGGGGGCGCGTCATGTCGCTCCGTCCCGACGCCAGGTTGCGCCCTCGCAAGGATAAGACGTCACCAAAACGGCGAAACCTCCAAAGCCCATTTCAGAAATCATCGTCGCCTTCATGATAGCTTGGCCATCAGCGCCCTGAGGGCGGCGCTTATGTGCTTTTCTACCGAGCTGCGGCTGACCCCCATGGCGATCGCGGTTTCAGCGTGACTGAGACCGTCCAGCTTGTGAAGCTTGAAGGCGCGCGCGACCTGGGGCGGCAGGGTGTCGAGCGCGGCCATCATCAACTGCAGCCGTTGCCGGCCCGCGACGATCTCCTCGGCCGAGGGGATATCGGCCACCTGTTGGTCGCCCAACACGGCGCCCTGCAGGCTGCGCCATCCCCCGTCCCGCGCGCTGGCCCGGGTCTGGCTGCGCAGCCGGTCCAGCATCAGATTGTTGGCCATGCGGAACAGCAGGGCCGAGCCGTCTCCCTCGACCTCGACCTCGCCCAGGGCCTGCACCTTGAGGAACAGATCCTGGATCAGGTCCTCGGCCTCGCTGACCGAGCGCAGCTTGGCGGCGAAGACGCGCACCAGATTGGCCCGCTTCTCGCCATACAGCCGGGTCATCGGCGTGGTCGTCGAAGATGGGGCGGACAGCGCGAACTCCAAAGACTTAAGTGCGGAGAAGGGGTTGGGATGAGTCTCCAACCTAGGCCGCTGACGCTTGTGGGTCCAGCACGCCACGTCCGCTCCATCCGCGCCTAATAGGGCGAACAGACGGCGAAGCTGTCAGGTGGGGGCAAGTGGGTGCGCTCCCACGCCAATCGGCCGCGAGTTGATGGAAAGGGCTGCGGAGCGCCGGACGA
>JAGIBE010000244.1:14869-17121 GCA_017744495.1 Caulobacter sp. | reverse complement strand
GCTGGCCATGCGCCCTTTCCCCGCGACGAGGTGGGATGATTATGCGGCCGCCGGGAATGGGTGCTGGGAATAAAGATTTAGTGGCGAGATTTCAGCGCTTTATCCGCCGCAGTGGTGGGGACAAGCCCTTGCGGCTTGTCCCCAATCGCTTGGCTCGGTGCGAAACCTGGGGACACGCCCAAGGCATGTTTCGGTCAGCGCCTTTGTTGAGATTGACTCGCAACAATGCAGGACGTAATTACTTGAGAACCAGTCGCAACAACGTCCGCGACTCCTCTAAAACGGAGGCCATCTTGTCCGTCACCGCCGCGCCCCTTCGCTGGACCACCGGCCCGACTGTCGGTGAGAAGCTGCTGCTCAGCGCCATGCGCCATTGGGCGGCCCTGCGGTCGGCGGGCGAGACGCCCAGCCGCCTGGTCGCCCAGGCCCTGGCCTTCCGGGCGTCGAACCGGACCGGCGGGCTGTTCGTCGCCTGGATGCAGTCGGTGGAGGCCAGCCTGCGCCGCCCGATCCAGGTGGAATGCCCGGCCTGCGGCGGCATCTCGACGGACGAGCAACGGCTGATGGTCTCGTGCGGCCTGGCCGGGACCGCGACGGCCGTCGGCGAAACCCTGCTGGAACCGCTGCTGATCGACTCCCAGCCGACCATGGTGCTGGCGCGGGCGTTGAACGCCGCCCTGCGGGTGGACGGCTATCCCCTGCCCGTTCGGCTGTGCGACGAGTCCGCTGAGCCGGTCCCGGAGCAGCCGACCGTCCATTGAGGTGCGGCGACAAGGGCGCTTGGCAGCCCGCATCGCCTCGGAGCGGACCCTATTCGACGGCGAGAATGACGTTGGAGGGCGCGACGGCGGCCACGACGCGGTCGCCGACACCGGGCGCCGCCGAGGCGGGCACGGTCGCGACCAGGGTCTTGCCGGCCGAGAGGCTCAGGGTGATCTCGCTGACCTCGCGGCCGTCCTCGCGATCAGCGACAGTCCCAGCCAGGCGATTGCCACCGTCTTCCGGCGCGTCCTGACCGGCCAGAACGACGAAGCTGGACTTGATCAGCGCGATGACCGGCTTGCCCACCGCCAGGTCCAGTTCCTCGCGGCTGCGGCGGGTGATGATCGAGACGATCTCGACGCCGTCGCCCAGATCGATAGCGACCCTGGCCGTCACCTCGCCGTCCTCGATAGCCGCGACGGTTCCCCGCAGGGCGTTGCGGGCGCTGGTGCGCAGGCCCAGACTCCAGAACAGGTCCCCAACACCAGTATTTGGGGTTTCGAGGCCCGCCTCCAATCGCGACAAGGCCGCGCCGATCTCGCGCTCGACCCCGCGGAAGGCCCGGATCACCGCCTGGCCGCGCGGGGTGACGACCGCCGCCCCGCCGGCCTTGCCGCCGGCGTTGGCCGCCACCAGGGGCGCGTCGAACAGGTTGTTCAGCGCCTGGACCCCGTCCCAGGCGCCCTTATAGCTGAGGCCCAGCTGCTTGGCGGCGGCGCTGATCGAGCCCAGGCGCTCGATGGCCTCGATCAGGGCGACGCGCTCCTGGCCCACGCGGGCCAGGCCGCCGCGGCGCAGGATCAGGGACGCGGTCAGACCGCCGTCGTCGGACATCGAAAACCTCAGCCAAGCCGAACCGTGACCTAGGCGCGAAACCTCGTTATGTAAATCGACTACATATCCGAAGGCTTGCCCGAACCCCACCATGCCCGCCCGCTCGTCGCCGTCCATCCCAGAGGCCCGCTGACCATGCTCGAGGTCGCCTGGCTGACGGCCAAGCTGGCCGGGATCACCACGCTCCTGCTGCTGATCCTGGCCACGCCGCTGGCCTGGTGGCTGGCGCGCGGACGTTCACGCTGGCGCACGCCGATCGGGGCGCTGGTGGCTCTGCCGATCGTCCTGCCGCCGACCGCCTTGGGCTTCTACCTGCTGATCGCCCTGGGGCCGCGGAGCCCGCTGATCGCCCTGCTGCACCCGTTAGGCCTGCGCACCTTGGCCTTCACCTTCGAGGGCCTGGTGATCGGGTCGCTGATCTATTCCCTGCCGTTCGCCGTCCAGCCTCTGCGCAACGCCTTCATCGCCGTGGGCGACGAGCCGCTGGAGGCCGCCGCCACCCTGGGCGCCTCACCGTGGAGCGCCTTCCTGCGCGTGGCCCTGCCCCTGGCCCTACCCGGCTACGCCGTCGCCGCCCTGCTGGTCTTCGCCCACACGATCGGCGAGTTCGGTGTGGTGATGATGCTGGGTGGCGGCATCCCCGGCCAGACCGAGGT
>JAGIBE010000244.1:0-14859 GCA_017744495.1 Caulobacter sp. | reverse complement strand
ACCGCCTGGTCGAAGCGCTGGAGTGGGACAAGGCCCACCAGCTGGCCGGCGCCCTGCTGGTCTTCGCCTTCCTGGTGATGCTCAGCCTGTTGCTGATGGAGCGGCGCGTCCAAGGCCGCGCTTCAAACCGTTAGACTTCACGACAAACCCTTGGTCGAGCTCGGAATTCCATAGCCAAGCTAAGACCGCCTCAAAACGGGACGTCGCCCTGGATCGTCACCCGCTCGACGATCCGCTCTTGGGGCCAGTAGTCGAGAATGGCGTAATGCTGGGTGGCGCGGTTGTCCCAGAAGACGATGGCGTTGGGCGTCCAGCGGAAGCGGACCTGGTATTCGGGCGTCTTCACCCGGTCGAGCAAGTCGGCCAGCAGCGTTGCGGCCTCGTCCTCGGGCAGGCCAAGGATGCGCGTCGTGAAGACCTTGTTGACGAACAGGTGCTTCTCGCCGGTCTCGGGATGGGTGCGGACCACGGGGTGGGCCTGGACCGGATGGGCGGCGCGCAGTTCCTGTCGCTTGGCCTCGTCGACCCGGTAGCCATAGCTCTGCAGGATGTCGTGCTCGGCCTTCAGGTCGGCGATCCGCTCTTTCAGCTTGTCGGGCAGGTCGCGATAGATGGCGGCGGTGTCGGCGAACAGGGTGTCGCCGCCCAGCGGCGGCATGTGGCGCATGCGCAGCACCCCGCCCATCGACGGCGCCGGGCGGAAGGTGACGTCGGTGTGCCACTTGTTGGCGGCGCGGACGATCGGCACGATCTCCTCGCGCAGCTTCATGCCGTCGGCGGCCTCGATGTGCAGGATCTCGGGGAAGCCGGGCACGTGGGCGGTGACAGGATGCCCCTCCAAGTCCCCGAAATAACGGCCGAAACGGACATGGTCCTCATGGCTGATGTCCTGGTCGCGGAAGAACACCACCTTGTGGCGCAGCAGGGCCGTCCGGATCGCCGCCACGATCTCGGGCGTCAGCGGCCTGCGCAGATCGACATCCGAGATCTCGGCGCCCAGCACCGTGCTGACGGGCGTCACGGTCAGGCCGGCGTAGTCGGGCGTTTCCGAAGCGGTGATCGGGCTAAAGGCGTTCATGGCGTCCTCCCGGAGCGCCGCCCGTTCACGCGGGTGGTCGCTGTCATCCACACCTTAGACGTGGGGTATCAGCGCTCAATCAAGTTTTTCTCACTTCAGTCGCAGCGTGAGGCCCGCCACCACCAGGGTCACGCCGTCGGCCGCCTGAGCCAGGACCTGGTGCAGGCGGCCCGCCTCGTCGCGGAACCGGCGGCCCAGGGCGTTGTCGGGCACGATGCCAAAGCCGACCTCGTTGGAGACCAGCCACAGCGTTCCCCGGAACCGCGCCACGCTCGCGACCAGCTCGGAGGCGGCCGCGGGAAGATCGCGATCGGCCAGCATCAGGTTCGACAGCCACAACGTCAGGCAATCGACCACGACCACATCCTCAGGGCCGAGGGCGTCCAGGGCGCGGGCGAGGTCCATCGGCGCTTCCACGGTCGTCCAGCCTTCGCCGCGATCCGCGCGGTGGCGGTCGATGCGCTCGACCATCTCCGAATCGAAGGCCTGGGCGGTGGCGACCATGACCAAACGTCCGCCGGTTTCAGCCGCTCTGGCCTCGGCCTGCGCCTGGGCGTGGGCGCTCTTGCCGGATCGAGCTCCGCCCAGGACGAGGGTGAACGGCAAGACGCGCTCCTACTGCAGACTGATTGACCGTGTGCGGCGCGACATATAGTGCAGCTCCCGCGACAGGTTCCTCGAAAGAGGATGAAAAGGGAACTCGGGTGTGAAGCCCGGGCTGCCCCCGCAACTGTAAGCGGCGAGCCCGCGTGTCAAATGCCACTGGCGGCTCTCTTCGGAGAGAGGCTGGGAAGGCGACGCGCATCGGCGATGACCCGTGAGCCAGGAGACCTGCCCGTCGCGGTCGTCCTTCGTCCGGCCGGGGTGCGCCGAGCGATGGGGTTCTTCCCCCGTGGCGACATCGTCTGGCCGGCCCGAATCCTCGGGTCTGCCTTCGTTGCTGCGCACGGAGGACTTGAACATGCGCTCGATTTCCGTCCTGGCCCTGGTGGCCGCCCTTCCCACTCTCGCTACCCCCGCGTTCGCGCTGGCCGCCGAACCGCTCGACGACGCCAACGCGGTCGACCAGGTGGTCGTCACCGCCGGCCGCGCCGCCGACAAGCTGTCCGAGGTGTCCGTCAGCACCACCGTCATCACCGCCGAGACCCTTCGCCAGCGCCAGGCGGTGGTGGTGTCCGATCTGCTGTCGCGCACGCCCGGCGTCACCGTCACCCGCAACGGCGGCGTGGGCGGCTCGACCCAGGTGCGCATCCGCGGCGCCGAGACCGACCAGACCGCCGTGCTGATCGACGGCGTCAAGCTGAACGACCCCTCGTCGACGGGCGGCGGCTACAACTTCGCCACCCTGTTGGCCGGCGACGTGGACCGCATCGAGGTGCTGCGCGGTCCGCAATCCACCCTGTGGGGCAGCCAGGCCATCGGCGGCGTGGTCAGCATGATTACCAAGACGCCGGACGGCCCGCTGTCAGGCGACGCCACGATCGAGGGCGGCTCCCGCGCCACGGCCTACGCCCGCGTCGGCGTCGGCGCCGGCGGCGACTGGGGCGGCTGGCGGCTGGCGGCGGGGTCCTACACCACCGCGGGCGTCTCCAACTTCGACGAGACCATGGGAGGTAAGGAGAGGGACGGCTACCGCAACACCGCCGTCAGCGGTCGCCTGGACCTGAACGTCACCGATGGCGTCGCGATCGACGCCCGCGCGTCCTACGCCAAGGGCCGCAACGAGTTCGACGGCTTCCCCGCCCCGACCTTCGCCTTCGCCGACACCGGGGAGTACGGCAGGACCCAGGAACTGGTCAGCTACCTGGGCGCGCGCCTGTCCAACTTCGACGGCGCCCTGGAGAGCCGGGTCGGCTATTCCTACACCCAGACCGATCGGGACAACTACGATCCCAGCCTGACCCCGACCAAGACGTTCGACGCCCGGGGCACCGACAACAGCCTGGAATACCAGGGCACCTGGACGATCAACCCCGTCTGGCGCGCGGTGTTCGGGGCCGAGACCGAGCGCACGTGGTTCCGCACCGCCTCGCCCTCCAGCTTCGACCCGAACCCGACGCCCGATCGCCACGCCACCAGCATGGACAGCGTCTACGGCCAACTGCAGGCCAAGCCGATCGAAGGCCTGACCCTGACCGGCGGCGTCCGTTACGACGATCACGACACCTTCGGCGACGCCACGACCTTCCAAGCCGGCGCGACCTGGAGCCCGAACGGCGGCGCCACGATCGTCCGCGCCAACTACGGCGAAGGCTTCAAGGCCCCGTCGCTGTACCAGCTGTACAGCGACTACGGGAACACCGACCTGAAGCCGGAAGAGGCCAAGAGCTGGGATCTCGGCGTCGAGCACAGCGTGCTGGACGGCCGCCTGCGCGGCTCGGTCACCTATTTCGACCGCGACACCACGAACCAGATCGACTTCCTGTCGAACAACACCCCGCCCAACTTCGGCGGCTACGCCAACACCGCCAAGACGCGGGCGACGGGCGTCGAACTGGAGGCCAGCTTCGAGGTCAATTCGCTGCTGGCGCTGTCGGGCAACTACACCAACATGGACGCGGTCAATAAGTCGGCCGGCGCCAACTACGGCAAGGATCTGGCGCGCCGGGCCGGCGAAACCGCCTCGGCGGACGCCGAGCTGAACCTGCCGGGCGGCCTGACCGGCGGCGTGACGATGCAGTACGTCGGCCACAGCTTCGACAACGCCAGCAACACGCGGCGGCTGAAGAGCTATGTGCTGACCGATGTGCGGATCAGCTATCCGATTAACGACACGTTCGAGCTGTACGGCCGGGTCGAGAACCTGTTCGATCAGCAGTACGAGACGATCTATCGCTACGGGACCCTGGGCCGCGGGGCCTTCGCCGGCGTGCGGGCGAGGTTCTAGCCATGGCGGCGCCGGCGGCCCTGCTCGGCCACGGCGGACGCCTCGGCGCGGCGCGGACGGCCTGGCCGGACGCACCGACGCCCTGGATCGACCTGTCGACGGGGATCAATCCCCGCCCCTATCCGCTCCCGGCCTTCGCGCCGGAGACCTGGTCGCGGCTGCCTGATCCTGAGTCCCTGCAGGCACTGGAACGGGTGGCGGCGACCGCCTTCGGCGTCGAGGACCCGGCGCGGGTCGTGGCGGCGGCCGGCAGCGAAGCGTTGATCCGCCTGCTGCCGCGCCTGCTGGCGGTCCGGCGGGTCGCGGTCTCGGCCCGGACCTACGGCGGCCACGCCGACGCCTGGCGGGAGGTCGGGGCCGAGATCGTCGATCCGGGCGACCGGAACGCCGAGCTCAGGGTGCTGGTCAATCCGGATAACCCAACCGGCCGCGTCCTGCCGTCCGACGAGGTCTTGGACCTGGCCGACGGTCCCCTGGTGGTCGACGAGGCCTTCGTGGAGGTCGATCCGGCCCTGTCGGTGGGCGCCCAGGCGAGTTCTCCCGGCTTCGAGCGACTGGTTGTCCTGCGCTCGTTCGGCAAGTTCCACGGCCTGGCCGGGGTTCGGCTGGGCTTCCTGATCGCCGAGCCGGCCCTGGCCGCCCGCGTCCGCCGGGCCCTGGGCGACTGGCCGGTCTCGGGCCCAACGATCGCCGCGGGCCTGGCCGCCTATCCCGATGTCGCCTGGGCGGCCCAGACCCGGTCGCGCCTGATCGAGGACACCGTGCAGCTGGACCGCCTGCTCCGCCGCGCCGGCTTCGAGATCGCCGGCGGCACGACCCTGTTTCGCCTGACGCGCGCCGCCGACGCGCCGCGCCGCTTCGAGGTCCTGGCCCGCGCCGGGATCCTCACCCGCCCCTTCCCCTGGGACGAGACCCTGATCCGCTTCGGCCTGCCCGGCCCCGAAACCGACTGGCGCCGTCTCGCCGACGCCCTGGAGACCCTGTGATGTCCGACGATCTGAACGCCAAACATGCGGAAGCCATGAAGGCCCTCAAGGCCGAGCGCGACGCGATGATGGAGACCAAGACGCTCGAGAAGGGCCTGCTGCTGGTCCACACCGGCGACGGCAAGGGCAAGTCCTCGGCCGGCTTCGGCATGGTGGCGCGCAACTTGGGCTGGGGCCTGAAGGTCGGCGTCGTCCAGTACATCAAGGGCAAGTGGAAGACCGGCGAGCGGCTGTTCTTCAGCAAGTTCCCCGAGCAGGTCCGCTACGAGGTCATGGGCGAGGGCTTCACCTGGGACACCCAGGACCGCGAGCGCGACATCGCCGCCGCCCAGGCCGCCTGGCGCACCTCGCAGGAGATGATCGCCGATCCGAAGCTCGACTTCGTCCTGCTGGACGAGATCAACATCGCCCTGCGCTACGACTATCTCGACATCGACGAGGTGGTGGCGGTCCTGAAGGCCCGTCCCAACGACAAGCACGTCTGCCTGACCGGCCGCAACGCCAAGCCGCAGCTTCTCGAAATCGCCGACTTGGTCACCGAGATGACACTGGTCAAGCATCCGTTCGAACAGGGCTTCAAGGCCCAGCGGGGGGTGGAGTTTTGACCGGTCTCACCCGACGTACCGCGGTCGGCGCGGGGGTAGCAGCGAGCCTGGCGGGCGGTACCGCGAATGGCCGCGCCCTGCCCCGCGTGATCTCACTGAATCCGTGCCTGGACGCCGTGCTGGTCCATGTGGCCGACCGCGCCCAGATCGTGGCGCTGAGCCACTACGCCCGCGATCCACAGCAGTCGAGCATCGCCGCGATCGCCCTGAGTTATCCGATCACCTACGAGAGCGCCGAGGAGGTGATCGCCTTGCGGCCCGATGTGGTGCTGACTGCCGCCCACTCCTCGCCCGCCACCCGCGCGGCGCTGAAGCGGCTGGGCATCCGCACCGAGCTGTTCAAGGTGCCCAACAGCTGGGTCGAGAACCAGGCCCAGATTCGCCGCATCGCCGAGGCCGCCGGCCATCCTGAGCGCGGCGAAGCGCTGATCGCACGGGTCGATGCGGCCATGGCCAAGGGCGCGCCCAGGCCCGGCGCGCGCCCGGTCACGGCCCTAGTCTTCCAGCCCAACGGCTTCGCCGCCGGACACGGCACCCTGGTCGACGAGATGATGCGCCGCGCCGGCTTCGTGAACGTCGCCGAGCGCTATGGGCTGAAGAAGTGGGGCAACGTTTCGCTAGAGAACCTGCTGGCCGATCCGCCCGAGGTGCTGCTGGCCGGTCAGGCCGCCCCCAACGCCTCCACCTTCGCCGAACGCATCCTCAACCATCCGGCCTTGGCCAGCATCTCGGTGCGCATGACCCGGGCCGTGTTCCCCGAACGTCTGCTCTATTGCGGCGGTCCGGGCCTGGTGGACACCGCCGCCGCCTTGGCCACCGCCCGCCGACAGGTCCTGGGAGCCGCCGCATGAGCAAGCGCCTCCTGCTGCTGGGCGGCCTCGCCCTGCTCGTGCTGTTGCTAAGCGGCCTGTCGCTGACGGCCGGCCGCGTCTGGGTGCCGTGGAGCGCCTGGTCCCAGGCCGCCCACGACCCGCGCTGGGCGATCATCTTCGAACTGCGCGTGCCCCGCACCATCCTGGCGGTCGCGGTCGGCGCGGCCTTGGGCCTCTCCGGCGCGGCCATGCAAGGCTACACCCGCAACCCGCTGGCCGACCCCGGCGTGCTGGGCGTCTCGTCCATGGCCGCCCTGGGCGCGGTGCTGACCATGTATCTCAGCCTCAGCCTGTCGACCCCCTGGCTGCTGTTCACGGCGGCGATGATCGGGGCGGTGGTAGGGGTGGCGGTGATGCTGATCCTGGCCGGCGGGACCGGCGGAACCATCACCTTCATCCTGGCCGGGGTGATCCTCAACACCGTCGCCAGCGCCGGGGTCGCCCTGGCGCTCAGCCTGGCCCCCAGCCCTTGGGCGGCCCAGGAGATCATCAACTGGCTGCTCGGCTCGCTGGCCGACCGCAGCGCTGACGACGTCTGGCGCGCCCTGCCGTTCATCGCCGTCGGTTCGGGCCTGATGCTGCTGCTCGGCCGAGCGCTGAACGCCCTGACCCTGGGCGAGACCGGGGCCAAGGCGCTGGGGATCGACCTGAACCTGACCCGCGTGCTGCTGGCCGTCGGCGTCGGCCTGGCCTCGGGCGCCAGCGTGGCGGTGACCGGCATGATCGGCTTCGTCGGCCTGATCGTGCCGCACCTGATGCGGCCGCTGGTCGGCCACCAGCCGGGCGCCCTGCTCGCGCCCAGCGCCTTCGCCGGCGCCGCCCTGGTCCTGGCCGCCGACATCGTCGTGCGGCTGACGCCCTCGGCGGCGGAGGTTCGCCTGGGCGTGGCCATGGCCGCCGTGGGCGGGCCGTTCTTCCTGGCCCTGTTGATCTCGATGCGCCGGAGGCTGGCATGACGGAGGCGGGCATGAGCGATCTGATCGCGGAAAACCTGACCGTCGCCCTGGGCGGCCAGTCGGTGCTAAATGGCGTGAGCGCCCGGTTCCGCCCTGGCGAGGTCACGGCCATCGTGGGACCCAATGGCGCGGGCAAGTCGACCCTGCTGGCCTGCTTGGCCGGGCTGAGGCGGCCCGACACCGGCCAAGTCTCGCTCGACACGACGCCGATCCTGGCCCTGGCCCACCGCGAGCGCGCTCGGCGGATCGGCTTTCTGCCGCAGACGCCCGAGGTGGCCTGGGCCGTGGACGTCGAGACCCTGGTGGGCCTGGGCCGCACCCCGCACAGCGGCGCGCGCGGCCTCAGCGACGCCGACCACGCCGCCGTTCAGGCCGCCCTGGTCCGCACCCGCGTGACGGGCCTGGCCCACCGCGACGTCACCACCCTGTCGGGCGGCGAGCGAGCCCGCGCCCTGCTGGCTCGGGTGCTGGCGGGCGAGCCGTCGTGGCTGTTGGCCGACGAGCCGCTGGCCGGGCTGGACCCGGGCCATCAACTGGACACCGTCGACCTGATGCGCGCCTTCGCGGTCGAGCACGGGCACGGCGTGGTGATGACCCTGCACGACCTGGGCGTGGCTCTGCGCCTGGCCGACCGGGTGCTGGTGCTGCGCGTCGGCGCCCTGATCGCCGACGCCGCGCCGCTGGAGGCCCTGACGCCGACGGTGCTGAAACAGACCTACGGCGTCGAAGCCGCCATCATCCCCGGCGCGGCCGGTCCGCTGATCGAGCTGATCGGCCGCGCAGATGGATGAGACCGCGCCCTGGCCGTGGGTCGTGGCCCTGGCCTTGGGTCTGGAGGCGACGTTGGGCTATCCGTCCCAGCTGACGCATCCGGTGGCCTGGCCGGCCGCGCTGATCGACGGCCTGGAGCGGCGCTGGAACCGGCCGACCACCTCGCACCGACGCCGTCGGACGCTGGGCGTGGTTCTGGTCGCGCTGTTGGTCCTCGCCGCCGTCGTGCTCGGCTTGGCGGTGCAGGGCGTGCTCGGATCGAGCCTGCCCGCCCTGACGCTGGTCGCCCCGATCGCCACGACGGGCCTGGCTCAGCGCAGCCTGCACGACCACGTCGCCGCCGTCCTGGCGCCGTTGCGAGCCGATGACCCGCCGGCCGCGCGGGAGGCGGTGAGCAGGATCGTCGGCCGCGACACCCAGGCCCTCGACGCCGAGGGCGTCGCCGCCGCCGCCCTGGAGAGCCTGGCCGAGAGCTTCAACGACGGCGTCGTCGCCCCGGCCTTCTGGCTGCTGGTCGGCGGCCTGCCGGGCTTGTTCGCCTACAAATGCATCAACACCGCCGACAGCCTGGTGGGCCACATGGAGCCGCGCTGGCGGACGTTCGGCTGGGCCTCGGCGCGGACGGACGACCTGCTGAACCTGGTCCCCGCGCGGCTGGCCGGCGCGCTGATCGCCTTGGCCGGGGGCTGCGGCTGGCGAGTGATGCTGCGCGACGCCGGCAAGCACGCCTCGCCCAACGCCGGCTGGCCCGAGGCGGCCATGGCCGGCGCGTTGGAGATTCAGCTCGGCGGCGACGCCCGCTACGACGGCGAGACCGTCGCCCGGCCAATCTTCGGCGACGGATCGCACCCGACCGTCGCCGATCTCGAACGGGGCCTGAAGCTCTATCGCCGCGCCTGTTTCCTGCTCTGGCTGATCCCCTTGGCGATCGGCCTGATCGTCGCCCTCGCCCAATAACCCTCCCTTCGGCTACCAAGTCCATCATGACCACGCTTTCCGCCCTCACCGCCGCCATCACCCCGGTCGACGCCGCGCTCGAACCGCCCCTGCGCGCCCTCGTCGACGGCAAGGCCAAGCCGCCCGGATCCCTGGGCCGGCTGGAGGACCTGGCGGTGCGGATCGGCCTGATCCAGAACCGCCTGGACCCGCGCATCGCCCGCACCGACCTCTACGTGTTCGCCGGCGACCACGGCCTGACCGAGGAAGGCGTCTCGGCCTATCCGTCCAGCATCACAGCCGCCATGGTCGGGCTGTTCCTGTCGGGCCGCTCCAGCGTCAGCGCCCTGGCCCGCGCCACGGGCGTGCAGATGCGGGTGGTGGACGCCGGGGTGGACGCCGACCTGCCCGAGCATCCCGAGCTGATCGCCGCCAAGGTCCGGCGCGGAACCCGCAACGCCGCCCGCGAGCCGGCCCTGACGCCGGACGAGGTGCTGGCGGCCATCGTCAAGGGGGCCGACATCGCCCGGTCGGCCGCCGCCGACGGCGCCGACGTCATCGCCCTGGGCGAGATGGGCATCGGCAACAGCTCGTCCGCCGCCCTGATCATGCACCGCCTGGCCAACGCGCCGCTCGAGGTCTGCGTCGGCCAGGGCACCGGCCACGACGCCGCCGGCCTGGCGCGCAAGCAGGCCGGCATCGCCCGCGCCGCCTGGCGCTCCGACGCGATCCAGCCGCTGGACGTGCTGGCCCAGTTCGGCGGTTGCGAGATCGCCATGATGGCCGGCGCCGTGCTGGGCGCGGCCTCAATGCGACGGGTGGCCCTGATCGACGGCTTCATCAGCACGGCCGCCGCCCTGGCCGCCGTTCGCCTGGTCCCCGCCGCCCTGGATTACTGCGTGTTCGCCCACGGCTCGGCCGAGCGCGGCCATCCGCTAATGCTGCGGACCCTGGGCGTGCGCCCGCTGCTGGACCTGGACCTGCGGCTGGGCGAAGGCACCGGCGCGGCCCTGGCCGCCCCGCTGCTGGTCGCGGCCGCCAATCTGTTGACCGAGGTCGCGGCCCTGGCCGACGTGCTGGCCGAGCCCGACTGATGCCGCGCCAGCTGAAGCTGTTCTTCTGCGCCCTGCAGTTCCTGACCCGCCTGCCCGCCCCGTCGTTCGCCGACTTTCGGCCGGACTGGATCACCCGCGCCGCCCGCTACTATCCGCTCGTTGGCCTGCTGGTCGGCGCGATCGGGGCCGGGGTGCTGCTGGCGGCGGGACAGGTGTGGAGCGGGCCGCTGCCGGCCCTCTTGGCCGTGGCCGTCGGGGTGCTGGTGACCGGCGGCTTCCACGAGGACGGCCTAGCCGACACCGCCGATGGCCTGGGCGGCGGCCAGACGCCGGTGCGCCGCCTAGAGATCATGAAGGACAGCAGGGTCGGGACCTACGGCGTCCTGGCCCTGGGCCTGACCCTGGCGATCAAGGTCGCCGCCCTGGCGACCTTGCCCCTGGCGACCGCCGCCCTGGCCCTGGTCGCCGCCCATGGCGCGGGCCGGGTCGCCGCCGTCGCAGTCATGGTGCTGGGTCGTCACGTCAGCGACCGCGACGACGCCAAGTACAAGCCTGCGCCCGACGGCGTGCGGCCGTTCGAGCTGCTGATCGCCGCCGTCTCGGGCCTTTGGCCCCTGGCGCTGCTGGGTTGGCCCGGCTTGGCGGGCGCGGTGGTCGGGGCGGTGCTGGCGGCGGCCCTGACCCTGACGGCGCGGCGACTGATCGGCGGCCACACCGGCGACGTGCTGGGCGGGATCGAGCAGGTCTGCGAACTGGGGACTATACTGGGCGTCTCCGCTTCGCTGGCGATCCGATGACCCTGCTGGTCTGCCCTCTCAGCCAAGTCGAGACGGCCCGGGCCCTGCACCGGCCCTCGCACCTGGTCAGCCTGTTGTCCCCGACGGGCGAGGCTGTCTGGCCGACCTCGGACCTCGGCGACGCCCACCTGCGGCTGGCCTTCCACGACGTCAACGAACCCCGCGAGGGCTACACCGCGCCCGATGCGGCCCTGGTCGCCCGCCTCCTGGACTTCGCCGCCGGCTGGGACGCCGCGCGGCCGATGCTGGTCCACTGCTGGGCCGGGGTCAGCCGCTCGACGGCCACCGCCTTCATCATCGCCTGCCAGCGCGCCCCGGACCGCTCCGAGCGCGACATTGCCCAGGCCCTGCGCGCGGCCGCGCCCTACGCCACCCCGAACCCGCTGCTGGTCAGCCTGGCCGATGCGGCGCTGGGCCGCGCGGGCCGGATGTCGGCCGCCGTCGCCGGGATCGGACGCGGCGCCGACACCTTCGAGGGCGCGCTGTTCGAGCTACCCTTAAGGTGACGCTTCAAAAGTGAAGCTTTCGTCCGCGCCGATTTCCACCGGTGCGAACGAAGCTTAGCCGTTCTACTTCGCGTAGCGCGCCGCCACCGGCTCGTAGCGGTCCCAGACCTGGCCGTCGCTGACCGAGCGCAGCAGCTTGACGTATTCGGCGTGCGACCAGGCCAGGGGCGTGGCCGAGTCCGTGCCCTCGCCGCGCGCATAGCCGTGCGGATTGGGCCCGATGCCGTCCCAAACCTGCTCGGGGATCAGCAGGCCGTCATTGGCGAACAGCTCCATGGCCTTGACGTAGCGGTCGCGGATCTTCCGGATCGCCGCGGCGTCGGGCTTGCCGTGCAGGCCAGCCAGCGCCAGCTCATAGTGGCCGCGCTCGCCGGTGAAGATCGGCCAGACCCGGCCGCGCTGGCCCGGGCTCATCTTGCCGCCCACGCCGTAGTTTGCCCCGGTCTGGGCGTCCTCGCCGTAGCCGTCGACGTCGTAGCGCCGCCAGCCCGGATATTCGCCCTCGACGCCGGGGAACTTGAAGTCGTAGCGCACGCGGTAGAGGTCGGCCCGGCTGGTGTCGTCCAGCTCCGGCAGGCTGCCGACGATGGCCGCGTCGTCGGCCCGGCGCACGCCGTAGCGGACCAGCTCCAGGAAGCCGCCGTCGACCACCTGGTCCTTGGGCGGGGCGATCTGGCCGTTGGCGGCGCCGATCGGGGCGTGGTCGTTGGGGTCCTCGTTCTGGTTCAGGCGGACATAGTAGGTCCCGTCGCCGAACGGCCCCTTGGTGGTGACCATCCGAGCCTCGACCTTGGCCGAATAGGCGTCGGCCGTGGCGCGGTAGCGGGCCGCGCCCGCCGCGTCGCCCGCCAGTTCGGCGATGTCGCCCGCCGTGACTAGGCCAGCGATGGTCGCCGCCGTGGTCGAGGGCGAATAGCCGCCCTGCTCTTCCCAGCGCTCCTGCTGGGTGAAGGGCGGCTTGATCGTCTCGTGGTTCCAGCCGATCCCGACCTTGCCGCCGTCGACCAGGAAGTCGGCCGCCGGCTTGATCATCCTGCCGTAGTAGGTCTTCAGATCGGCCTCGGACAGCCAGCCCAGCTTCCACAGCTTCCAGCCCAGCATGATCGGCATGGCCGTCTGGTCCAGCTGGACGCCGACCCATTCGGTGGTTCCGTCCACCCAGGTCTTCTGCAGGAACCAGCCGCCGACGCCGGTATTGCCCTTGGTGTCCGCCTTCACCTGCACCTGCGGCAGATAGTGGAAGGCCGCCAGCGGGGTCTGTTTGTCGCCCAGGGCCGCCAGGGCCATGGCGCACTGGTAGAAGTCGCGCGGCCAGACGGCCTTGTAGCCGGTCGAGGGCTTCGAGGCGTCGACCGTGTCGCCCCAGGGGTTGGACAGCGAGGCGATCAGGGCGCCGGCATAGGTGCGGTCCTCCTGCACCTTCAGCATCAGGGCGCTGGCCTGAACCAGCTTTCCGCCGTCCTCGGAGGCCTCACGCAAGCGCGGCAGCTCGGTCAGCGAGGCCAGATAGTCCTCCCAGCCCACGCGGTCGCCCTCGCCGTTGAAGCGGGCCAGCACCTCGCCGTAGCCGGTCTTCAGCGTGGCCGAAGCGGCGGCGTCAGCGGCCTTGGCGTCGCCGCCGAAGCCGATCACGAAGTCATAGGTCGCCTCGCTCGAGACCTGCCGCGGCAACTGGGCGGTCAGGACGATCGCGCCCTGGGCCGAGGCGCCGCCAGTCAGGGTCGCGCCCTTCACCGCCGACAGGGCGTCGGCGCCCAGCAGCGTCGCGGAGGCCTTCACGAACGGCTTGCCGCCCTTCAGGCTGAGGAAGGCCCTGCCCTCATAGGCGGTCAGGGCGGCGGGGGTCGCCGCGCCCGTGTCGCCGCCGCCGGTGTTGGCCATGTGCGGCTCCAGCACCAGGAACGGCGTCACCGGCCCCTTCAGCGCGCGGACCGTGATCCGCACGAACAGGCTGTTGCGGTCGGGGTCGGTGAAGATCCGCTTCTCGATCTCGAACCGGCCCTGCCTGTCGGTGGTGGTCACCTTGTAAGCGGGCGACAGCGGCCGGCCGGCGGCGTCGATGTGCAGGTATTCGGTCTTGGAGGTCGTATCAGCGCCCTCGACGGCGAGGCCGGTGGCGGTCTTCACGGCCACCCGAAGTTGCTTGATCTGGGCCTCATGGATCAGGCCGTACATGGTCTCGGTCAGGGTCCCGTCGGCGATCGAGAACCACACCTTCGACACCGCCCCCGTCGGGCCGCCGTCCTTGTAGGCGCCGTCGACATAGGCCTCGTACGACGCGCCGACGCCGGTCTTGGCGGCATAGGCCCAGGTGGTCGGGGTGTCGGCCTTGGGGGTCTCGGCGTGGGCGACCACGCCGAGCGCGGCGGCGGCCACCGAAGCAAGCGCGAGCATCTTCAGGCAACGCATAGAACTACCTCGTGAAATGACGGCGTCGATGAGACGCGCTTCAAGCTTTGGACAGGACTTCTGGCGTCGGCGCCGCGGCCGGCGAAGCCTTGGACTCGCCGACGTCTCGGACCAGAAACACGCAGGCGGCGGCGACCAGCATCCCGCCCGCGCCCAGGACCAGGGCCCAGATCGCCTCGCCGCCGAAGAAGGTCTTGAGCAGCAGGCCCAGGATGGTCGCGGCCAGCAGCTGCGGGATGACGATAAAGAAATTGAAGATGCCCATGTAGACGCCCATCTTCCGGGCGGGGAGCGCCCCGGCCAGGATCGAGTACGGGGCCGACAGGATCGACGACCAGGCGAAGCCCACGCCGATCATCGGGATCCACAGAAGACCGGGGTCACGGATCAGCGGGACCGCCGCCAAGCCCAGCCCTCCTAGGCCAAGGCACAGGGCGTGGCCGACCTTGCGGCCGACGGCGCGGACGAGGCTGGGGATCACCAGGGCCGCCAGGGCCGCCACGCCGTTATAGATGGCGAACAGCACCCCCACCCAGTCGGCGCCGTCGTTATAGGCCCGCGAGGCGGTGTCGGCGGCATGGTAGTGGAAGGCGGCGACGGCCGGGGTCGTGTAGATCCACATGGCGAACAGGCCGAACCACGAGAAGAACTGGACCACCGCCAACTGCTTCATGGTGGCGGGCATGCGGAATAGGTCCTCGACCACGTCCGAGAAGCCGTTGGCGGTCTGTCCGCGCCGCCGCAGCAGGCCGGCGACAAACTGGGCCAAGCCGAACAGGCCGACCATGCCGGCCAGGACATAGAGCTCCTTCTCCAGCCGCGTGGCGAAGATGCCGGCGGCCAGCAGCAGGCCGGCCACGGTCCAGACCAGGCCACCGATCATGTACGCGCGGACCGTGCGCGTCGGGGCCTCGGCCTCCGCCACGACCTTGCGCTCGGCCGCCTCGAAGGCGGCCAGTTGATCGGGGCTGTATTCGCGAGTGGTGAACACCGTCCACAGC
>JAGIBE010000243.1 GCA_017744495.1 Caulobacter sp. | reverse complement strand
GTTCTACCGCTTCGGCGGTCGCTCGGGCGCGCCGGACGCCTTCAGCCGCACGCCGCGCCCGTCGACGGCCGACGAGCTGCCGACCGTCACCCTGGCCAGCCTGCCGACCACCGGCGCGGCCGACGGCAAGGCCGCGCCGATCCAGCTGGCCAGCGCCGTCGTCGTGACGGACAAGCCCGCGACCGTCGCCGGCGGCATGGGCGGCCCGCTGGGTCCGGTTCCCGAGCCCGCCTCGGCCCCGGCCCTGCACCCGACCAAGACCTCGGCCCCGAGCGAGACGATCAAGTCTGCTGGAGGAGCGGCCGGGACCGGAGCTGCTTCCTGACGGCTCCGGGCATGTGGCTGGTGGCGAAGCGCATCTGCTTGGCCCGCTTGCCCACGAAATAATGCAGCTCTTTCCCGTGGACGGCCCGCCAGATCGTTTCGGCGGCGTCCTCCACGGGATAGACCGGCAGGCCGCCGCTCTTGAGCACGTCCGCCATGTTGGCGTTGCTGCCCGGCGCGCCGGCGTTGAGGATCGGCGTCTCGACGAACCACGGCATCACGCAGGCCACGGTCACGCCGTGCGCCTTCCACTCGATGTCCAGCGCTTCCGACAGGCCGCGCACTGCGAACTTGGTGGCCGAATAGACCGCCAGGCCGGGCGAGCCATACAGGCCCGCGCAGGACGAGATGTTGATCAGGCGCGAGCCCGGCGTGGCCTTCAGCCACGGCAGGGCGGCCCGCGCGCCGGTGATCACGCCCTTGATGTTGATGTCCAGCTGCAGGTCGACGTCCGCGTCATCGTGGCTTTCGAACGGCCCGAACCTGGCGACCCCGGCGTTGTTGAGCAGTACGTCCAGCCGCCCGTCGGTCAGCTTGGCGAAGTCGGCCAGCACCGAGGTCCAGGCCGAGCGGTCGCGCACGTCCAGCCGGAAGGTCGCGCCGTTGTCGGGGCCGATGGCGATCAGGGCGGCCTTCAGGCCCGTCACGTCGATGTCCGAAAGTCCCACGAACCAGCCCTCGGCGGCGAAGCGCTTGGCGCTGGCCAGGCCGATGCCGCTGGCGGCTCCCGTGATGAAGACGGCCTTGCGGCCTTTGGCTGTGGCGCTCATGCGTCCCTCCCGCTTTTGTTTATTATCGCTGATCAGAAACCCGGGAGGCGGGCCGGTCAAGTCGGGCGCGGTGGGAGCGCGCGTCGACGCACGCCCCCTTGGCCGTCGGCTCAGTCGGTCTGGTCGTCGATCTCGGCGTCGGGGCCGTTCTTCTTGATCGACTCGATGGCGTTCTTCGCCGACGCCTTCGAGGCGTAGCCCTCGGTCCAGAAGATGGTCTCGCTGTTGTAGACGAAGTAGGCGACGAACTCGCCGGCCTTGTTTTTCTTGATCTGGAACTTGTGGGCCATGCGATTTCTCCTTGTGCTCTAGACTGTGTCGTCAAGTCGACGTCGGCAGCCTCGGACGCCGCCCGCGAGGCGTCAATCGCCTCGGCTTGCGTCCGGCCGTTCCAGGCGCATCTTTCTAGAAAGCTTCACGTTAGGCCCGCCCATGACCCCCGACCAACGCCTCGACCAGCTGTCCCGCGACCTGCTGGGCGTCTCCTACGCTGCGCTGAACGACGTGCAGCGCAGCGTCATCGACCTGATCGCCGCGGAGGCGCCCACGGGAGTGAACCAGGCCCTGGTGTCCGACGACCGCGGCTACTGGGACCGCCTGGCCGACACGGTGGCGGCGATCGGCGGATCCTGGGCCTTCATCGGCGGGTTTTCGCTGTGCCTGCTGCTGTGGATGGGACTGAACATCGGGCTGAAGCCCCTGCACCTGGCCTTCGACCCCTATCCGTTCATCTTCCTGAACCTCATTCTGTCGACCCTGGCCGCCATCCAGGCCCCGGTGATCATGATGAGCCAGAACCGCCAGGCGGCGAAGGATCGACTGAGCGCCGAGCACGACTATGTCGTCAACCTGCGGGCCGAGCTGGAGATCATGCGGCTGCACGACAAGCTGGACGCCCTGCGCCAGCAGGAGATGGTCGAGATCCTGCGCTGCAACACCGAGACGCTGGAGATTTTGAAGCGCCGAGTCGAAACCCTCTCCCATGGGGAGAGGGAGGGACCCGCCGCGTAGCGGTGGGAGGGTGAGGGGTAAAACGTCTGACGGCGCGTCGTTAGGGCGTCCGTGGAAATCGTCGAGGGTGTAACCCCTCACCCTCCCGCGCTTCGCGCGGGCCCCTCCCTCTCCCTTTGGGAGAGGGTTCTCATCCGCCGCAGCGCCTGGGGCGGCTGGCCGAAGGCGCGGAGGAAGGCGCGGCGCATGCGCTCCTGGTCGCCGAAGCCGGTCTCCAGGGCCACGTCTTCGACCTGCAGGGGCTGGCTGTCGAGCAGGGCGCGGGCGGCCTCGACGCGCAGGCGTTCCACCGCCTTGGCCGGGGTGCTGCCCGTCTCGGCGGTGAACTGGCGGGCGAAGTTGCGCGGGCTCATCGCCGCCTGCTCGGCCAGCTGGTCGACGGTCAGGGGCAGGGACAGGTTCTCGCGGGCCCAGGCCAGCAGGCCGTCGAACCGTCCGCCGCGCATGTCCAGCAGGGCCGAGAACTGCGACTGGCCGCCCGGGCGGCGGTGATAGACCACCAGCTGCTGGGCGGTGCGGCGGGCGACCTCTTCGCCCAGGTCCGCGCCGATCATGGCCAGGGCCATGTCGATGCCGGCGGTGATTCCGGCCGAGCTCCACAGCGACCCGTCCTGGACGAAGATCTTGTCGGGCTCCAGCCGCACGGTCGGGTAGCGGCGCTGGAAGTCCTTGGATCGCTGCCAGTGGGTGGTGGCCCGTCGCCCGTCCAGCAGGCCCGCGGCGGCCAGCACATAGGTCCCCGAACAGACGCTGGCGGTGCGCCGCGCCGTGCGGAAGGCGGCGCGGGCGAAGTCCAGGGTGGCCTCGCAGATGGCCGGCGATCGCGTGCCCTCGCCGCCCGAGACGATCAGGGTGTCCAGCGGCGGAGCCTCGGCGAAGGCCTGGGCGGTCATGGCCACGCCGGACGAACTGGGCACGGCCCCGGGGTCGCGGGCCAGCAGGTGCAGGCGGTAGGCGCCGGGGACCAGCCGCCCGGCGATCTCGAACGCCGCGATCGGCCCGGCCGCGTCCAGCAGCTGGAAGTCAGGGAAGATCAGGAAGCCGATGTCGCGGACCATGAACGCCTCCGGGGCCCGCTCTGCATTGGCGGATTTCGAGGGAACTCTGTCATTTCGGTCAGACGCTAGGCGGGTGATGCTGCGGCGTCAACAGGAGGTCGATCCATGACCCAAACCGCTAAAGAGGGGCCCGCGCCGTTCCGCATTGTGTTCGCACTGTTTCCCGGCGTCACCCACCTGGACTTTACCGGCCCGCACCAGATCCTCTGCCGCCTGCCCGGGGCTCAGGTGACGGTGGCCAGCGAGGCGGGCGGCGAGATCGAGGCCGACGGCCTGGTGTTCGCCAAGCTGTCCCGGCTGGCCGACATCGAGGCGTGCGACCTGATCTGCGTGCCGGGCGGCCTCGGCACGACGGAGGCCATGACCGACCAGGCCTATCTGGGCCAGGTTCGTCGGCTGGCGGCTGGAGCGCGCTATGTGACCTCGGTCTGCACCGGCTCGCTCGTGCTGGGCGCGGCGGGGCTGCTGAAGGGCAAACGGGCGGCCTGCCACTGGGCCTGGCGCGACCAGCTGGCCCTGTTCGGCGCGACGCCCGATCCGGCCCGGGTGGTGCGGGACGGCCATGTCTTCACCGGCGGCGGGGTGACGGCGGGCATCGACTTCGCCCTGACCATCGTGGCCGAGATCGCCGGCGACGCGACGGCCCAGGCCATCCAGCTGGCGGTCGAATACGCCCCCGATCCGCCCTTCCACGCCGGCCGCCCGGAGACCGCGCCGGACGCCGTGCGCGAACGTGTCACCGCCCTCTACAGCCGGGGCATGGACGAGCGCTGGGCCGCGGCGCGCAAGGCGGGCGAGGCGTTGTTGCAGGAAGCGTGACTTTAGGCCCGACTTGATCCGAACGCCAACCTGCATCACAACGATCTCAGGTGGAGACCTCGTGCATGCGTCGGATCAAGTCGTTTCTCGTCGTGTTGACCACGGCCGCCGGCCTCATGGCCGCCTCGGCCTCGCCGGCCCTGGCCGAAGATTTCAACTACGGCGTCTGGCGCAATCCCAAGAACAGCGTCCACGTCGAGATCAAGCCCTGCGGCGGCGGCAAGGCCTGCGGGGTCGTGGTCTGGGCCAATGACGAGGCCAAGGCCGACGCCAAGAAGGGCGGCACGCCAGAGCTGGTGGGCCTGCAGCTGCTGCGCGACTTTCAGCTCCAGAAGAACGGAAGCTGGAAGGGCAAGGTGTTCGTGCCCGACCTGAACATGAACTTCAACGGCACCGCCGACTTCCCCAACGCCACCACCATGAAGGCCAAGGGCTGCCTGATCGGCGGCTTCCTGTGCAAGTCGCAGACCTGGCGCCGCGTCGACGTGATGGCCAGCAGCACGCCGTCGAGCTGATCGACTAACCTAAATGGTTGTCATCCCGGAAAGCGCGCAGCGCTTGTCCGGGACCCAGGCGAACCGCAATGCATCTGCCCAGTCCCCAGGGTCCCGGACAGCCTCTGCGAGGCTTCCGGGATGACAACGAATTGGTTGTGAGCGGCCCTCAGGCCGGATCTAGCTCCGGATAATGCCGGAAGATCCCCTCCGTGCTGAACGGCAGCCGCCGGTTCGACTCCAGGTACTTGGCGATATTCGGCCGCTGCGCCACCGCGTCGCGCACGGCGATCACCCGCTCAAGCTTCGGCTCCAGCCGCTTCATCGCGTGTGGGAAAGCATAGCGCAGGCCTTCCACCACCTGGAACAGCGACAGGTCGGCATAGGTCAGGTCCGCGCCCGTCAGCCAGCCCCCGGCCGGCGCCTTCTCCAGCACCGTTTCGTACCAGCCCAGGTACTTCTTCATCCGCGCGGTGCGGAACTCCTGCGCCCGTCGGGCGGCCTCGGCCTTCTGGTCCTCGTAGTAGAGCCCCATGCCCACCGGATGGTGGACGTCGTGGGCCTCGGCCACCAGGTCGGCGATGGTCAGCTGCAGCTGGTTGACCCACAGCCGCCCGGCCTCGTCGCGCGGGGCCAGGCCGTGCTTGGGGCCGAGGTACAGCAGGATGTTGGCCGTCTGGCCGATCACCTGGTCGCCGTCGACCAGATAGGGCGGGGCGAAGGACGGGTGGTCGTGGTCGCCGATATCGGCCATCAGGGCCTTCTCGCCGCCGCCGTCCTTCTCGTCGCCGCGCGCCATATCGACATAGGCGGCGCCGGCCTCCTCCAGCGCCAGCCGTACGAACTCGCCGCGCCCCTGGATCGTGGGCCAGTAATGCAGGTGGTAGGTCATGAGGGGGAGAACCCGGTTGGAGCGGGTTTGGATGCGACGATGTGTTCAGCGCTTTTCCTTCGTCGCTCTAAACCGTCATCCCGGGCCTTGTGCCCGGGACCCCTCTGTCCGCCGCAAGTGCAGCGGTGTGGCGCGCTGGTGCGCCATTGCACTTCACCTGCGAGCTGAACCAGGGATCCCGGGCACAAGGCCCGGGATGACGGTGAGATTTGGAGCGTGGGTGGAGATTGGTCCTACCCCACCCGCACGCTCGTCATCGAGATCGCCGCGAAGACGTCGTCGGTGAAGAACGATACCGGCTCGCCCCTGTCCTGGGCGCCCAGCACGTAGAGCAGTGGCAGGTAGTGTTCGGCGCTGTTGATCGAGGCCTCGGCGTCGGGGCCCAGGCCGCGCCAGTCGATCAGCGGCTCGTGGTCACCGGCGGCGATCAGGGCCTTGGCCTTGTCGTTGAAGCGCGGCGCCCACTCCGGGACCTCGCCGGTGCGGAAGTTCACGGCGCGCAGGTTGTGGACGATGTCGCCGCTGCCGACGATCAGCACGCCCTCGTCGCGCAAGGGCGCCAGGCGCTTCCCGACCTCGTAGTGCCAGCGGTCGGGGCGGCCGCGATCCAGGGAGAGCTGCACCACCGGCACGTCGGCGTCGGGATACATCGGCCGCAGCACGCCCCAGGCGCCGTGGTCCAGGCCCCGGGTCGGATGCTGGACCACGGGGTCGGGCGCCAGCAGCTGCGCCACCCGCTGGGCCAGGGCCGGATCGCCGGGCGCGTCGTAGCGCACGTCGAACAGGGCCTGGGGGAAGCCGCCGAAGTCGTGGATGGTCTCGGGATGCTCCGACGCGCTGACCGCGCTGGCCCCGCGCGTCTCCCAGTGGGCGCTGACCATCAGCACCGCCTTGGGGCGCGGCAGCTCGGCGCCCAGCCGGGCCCAGGCGCGGCTCCAGGCGTTGTCCTCGATGGCGTTCATCGGCGAGCCGTGGCCGAGGAACAGGACAGGTTGGCGGGCGGTCATGGCGGGGTGGTCCGATTAGATACTGATGAAGTTACAGATGGGGCGGCTCGTGGATTTTGCAACGAGGCGAAGCGGATGGCCGCCCCTACAAACCCTCTCTCTTTGAGAGGGTGTTGGCAAAAACCGCGCCTCATCCGCCACAATCTCAACCTGTGTCGCCGTGACGCGCGCACGGGGGCTGCGCGCGCTTTCCCGAGCCGCCCGGCTTTGTTAAGGCACGGAGGTTGTGAACGCACCCGTCCTTTCCCCGATCGCGTCCGAAGAGGCGACGCCCGTCGCCGTCAAGCCGCTGCGCGCCTTCACGCGAGGCGGCGCGCTGGACCTGCTGCGCTTCGTCGCCTCGCTGCTGATCGTGATCTACCACTTCGGGGCCGAGGGCCCGATGCGCATCGAGCGCTTCGGCCAGGTGTTCTCGCGCGGGTTCCTGGCGACGGATTTCTTCCTGATGCTGTCGGGCTACGTGCTGGGCCGGGCCTACGGGGCCTCGACCCTGAGCGGGCGGATCAGCCACGGCCGCTTCTGGGTGCGCCGGGTCGGCCGGGTCTGGCCGGGGCACCTGATCGTCCTCCTGATGATGGCCGCCCTGGTGCTGGTGCTGAACGCGATGGGCACCGACGCCCACAAGCCCTCGCGCTTCGCCTGGGACCAGCTGCCGGTCCAGGCCCTGCTGGTCCACGCCTGGGGCTTCAACAGCGACGGCTGGAACCTGCCCAGTTGGTCGCTGTCGGCCCTGATCGTCTGCTACGCGGTGTTCCCGTGGCTGTGGCGGGCGGCCGACAAGGTGCGCCATCCCTGGATCCTGCCGCTGATCGGCGCCCTGGCCTTCGCGGCCTGCGAGGGGCTGGCGCGTCTGGTGTTCCACCACGCCCTGTCGGACCTGCAGTTCCGCTTCGGCGTCGTGCGCGCCCTGCCGCTGTTCGTCCTGGGCGTCTGCCTGGCGCGGGCGGTCGAGATGAACTGGCCCTCGGAGAAGGCCGCCAAGGCCCTGCTGGTCGGCGGGATCGTCGTGCTGGTCGCCATGCAGCCGCTGGACCGTTACGCCCTGCCCGACGAGCTGATCTTCGACATCCCGTGCCTGATCGCCATCGCGGCCATCGTGCTGGGCGCGGGCCGCCTGCCGGTCCGCCATCCCCAGGCCTGGATCGAGGAAGGCGCCAAGCTGTCGTTCGCCCTGTTCATCACCCACATCTTCGTGGGCGTGATCTACTGGAGCGCGGTGCACAAGCTGATCGAGACCGTGCCGATCGGCATCGGCTGGCAGTGGCTGATGTGGCTGGCCTCGTTCCCGATCGCCATGGCCGCCGCCTGGGCCTTCCACACCTATATCGACCAGCCCCTGCAGGACCGCCTGGCGCCGTGGCTGCGGGGCAAGCGGTAGAGGGCTTCAGCCCGCCCTCCGGGTGTCGTCATCCCGGGCACAAGGCCCGGGATGACGATAAAAAGGGGAGTGGCCCTCTAGCAGACCAGAAACCTAGTCGGCGGCGGCCTTGCTCTCGCCGCGCTGCTTTTCCAGCACCGCCGCCAGGCCCTGCAGGATGGGCCCTTGCAGGTCGGGATTGTCGGGCGCGCGGTGCAGCAGCTTGATCGAGGCGATGTAGACCTTGATCCCGGCCACGATCGACGGGGTCAGGCCCGTAGCCTCGTCCAGCAGGTCGCACAGCGAGCGGGCGGCGATCTGGACGGCCTCGTTGCGCTCGGCGCCGCTGAGGCTGACGATATCGCCGGCCTTGGCGTACAGGCGCTCGATCACGACCCCTTCGTCCTGACCGGAGACCAGCAGGGCGTCCATGGCGGTGATGTAGTCGTCGATGCCGCTCAGCGACGGCTCGCGCAGGGTTTCCAGCGTGGCGTCGGCGCGCTTGAGGGCCTCGGCCACGTACATCCCGCCTTTCTGGGTCATCAGCTGGCCCAGGCGGGGCTTCATGCGGCTCTTTTTGACCTGGGTCATGCGATCGACTTCATGGGTTTGATCAGGGCGTCCAGCTCGTCCTGGCTCATATTAGCGCCTTCGAACTCGCCCAGTTCAATGGACTGATCGTCGCGGCGCCGGCCGTCGGGGAACTCAACGGGCGGACCCAGGTTGCGCCAGCGGCGGTCGGGACCGACATAGCCTTCGCACTCGATGAACATCCGGTCGCCCCGGGCGACCCAGAGGATGCGCTCCAGCATGATGGCCGGCGAGATCGGCTTGGTGACGATGAAATTGGCGCCGCAGTCCCGGGCCTTCTCGACCTGGCTGCGACGGGTGTGGGAGGTGACCAGGATCACCGGCGTCATGCGGTTGGTCTCGTCGGCCTCGCGGCGCAGCCAGCGCGTCAGGTCGTAGCCGTCCATCTCCGGCAGGTTGCCGTTGGCCAGGATCAGGTCGAAGGCCTGGTACTTCAGTTCTTCCTGGGCTTCCTTGCCGTCGGCCTTGCGCACTAGGTTGCGCAGGCCGAAGCTGGTCAGCACGCCGACCAGGATGTCGAGCGACTGGGGGTTGTCGTCGACGATCAGCGCCTTGGCCTTGTCCAGGTTGATGTACTGACTTGGCTGCAAGGCCCCGACATGCTCCGCCCCGTCCCGCGAACGGTCGGGACCGGCACCTTATGACTGAACACGGTTAAGAAACCGCTGTCGTTCAAGGTCTGAGGCGGTCTGTCGCAGTACCGAAGGTTGGGCGAGAGAAGCAAAGCGTGGTGGGCGACGGCCAACGTCCGACCAGGCGACGGCGGCCTGCGCCCTCAAACCGCGTCCAGGCCGATGTCCAGGTTCAGGGCCGAGTGGGTCAGGGCGCCGACGCTGATGACGTCCACGCCGGTCTCGGCGATGGCGCGCACGGTGGTCAGGTTGACGCCGCCGGAGGCTTCCAGCACCGCCCGGCCCCTGGCCAGGGACACGGCGGTCTTCAGGTCGTCGAGGCTGAAATTGTCGAGCATGACCACGTCGGGGCCGTACTTGAGGGCGTCCTCCAGCTGGTCCAGGCCGTCGACCTCGACCTCCACCTTGACCAGGTGGCCGGCGAAGGCGCGGGCCCGGCGGACGGCTTCGCCCACTCCGCCGCAGGCGGCGACGTGGTTGTCCTTGATCAGGATGGCGTCGTCGAGGCCGAAGCGATGATTGATCCCGCCGCCGCAGCGCACGGCGTACTTCTCCAGCGCCCGCAGGCCGGGCGTGGTCTTGCGGGTGTCGACGATCGTGGCGCCCGTGCCCTCGACCAGGCGGACATAGGCGCGGGTCAGGGTGGCGATGCCCGACAGCTTGCCCAGCAGGTTCAGCCCGGTGCGCTCGGCGGCCAGCACGGCGCGGGCGTTGCCTTCCGCGCGGGCCAGGATCGCGCCCGGCGCGGCGTCGGCCCCGTCGGGGGTGACGACCTCGAAGCGGGCGGTCGGGTCGAGGGCGGCCAGGGCCAGGCGGGCGCAGGACAGGCCCGCGATCCGGCCGTCTTGCCGTGCGCCCCAGGTGACCGACAGCCGGGCGTCCGGATCCACACAGGCCTGGCCGGTAATGTCGCCGGCGCGGCCCAGGTCCTCGGCCAGGGCCATGTCGATGAGCGGGCGGACCAGCAGGTCGGGGAGGGGAGACAGGGAAACGCTCAAAACAGCTCCGACAGCGGGATATGGATCTGGGACGAGAACAGCGGCGACACGTAGGCGTCGCCCTCCAGGACGGTGACCGATCCCCAGGTCCCGTCAGGCTGGGGCTCGCGATGGACCGTAAGCTTGCGGGTCTCGGGCTCGACCACCCAGTATTCGGGGATGCGGGCCTGAGCATAGAGGCGGCTCTTGGACGTCAAGTCGCTGTCGCGCGTGGAGATGGAGACCTCGACCACCAGCGCGACGTCGCTCGGCTCGGGATACTTGTGATCTGCGAAAGGACGAGCAACGAGGACGTCGGGCTCGGGCGCGCTCCGCTCGCCGATTTTGAGAGTCGCATTGGGCAGAACGCGGAAGGCCGTACGATAGAGACCCTGGGCCGTGAGTTTATTGGTGAGCGATACGGCGACGTCATTCGAAGCGCTTGAATGGTCGGGTGAGGTCGGCGCCATTTGAAGAACCTTCCCCTCGATCAGTTCGACGCGCCCTTCGACGCCGTTGAAGACGCCGGCCTGGTCCATCAGCTCGAACTGGTCGAAGTCGAACAGGAACTCGGTGTCACCGCGCTCCTCGAAGCCTGGGTTCGTCGCCGTCATGGCAAAGCCTCCGTTCCCGTTATGTGCCGCTATTCCGCGGCGTAGCGCAAGGCGGCCTGGGAGGCGTCGAGGGTCAGGAAGGTGCGATGGGGCGCGACCGTTTCGGGAAAGTCGGCGCGGAAGTGGCCGCCCCGGCTTTCCTGGCGGGCCAGGGCGGCGCGGGCGATCAGCTGGGCGGCGACCAGGGTCGGGGCCGGGCCCCCAGGACCGGCATGCTCGGCTTCCAGACCGTCGAGCACGCTGACCAGGCGGGCCAGGCCGTCGGCGTCGCGGATGACGCCGGCGTCGCGGCTCATGGCCTGGCGCAGGGTCTGGAGCGCGGCGTCGGGCAGGTCCGGCGTCCGCGTGGTCGCCAGCGGCTCGCCGCCCATCTTGAGGTCGCGAGCGGCGCGACCGGCGCGAGCGCCGAAGACGGCGGCTTCCAGCAGGCTGTTGGAGGCCAGACGGTTGGCGCCGTGGACGCCGGTGGCGGCGCATTCGCCGGCGGCCAGCAGGCCGGGCAGGCTGGTGCGGCCGTCCAGATCCGTGGCCACCCCGCCCATGTGATAGTGCACCGCCGGGGTCACCGGGATCGGCTGGACGCGCGGGTCGACGCCCGCGCCCATGCAGGCGGCGAAGACGGCGGGGAACTCGTGCGGGAAGTGCTCGCCCACGGCAGCCGTGGCGTCGAGGAACGCGCCGCGGCCGGCCGTCCGTTCGGCGTGGATGGCGCGGGCCACCACGTCGCGCGGGGCCAGCTCGCGGGCCGGGTGGTAGTCGGCCATGAAGGCGCGGCCGCTCGCATCGCGCAGGACCGCCCCCTCGCCACGCAGGGCCTCGGTGGCCAGGGGCGCGGGGTCCTTGCCGATGTCGATGGCGGTCGGGTGGAACTGGACGAACTCGGGATCGGCGATCTCGGCGCCGGCCAGGGCGGCCAGGCCCAGGCCCTCGCCGCGCACCTGGGCGGGCGTGGTGGTGATGCCGTAGAGACCGCCGACTCCGCCCGTGGCCAGGATCACGGCGGGCGCCAGGATCTCGACCAGGTCGCCGTCGATTTCGGCCAGCACGCCGACAACGCGGCTGGTCTTGTCCTGCAGCAGGCGGCGGGCGCGGGCGTTCTCGCGGACCTTGATGGCGGGTGTGGCGCGGACCGTGGCGATCACGGCGGCCATGATCGCCGCCCCGGCCCCGTCGCCGCCGACCCGGGCGACCCGGGCCTTGGCGTGGGCGGCCTCCAGGCTCAGCACGAACTGGCCGTCCGCCTGGCGGTCGAACGGCGCGCCGAGGGCGGCCAGGGCGCGGACGGCGGCGGGGCCCTCAGTGGTCAGCAACTCGACGGCGTGCGGATCGCAGAGGCCCGCGCCGGCGGCGAGGGTGTCGGCGGCGTGCAGGGCCGGGGCGTCCTCGTCCGACAGGGCCGCGGCCATGCCGCCCTGGGCCCAGGCGCTGGAGCAGCCGGTCGCCAGCGGCGTCGGCGACAGCACGAGCGCCTTGCCGGCCGCCCCCTGGGTCGCGGAAAGAGCGGCCGTGAGGCCCGCCAGGCCCGCCCCGAGGATCACGGGGCCGTCGAAGGTTACGCGGTCGGTCATTTCACACTCCACTCCTTCCGACGGACGGAAGGCCGAGAACTCGGGACGCGAACGGGGCGAAGGCCCTAGATCAGCTCCACGTCCACGTGGTGCTGGGCCTTTACCAGATCGTAGCGGGCCGGGACCGTCGGCGGCGGCAGGTCGATCATCCGCTGGACGGCCAGCTTGGCGCGGATGGCCACCGACGGATCGACGGTCACCTCGAACTGGTCGTGCAGCAGGGCGTCGTGGATGTTCTTCAGGCTGATCCGCTTCATGTGCGGGCACATGTTGCAGGGGCCGATGAACTGGGTCCCGGGGCTTTCGGCCTGGACGTTGGAGGCCATCGAGCACTCGGTGATCAGCACCACCTGCTTGGGCTTCCGGAGCGCGACATAGTCGTTCATCGCCGCCGTCGAGCCGGCGAAGTCGGCGGCTTCCAGGATCTCGGCCGGGCACTCGGGGTGGGCCAGGATCTCGGCTTCCGGCCAGGCGAAGCGCATGTCCGCGATGTCCTGGGCGGTGAAGCGCTCGTGCACCTCGCAGCGGCCGGCCCAGGCGATGATCTTGACGCTGGTCTGGCGCGCGACGTTGCGGGCCAGGAACTCGTCGGGGATCAGGATGACCTTGTCGACGCCCCACTCGCGCGCGGCCCATTCGACCACCTGCACGGCGTTGGCGCTGGTGCAGCAGATGTCGGTCTCGGCCTTCACGTCTGCGGTGGTGTTGACATAGGTGACGACCGGGACGCCCGGGTGGCGCTGCTTGATCAGCCGCACGTCGGCGCCGGTGATCGAGGAGGCCAGGCTGCAGCCGGCCTTCAGGTCGGGGATCAGCACCTTCTTCTCGGGGGCCAGCACTTTGCTGGTCTCGGCCATGAAGTGCACGCCGGCCTGGACGATCACGGCGGCGTCGCACTTGGCCGCCTCGCGGGCCAGGGCGAGGCTGTCGCCGACGAAGTCGCCCACGCCGTGGAAGATCTCGGGCGTCATGTAGTTGTGGGCCAGGATGACGGCGTTCTTCTCGCGCTTGAGCCGATTGATCTCGGCGATCAGCGGCGCGTGGAGCTGCCATTCCAGCGGGGTCACGTGGTGCTTGACCTTCTCCCACATCGAGGCGGTCTCAGCCTCGATAGCCGGGGTGAAGGCCAAAGACGCCTCATGGGGCGCGAAGCCGTCGGCCATGTGATCCTCGCTTATGCTCAAACTGAGCATTTCCAGGGCCTCAAAAAACGCCGGAAACGGAGGACAAATCGTTAAATCCCGCTCCGGCGTCGCCCCTTATGCTGAAATTGAGCAAAAGGGATGGATCACATATAGACCTTCCAACGCCGATTGCAAAGTGTGAGCGTGAAATTCCGATCACGGCCTAACGCGCGGCCTTGCGCGACCCCCGCCACAGGCCCGACCGTGATACACCCACCAACACATGGTTAAGGCGCGGGAGGCTAGGGTCCGCCCGAAGCGTTCGTGTTCCAGGGGTTCGACATGGAAGCCAGCTCAAAGCCCGTCGACGCCCAGGCCGCGCTGATGGCGCGTCTGCAAGGCGCGTCGGACGCCTTCGAGACGGCCACGCCCGGCGCTCGACCCGCCCTGGCCACGCCGACCCTGGGCGACGCGGCCTCGGCCGAGTCCCTGGGCGAGATCCAGGCGGCGGTCGATCACCTGGCCGACCTCGACATGGTCCAGCTGCTGAACGGCGCGATCTGGGCGCTGCGGGCGCGCGACTACGGCCGGGGCGAGCAACTTGCCCTGGCCGCCCTGGGCCGCGACGAGCGTCAGGGGATCGCCTGGCACGTTCTGGGCGTCTCGCGCGAGAAGCTGGGCGACTTCGGCAGCTCGATGCGCTGCTACGAGGCGGCGCTGAAGCTGCTGCCCGACCATGGGCCGGTGGCCGGCGACCTGGGCCGCCTGGCCTTCCGCCTGGGCCTTCCCGACCTGGCCGCCCAGTTCTTCACCCATTTCCTGGACAGCCGTCCGGGCGACCTGGAGGCGATCAACAACCTGGCCTGCGCCCTCGGCGAGGCGCACCGCTACGACGAGGCGATCCAGATCCTGCGGACCGCCCTCGTGGCCAATCCCGAGGCGGCGGGGCTCTGGAACACCCTGGGCGCGGTCCTCGTCAGCCGGGGCGATGGGGCGACCGCCCTGACCTTCTTCGATGAGGCGTTGCGGCTGCAGCCGACCTACGGCAAGGCTTATCACAATCGCGCTTTCGCCCGTCTGGACCTTGGTGACTCCGCCGGGGCGCTGGAGGACTGCGAGGCGGCTCTGCGCCACGGCGAAGGCGGCGACGCCAACGACCTCGCCACCATGCGCTTCGCCAGATCCACGGCGCTGCTGGCCCTCGGCCGCTTGCGAGAGGGGTGGGAGGCCTATGAGGCGCGGCTGTCGCCCGATCTGTTGCAGGTGGCCAATTTCGTCGTCCCCAAGCCCCGCTGGACGCCTGGCGACAGCCTTGCCGGCAAGCGCCTGCTGGTCTGCGGCGAGCAGGGCCTGGGCGACGAGGTGCTGTTCGCCAATGTCCTTCGCGACACGATCGCGGCGATCGGCGACGAGAGCCTGCTGAGCGTCGTCGTCGAATACCGGCTGGTCCCGCTGTTCAAGCGCAGCTTCCCCCGGGCCTCGGTCACGGCGCATCGGACGGTGCCCCACGAGGGCAGGCTCTACTGGTCGGCGCCGGACATCGAGGACTGGTCGGCCATCGACCTGTGGACGCCGATGGCGTCTCTTCTGACCGTGTTCCGCGCCAGCCAGGCGGCGTTTCCGCGCGAGCCGGGCTTCCTCGTCGCCGATCCCGAGCGCGTGGCGTACTGGCGCGACCAGCTGACCGCCGCGCCGGGCCGCAAGGTGGGGGTGCTGTGGAAGAGCCTCAGCCTCCAGGCCGAGCGGGGTCGGCAGTTCTCGCCGTTCGCCCAGTGGCGGCCGATCCTGGAGACCCCGGGGATCACCTTCGTCAATCTGCAGTACGGCGACTGCGAGCCCGAGATCGCCTACGCCCGCGAGCAGTTCGGGGTCGAGATCTGGCGGCCGCCGGGGGTCGACCTGAAGTACGACCTCGATGACGTCGCCGCCCTGTGCCGGGCCATGGACCTGGTGATCGGCTTCTCCAACGCCACCTTCAACCTGGCCGGAGCCTGCGGCGCGCCCGCCTGGCTGCTGACCGGCGCGGCCGCCTGGACCCGCCTGGGGGCCAAGGACTACCCCTGGTACCCCCAGGTCCGCGTCTTCGCGCCGCCGGACTACAACGACTGGTCGGGCGTGATGGGCGAGGTGGCCGAGGCGCTGGCGGCGGAGGTCGCGGGATAGAAACCCTCACTCAAAGAGAGAGGGTTTCCAACCTCTACCCCTTCGCCTTCCCGCCCTTCTTCGGCGTCATCGTGACCGGCGCGGGGCGGTCCCAGGCGTCGGCCATGGCCTGGGCCAGGGCGTCCAGGGCGTAGGGCTTGCGCAGCAGGGGCCAGGGAGAGTCCTGGGTGCGGCTCAGTTCCTGGCCCGTATAGCCCGAGCTCAGCAGCACGGGCAGTTCCGGCCGCTCCTGGGCCAGCGCCGCGGCCAGATCGACCCCGCTCTTGCCGCCGGGCATGATCACGTCGGTGATCACCAGGGCCAGGGTGGGGTCGGCGCGAGCGATGGTCAGGGCCTCGTCGGCGTTGGAGGCGCGGCTGACCATGTGGCCCAGTTCGTCGATCATCGCCGAGACCAGGTCGCCCACCTCGGCGTCGTCCTCGACCAGCAGCACATGCGAGCTGGCGCGGGTGGCGGGCGGACGGACCGCCAGCACCTCGACCGGCGAGAAGGCCTCGCGGACCGGCAGCAGCATGGACACCGTCGTGCCCTCGCCGACCTTCGACTCGATCGTCACCTCGCCGCCGCTCTGGCGCACGAAGCCGTAGACCTGCGACAGGCCCAGTCCCGTGCCCTTGCCCACCGGCTTGGTGGTGTAGAACGGCTCGAAGGCGCGTTGCAGGGTCTCGGCGTCCATGCCCGCCCCGGTGTCGGTCACCGCGACGCTCAGATAGCGGCCGGCCGGCAGGTCGCCGCGCGGCTCGGCCAGGTCCAGGCCCAGGGACGAGACGGTGATCCGGCCGCCCTGCGGGGTGGCGTCGCGGGCGTTGACCACCAGGTTCAGCAGGGCCGCCTCGAACTGGCCGGAGTCGGTCAGGGTGGTGCGGCCGCCGGCCTTGAGGTCCAGCCGCAGCTCCACGCCCTCGCCGACCGCGCGCCGCAGCAGGCTCTCGCTCTCGCCGATCATCGCGTCGATCCGGCAGATTTCCGGGTTCAGCGGCTGGCGGCGGGCGAAGGCCAGCAGGTGGTGGGTCAGCTTCTCGCCCCGCTTGGCGGCGGACTGGGCCGCCTGCAGCATGCGCTCGCGGCGTTTCTCGTCGGTCGGATTGCGCTCCAGGACGTCCAGCGCCCCGATGATCACCGTCAGCAGGTTGTTGAAGTCGTGGGCGACGCCGCCGGTCAGCTGGCCGATGGCCTCCAGCTTCTGAGACTGGGTGAGGGCGGCCTGGACCTCGTCGCGCTCGGCCAAGGCCTCCTGCACGCGATCGGCCAGCAGTTCGTTCAGCCCGGTCAGCTTGACCTCGGCCTCCTTGGCGTCGGTGACGTCGAAGGCGATGCCGATGAAGCCGTTGAACTCGCCGCCGCAGCCCAGGCGCGGCTGCGAGAACGACTTGAGCCAGCGCATCTGGCCGTCGGCTCGGCGATAGCGGCCCTCCAGGCTGAACGGCTTGCGCGAGGCCTCGCCGGCGATCTGCGCCTTGAGGATCTTGTTCAGGTCGTCGGCGTGCAGGCGCGAGCGCCAGTCCAGCACCAGCGCCTCGTCGTAGGACACACCCGCGAACTCGACATAGGCGGTGTTGACGAAAACCCGCACGCCGTCCTCGCCGCTGATCCACATCAGGGC
Organism: Caulobacter sp.; assembly: GCA_017744495.1. Taxonomy (GTDB): domain Bacteria; phylum Pseudomonadota; class Alphaproteobacteria; order Caulobacterales; family Caulobacteraceae; genus Caulobacter. The sequence continues at coordinate 9,165 of JAGIBE010000243.1, read as the reverse complement.
CGGGGCGCTGTCGGCCAGCGAACGGAAGCGGGCCTCGCTCTCGCGCAGGCGCTCCTCGGCCTGGCGGCGTTTGGTGACGTCGTAGTTGACGCCGACGGCGCTCACGGCGCGGCCGGCCGCGTTGCGGATCACCTGACCCTGGCCGTGGATCCAGCGTTCGCCGTCGGGATGGTTGGGAACCCGGTATTCGACCTCGTAGTCCGGGCCGACCTTGACCGCCTGGGCGACCTTCTCGCGCATCATCGCGCGATCGTCGGGATGGACCAGTTCGTGCAGGTCGCTCAGCGTGACCGGGCCCTCGCCCGCGACGCCGATGTTTCGGCGCGCGGTGGGCGACAGGGTCAGGAGATCGTTCTCGATGTCCCATTCCCAGGAGCCGACCCCGGCCGAGGTCTGGACGACGCGCAGGCGAGCCTCGGCCTCGTCCTGGCGGCGGCGCGCCTCGGCCAGCCGCAGGACGGTCGAGCGCAGTTTCGCGGCCATGCCGATGGTGACCAGGGACGACAGCAGGTACAGCGCCAGGCCCGGGAGCTCGCCGCTGAGCGGCGGGGCGGCGTCATGGCCCCGCCACAGCCACCAGGCGAACAGCGCCCCGGCGAGCGACGGCGCCAGGCCCCAGGCCCAGCCGCCGTAGAGCGCGGCCACGATCATGGCCGGGAAGAAGGTCAGGGTCGCCCCGACCCCGCTGGTCAGGCCCAGAGCGACCACGCGCAGGACCATCGCGGCCAGGATCGCCGCCAGCGTCACCAGCATCACTCGCCAGAGCGGCGGATGGATCTGGGGAACGAGCCACGCGCTTATCGCGTCGGGCGAATCTTGCCCGCGAGCTTTTGCGTGCGGATGTTCAATCTTCATGGGACTCCATGCGCTAACGGCTTGCCATGAGCATGGACACGCTTACGTAGAACACGCAACACGGGAGATTATCATGGCCGCGAACCTCAACACGGGCTTCACGACGAAGCAACGCGCCGACATCGTGACGGGGCTGAACAAGGTTCTGGCCGACAGCTACGCGCTCTATCTGAAGACCCACGGTTATCACTGGAACGTGCGCGGCCCCAACTTCCAGGCGCTGCACGTTCTGCTGGAAGGGCAGTACACCGAGGAGTGGGCGGCGCTGGACTTGATCGCCGAGCGGATTCGCGCGCTGGGCGAACTGGCCCCGATGGGCTACGGAGCCTTCGGCAACCTCTCCAGCATCAAGGACGGCGACGCCGAGAAGGCGTGGGAAGACATGTTCAAGGAACTGCTGGCCGACAACGAGACCGTGATCGCCACCCTGCGCGACGCCTTCGAGGCGGCCGACGAGGCGGGCGACGAGGCCACCGCCGACCTCTACACCCAGCGACTGGCGGCCCACGAGAAGCACGCCTGGATGATCCGCTCCACGCTCGGCGGGAAGTGATCGTTCCGTCGCGGTGGGGCCCGACCTAGGACAGCAGCGGCTGAAGGCCGCCGAGGCCGGAAAGGCCGTCGCGGGCGCGCTCGTCGCCCTCGGCGGCCTTTCCGCGTGCGCGACCTACCACCTGCCGGCCGGCTCGGGTCGGCCGGCGGGGATCGCGCGGCTGGCCGGCAGCCTCTCCGACGCCGGCCTGGCCCGCTACACCGCCGACATGGACCCGGCCATGCTGGCCCTGGCCCGCCGCCACGATCCCCGGCCGCACAAGGACTACTGGGGCCGGGTGCACGGCTGGGAGAAGCTGGACCTGCACCTGATCCCGCGCCTGGGCGACCGCGATCCCGACTTCGAGGAGGCTCGGGTGATCAACCGCTTCAAGCCGGCCGCGCCCGACCCGGTGGAGCCGTCGCGCCCGTTCATGCTGACCGGGTCCAAGGCGGTGCGCGACCAGGCCCTGCACTGCATGACCCAGGCGGTCTATTTCGAGGCCGGCTTCGAACCCGTCGCGGGCCAGCAGGCCGTGGCCCAGACGGTGATCAACCGGGTGCGCCATCCGGGCTATCCCAAGTCGATCTGCGGCGTGGTCTACGAGGGCGCGGCGCGGGGCACGGGCTGCCAGTTCAGCTTCACCTGCGACGGCTCGCTGCAGCGGGAGATCGCCCCGGCCGCCTGGGCCAACGCCGAGATCATCGCCAAGCGGGCCCTGGCCGGCTTCGTGATGAAGGACGTCGGCGCGGCCACCCACTACCATGCGAACTACGTCTATCCGTACTGGGCGCCGACCCTGGTCAAGCTGCGCACCCTGGGGACCCACGTCTTCTATCGCTGGACCGGGCCGTCAGGGACCCAGGCGGCGTTCCGGGGCCGCTATTCGGGCAATGAGACGGTGTCGGCCGAAATCCTGATGGGCGCTGATCCGCGCACGCTGGAAGCCGCCCCGCCGGGCAGCCTGGCCTCCGTCGCGGCCGGGGCGATCCTGCCGGTGGCCACGGGCGAGCCGGCCAAGATCGTCAGTCCCGAGGGCGTGGTCGAGATCCTGCCGCCGATGACCGGCGACCCCGCCGCCGCCATGCGCGGCGGCCGCCGCCTGCCCACGCCGGAGGAGATCGAGAAGATCAACAAGGCGCTGGGCGCGCTGGAGACGCCCGTGGTCGACACGACGGTCAAGACCGTCGAGGCCGCTCCGCCGCCGGCGCCACCGGCCCCGCCGCCACCCCCGCCCAAGCCGCGTCCGCCCAGCCTGGTGAACCCGCTGAACTAGAGCGCATCCTTCTCCCGCGAGGGGAGAAGGAAGACCTCACCAGACGCCGATCTTCTCGGCTTCGTGGTGGCTGATCGGGTGGTGGGCCTTCTTGTGGTCTTCCTCGGCCAGGAAGCGCACGGCCTCCAGGGCCGCCATACAGCCCATGCCGGCGGCGGTGACCGCCTGGCGATAGACGTCGTCGGTGACGTCGCCGGCCGCGTAGACGCCGGCTATCGCCGTCGAAGTGGTCCCAGGCTTGACCTTCAGATAGCCGCCCGGGCCGGTTTCCAGCTGGCCCTTGAACAGCTCCGACGACGGGGCGTGGCCGATGGCGATGAACACGCCGTCGCACTTCACCTCCTGGGTCGCGCCGGTCTTGACGTTCTTCAGGCGCACGCCCGTGACGCCCATCGGATCGGACTCGCCCAGCACCTCGTCAATGGCACTGTCCCAGATCACCTCGATCTTGGGGTGGGCCAGCAGGCGCTCCTGCAGGATCATCTCGGCGCGCAGTTCGTCCTTGCGGTGCACCAGGGTCACCTTGCTGGCGAAGCTGGTCAGGAACAGGGCCTCCTCGACGGCGGTGTTGCCGCCGCCGACCACCACAACCTCCTTGTTGCGGTAGAAGAAGCCGTCGCAGGTGGCGCAGGCGCTGACGCCGAAGCCCTGGAACCTGCTCTCGCTCTCCAGGCCCAGCCACTTGGCCTGGGCGCCGGTGGCGATGATCAGGGTCTCGGCGAACCACTCCTGGCCGCTGTCGGTCTTGATGTGGAACGGGCGCTTGGAGAGGTCGGCGGCGAGCACGATGTCGCTGACGAATTCCGTACCCACGTGCTCGGCCTGGGCCTTCATCTGGTCCATCAGCCACGGGCCCTGGATCACGTCGGCGAAGCCCGGATAGTTCTCGACGTCGGTGGTGATCGTCAGCTGGCCGCCCGGCTGGATGCCGGCGATCAGCACGGGCTTCAGCAGCGCGCGGGCGGCGTAGATGGCGGCGGTGTAGCCGGCGGGACCCGATCCAATGATCAGGCAGCGGGTGTGGCGGGGTTCGGAAGTCGACATGGGGGCAGATATAGTATCGATTCCGTCCCGGCGCGATGGCCCTTGGGTCCCGCGCCGCACCGTCGCCTCCGCCCCGTGATCGCCGCTTGATCCTCGCCGTCCTCCAGGCCCGCATGGGCTCCGAACGCCTGCCGGGGCGGCCGTCGATGCCGCTGGCCCGGGCCCCGCTGATCGTGCGCCAGATCGAGCGCATGGCGAGAGCGCGGCGCGTGGACCGGCTGGTGGTCTCCACCACCACCGATCCGGCCGACGACGTGCTGGAGGCGGTGGTCCGGCGTGAGGCGATCCCTGTCCATCGCGGTCCGCCCCAGGACGAGCTGGCCCGCCTCGCCCGCGCGCTGGAGGCCTGGCCCGCCGACCACGTGGTCCGGGTGGGCGACGACAGCCCGTTGATCGATCCCGACCTGATCGACGCCACCCTGGACCTGCACCTGGCCGAACAGGCGGACCACACCACCAACCGCTCGCCCGGCGCGGCCTATCCGGCGGGGCAGGGGGTGGAGGTGATCACCGCCGAGGGCCTGCGCCGCCTGGCGGCCGAGAGCGCGGCCTTGCGGCTGCGCGCGGGCGAGGGGGCCGAGGTCCCGCCCGCGCCGGTCCGCTGGTCGTCCCTGGCCCTGCTGGCCCAGCCCGACCAGGGCGACGTCCGCTGGTCCGTCGAGAGCCCGGTCGACTACGCGTTCGTGGCGGCGGTCTATGACGCGCTGTATCCGGTGGACCGAATGTTCACGTCGGATGATGTGCGGCGGCTGCTGGAAGAGCGGCCGGACTTGGCGACGTTCGGAGGGGTGAGACGGTTGTGATGGTTCAGCCCTCTTCCCTTCAAAAATCCACCTTTCAACCGTCATCCCGGGCCTTGTGCCCGGGACCCCTGTGTCCGCCCGCACGTGAAGCGCCAGCGGACCGCCAGCGGTCGGCCCTATCCGCACCTGCGGCTGAAAGAGGGGTCCCAGGCACAAGGCCCGGGATGACGGTCTTTGAGAAGGCGAGGGCATGAGCGCCCCCCGCATCCTCTTCGTCGCCAACGCCGGCCCCGCCGTGGGCGGCGGCCACGTCATGCGTTGCCTGACCCTCGCCCGGGCCCTCCAGGACGACGGCGCGGCCTGCGCCTTCCTGGCCACGCCCGCGGTGGCGGCGGTGCTGGAGGCGTTCGGCGCCGACGTCGCGAGGCTTCCCGCCGACGACCTCTCGCCGCCCGACCTCGTCGCCCGGGCGGCCGAGGCGGCGCGGGACTTCGACGCCCTCGTCATCGACCACTACGGCCTCAGTGCCCCCGACCACCGGGCCATCGCCGGCGGCCGCCCGACCCTGGTCATCGACGACCTGGCCGACCGGCCGCTGGCCGCCGACCTGGTGCTGGACTCCGGCCCGGCCCGCAAGGCGGTCGACTATGACGGCCTGCTCCCCGCCGGCGCCGAGCTGCTGCTGGGCCCCAACAACGCCCCGGTCCGCCCGGCCTTCGCCGTCCTGCGCAAGGCGGCCCTGGCCCGCCGGGCCGAGGCCGGGCCCGTGCGCCGCGTGCTGGTCTCGCTGGGCCTGACCGACGTGGGCGGGATCACCGGCCGGGTGGTGGACCTGATGCTGCCGCTGATCGGAGAAGACACCGCCCTGGACGTGGTCCTGGGCTCCGGCGCCCCCAGCTTGCCGCGCCTGCAAGCCCTGGCCGCCGCCGAGCCGCGCCTGGCCGTGCACGTCGACAGCCAGGACATGCCGCGTCTGACCCTGGAGGCCGACCTGGCCGTCGGGGCCGGCGGCTCCACCAGCTGGGAGCGGTGCGTCCTGGCCCTGCCGACCCTGCAGCTGGTGCTGGCCGCCAACCAGCGCGAGGCCAGCGCCGCCCTGGCCGGGGCCGACGCCGTCCTGGCCCTGGACGTCGCCGATCCGGACTTCGACGCCGCCTTCGCCGAGGCCTTCGCCCGCCTGCTGGCCGAACCCCTGCTGCGCGACCGCCTCTCGGCCGCCTCGGCGGCGGTCTGCGACGGCCGCGGCGCGGCGCGGGTGGCGGAAAGGTTCCTGGGGGCGGTGAACAAGACCCTCTCTCTTTGAGAGAGGGAGGGGCCCGCCGCCGAAGGCGGTGGGAGGGTGAGAGGTTTCACCGCCCGCCGGCAAATCCAGAGCGGTCGAGCGCTTCGAACTCTTCCGGCTCGCCATCACTGCGGCTGCCGGAGCTGTCTTCGTGGAGCTTCGTTCTGGGAGCTTGTTACCTCTCACCCTCCCACGCTCTTTGAGCGTGGGCCCCTCCCTCTCTCAAAGAGAGAGGGTGTCGGGCGGGCACTGGATAACGGCGTTCACCTATCCCATCTTGGTCTTTACCAAGGGGAGAGCGCACTCATGAACGGCCAAGCCAAGTCATCCGTTGTCGTCACCGGCGCATCCACCGGCATCGGCTGGGCGGTGGCCCAGGTGCTGACCCAGCGCGGCTTCCACGTCTTCGGCAGCGTGCGCAAGGCCGCCGACGCCGAGCGGCTGAAGGCGGCGTTCGGCGAGGCGGTCACGCCCCTGGTGTTCGACGTCACCGACGAGGCAGCCGTGCGCGGCGCGGCGAAGACGGTCGAGGCCGCGCTGGCCGGGCGGCCCCTGGCGGGCCTGGTCAACAACGCCGGCATCGCCGTGGCCGGGCCGCTGCTGCACCTGCCGGTCGACGAGTGGCGCAAGCAGCTGGAGGTCAATCTGACCGGCGTGGTCATCGCCACCCAGGCCTTCGCGCCGCTGGTCGGGGCCCGCAAACCGGCGGGCGGCCAAACCAAGACAGAAAGGCCGGGGCGGATCGTCAATATCGGCTCGGTCGGCGGCCGCAACGCCAACCCGTTCATGGCCCCGTACTGCGCGACCAAGTTCGGGCTGGAGGGCCTGTCGGAGTCCCTGCGCCGCGAGCTGCTGCCGTTCGGCGTCGACGTGATCGTAGTCGCTCCCGGCGCGGTGGCCACGCCGATCTGGGACAAGGCCGACGAGACCGACACCAGCGCCTACGCGAACACCGTCTACGCCCCGGCCCTGGACCGCCTGCGGGCCTACATGCTGTCGATCGGCAAGTCGGGCCTGCCGCCCGAACGCATCGGCGAGGCGGTCCACACCGCCCTGACCACTCCCAAGCCCAAGGTCCGCTACACGATCACGCCTCAGCCGATGCAGATGCTGATGGCGGATGTGCTGCCCAAGCGGACGCTGGACCGGATCGTGGGGAAAAGGCTGGGGCTGCTGCCGGAGGGCTGATCGCCGATCGAGCTTGAGCGTGCCGATTCTGCACGCTCAAGTCGCCTGGTGGGCGAAATCGACACGCTCAAGCTGAATCGGAAGCCGCATAGGCGCGTTGACGGAACGTCGTCATTTCGGCAGCGTTTCCGGTCGCAAGGGGCTTAAACTTTACCGTACCATCGCCGAAAGGACGTCGAGCCCCTCGTGAGGCTTCCGCACACCAGCCTGACCGACGTGCTCTATCGCGTGGAGCAACAGCGCCGCGCGCTGCTGACCGAGGCGCTCCTGCCCCGGGAGCTGACCCTCGCCCAATGGATCGCGCTGTGCGTCCTGGCCAAGTCCGGCGCCTGCACCATGACCGAACTGGCCCAGGCCTGCGCCATGGACCGCACCTCCCTGACCCGGACGATCGACAACCTGGTGGGACGCGGCCTGGTGGTTCGATCGACGCCGCCCAACGACCGCCGCACCGTGCGCGTCGAGACCTCGCCGGAGGGACATCGTCTGGCGACGGAGGTTCTGGCGGAGGTCAAGGCCTTGGAAGATCAGTGGATCGAGGTCTTCGACCAGGAAACCCACGACCGCCTGGTCGGCGATCTGGCGAACCTTCTGGCCCGGCTGACGCCGCCGGCGAAGCGGTCGACTCCGGGGCGGTAAGCCGCGCAGGCCCGCCTAGCCGGTCGGTGGCGGCTGGAGCTCCAGGGTCTCCAACGTGCGGCCCTCGGCGTCGAGGATGCACAGGCTCCACGATCGGCCTTCGGCGAACACGTCGGGATAGTCGCGCATCAGGGCGGCTGACAGCCTCGCGGCCTCCCTGCGGGCCGAGGCCCGGCTTCTCAGCATCACGCCCTCCGGGTCGGGGAAGCGCTCGGCGCCTCGGACCTCGAAATGAAAGCGGGGCATTGCACATGCCTCCTTTTTGCGCCGTGGATTGCGCGTCTCCACGCAAACCCGGCGCCACTCCCTCGAGGACAGCATAAACCTTCGCGCCCAGGATGCAGGGTGACGAAAGGTCGCCCTAGCCGACCATGTCCCAGGCCAGGGGCTCGCCCCGCTTCAGGGCCCGCGAGGCCGGGCGGCCCAGCACCGCCTCGTAATCCGCCGGCGGCAGGCCGTTGCCCGGGCGGACCGAGCGGACATTGGCCTTGGTCAGGGCCTCGCCCGCCGCGACGTCGGCGGTGACGTAGAGCGAGCGACGGAACTGGCGGTTGCCGCGTTCGGAGCCCAGCAGGTCGTAGTTCACCCCGCCCAACGCTTTCCACGCATTGCGGGTGTCGTCGCAGAGGGCGCGGAACTCGGCGGGCTCCAGGCTGAAGGCCGCGTCCGGGCCGCCGTCGGCGCGGGCCAGGGTGAAGTGCTTCTCCACCGCGCAGGCGCCCAGCGACACCGCCGCCACGGCCGCGGCCGTGCCCGGGGTGTGGTCCGACAGGCCGATCGGGCAGCCGAACCGGGCCGCCATGTCGACCACGGTGCGGACATTGGCGTCCTCGAAGCTGGCGGGATAGCTGGACACGCAGTGCAGCAGCAGCACGCCTGCCGCACCGGCCTCCAGGGCGGTGTCCAGCGCGGTCCGCATCTCCTGCAGATTGGCCATGCCGGTCGAGATGATCAGCGGCTTGCCCTGGCGGGCGGCATAGCGGATCAGCGGCAGGTCGACGGCCTCGAACGAGGCGATTTTGTAGGCGGGGGCGTCCAGGCCCGCCAGCAGGTCGACGGCGGTCTCGTCGAACGGGCTGGAGAAGATCGTCACGCCGCGCCGGCGGGCGCGCTCGAAGATGGCCGCGTGCCATTCGAACGGCGTCTGGGCTTCCTGGTAGAGCTCGTACAGGGTGCGACCGTCCCACAGGCCGCCATGGATCTTGAACTCGGGCCGGTCGACGTCCAGGGTGATGGTGTCGGCGGTGTAGGTCTGGATCTTGATGGCGTCACAGCCGGTGTCGGCGGCGGCGTCGACCATCTCCAGGCAGCGCTCGAGACTGCCGTTGTGGTTGCCCGACAGCTCGCAGATCACATAGGGCGAATGGTCGACCCCGATCTTGCGACCGGCGATCTCGATGAAGGGGTGGGACATGACGGACGGCCCGGAAACGTGGTTGCCGCCAGTTTAACCGCTTAAAGGTGGACGAGGCGTCAACCGCCCTAATCGATGACTGCGCGTTCCAGCACGGGCGGCTCGACCGGCCGCGCGTCGTAATCGCGCTTGCCCAGCCAGGCCGAGATCCCGGCGAACAGGCCGAAGGCGCCGATCAGCCAGGTCACCTTG
>JAGIBE010000242.1 GCA_017744495.1 Caulobacter sp. | reverse complement strand
AGGTCACGCCGTGAACGGCCGCTCCATAAGTACGATCATGGTGTTGCGCACGAGTGTTGCTCCAAATGGATGATCGGGGAATGCCATGCTCCCGAAGGGGCGTCAAGGCGCGGTTTGACGCAAGAAACGACCCGTTGCCCTGACGCAACGCCGTTCTTTCAGGGGAGATTCAGCCCAGGGTCTCGAGCAGCAGGGCAAGAGCATGCTCCGCGAAGCGTCGCATGTTCGCCTCGCGGTCGCTCTCGCCGGTCTCGATGGTAAGACTGACCTCCCTGCCCAGGCCCGCTACGGCGGTGCAGCTGTGGCCCGCCGCGTCGCCGTAGCGGTTGCCGTCCGGTCCGGCGGCGCCGGTTTCCGACAGGCCCCAGGTCGCCTTCAGGTTCTTGCCGGCCACCCGCGCCAGCAGCACGGCATAAGGCTCGCTGGCCGAGCGCAGGCCGTCCATGGCCTTTTGCGGGATGTCCAGCAGGGTCAAGCGGGCGCGAGCCGTGTAGACCACGGCGCCGCCGACATAGAACTTGGAAGCTCCCGGGACGGCCAGCAGGGATGCCGAGATCAGGCCGCCGGTCGAGGACTCGGCCACGGCGACGGTCTCGCCCCGTGCAACCAGACGGGCGCCGACGGCGGCGGCGAGACGGGCGAGTTCGGTCATGTGGCGGCGTTCCAAGGGATCAATTGGCGTCTTCGCTGGAGGCCAGCGTGTCCAGGAGACGATGGGCGCACGCCGTTTCCTGGGGCGTTGGATGTAGGCCACGCGCAGCGACCAGCCGGTCGAATTCGGCGGAGAATTCGCGGCTCAGCGCTTTCGGCCCTTTCATGACGCCATCTTCCACGACCGTGACCAAGCCGACATCGCCCGTGCCCACCGTGATGGTCCGAGGTTCGCTCCAGCCACACGCCGGCAGCCGCATTTCCTGCCGTTGCAGGCGCACGCGGTCGCCCGTGAGCGGATCGGCCACGCCCGTACTCAAGGTCAACCGGCCTTGGGGATTCTTTCCCACGGTCATGGCCATCTGAAGATAGCTGGGCTGGGCGTACGACTCGCGGGTCGCGCAGCCCGCCAGACCGGCAGAGGCCAAGATCAGTACGGCGGCGAGTCTAATCAAGGAGCGATCCTTTCCCAGTCCGGCGTTTGGTTCCGGAACCAGGTCATCTGCCGCTTGGCGTATCGGCGGGTCTCTTGGCGGGCGGCGTCGAGGGCCTCGTCCAGGGTGGTCTCGCCACGCAGGTGGGCCGCCAGTTCGCGGTAGCCAACGGCCTTGAGGGCGGGGAGGGACGGGTCCAGGCCGCGGGCCTCCATGGCGCGAACCTCGTCCAGGGCGCCATGCTCGACCATCAGGCCCAGGCGGGCGTCGCAGCGGGCGTAGAGTTCGGCGCGGGGCGGGTCCAGCACCACGCCGCGCCAGGTTCCCTCGGCCAAGGCGGGCTTGGTGTCGGTCTGCCAGGCGGTCAGGGACTTGCCGGTGGCCACGGCCACGGCGTGGGCGCGGACCAGGCGCTGGCGGTCGCCGACCTCGATGCGCTTCTCGGCCTCGGGGTCCAATTCCGCCAGGATGTCGCGGAACTCGGGCTCGCCCTGGGCGGCGTACAGCAGGGCCGAGATCTCGCGCTGGGTCTCGGGCACCGGCGGCACGTCGGCCAGGCCGTGGGTCAGGGCGCGGAAGTACAGGCCGGTGCCGCCCACCACGACGGCGGGACGGCCGCGCGCGGCGATATCGGCCAGGGCCTGCGTCGCCGCCGCCAGCCAGCGCCCCACCGACCAGCCGTCGGCCGCGTCGGCGACTTCGAACAGATGATGCGGCGCCTGCTCCAGCTCCTCCGGCGACGGTCCGGCCGTCAGCACCCGCAGGCCGGCATAGATCTGCATGGAGTCGGCGTTGACGATCTCGGCCCCGCGCTCGCGCGCCAGGTTCAGGGCGAAAGCCGACTTGCCGCTGGCGGTCGGGCCGGCGATCAGGACGATGTCCGCTTCAGGCAATTGTCGATCCAGCCACGCGTTGTTTGAGCCTCGCCAGGGACAAACCACGAAACGCCCGGTCGGCGCCATCCTCGCGTCGCGACGATGCAACGGGTTGACGCGGGCGGCTTCCTCCAATAGCCGCCCCGTCATGCTCGCGATCACTCTTGTCTCGCCCGACCCTGCCGCCCTGGCGGAGGCCGCCGCCGCTGTGCGCGCCGCGCTCCCGCGCTTGGATTTGGCCGTCTCGTCCGAAGCCGTGCTGGGCGAGGGCGCTCTGGACCTGCTGGTCGACGGTCCGCCGGTCGAGATCCACCAGGCGGTCAAGGCCGCCGTGGGCGAGCGTCCGGTCGACTTCGCGGTCCAGCCGACGGCGAACCGCAGGAAGCGCCTGCTGATCGCCGACATGGACTCCACGATCATCAACGTCGAGTGTCTGGACGAGCTGGCCGACTTCGCGGGGGTGAAGGACAAGGTCTCGGAGATCACCGAGCGCGCCATGCGCGGCGAGCTGGCCTTCGAGGGCGCGCTGCGCGAGCGGGTGGGCATGTTGACCGGCCTGTCGGTCGATGCGCTGCAGGCCTGCTACGACGACCGCGTGAAGCTCAATCCCGGCGCCCGCACGCTGGTGCGGACCATGGCCGAGAACGGCGCGCGCTGCGCCCTGGTCTCGGGCGGCTTCACCTTCTTCACATCGCGTGTCGCCGAAGCGGCTGGCTTCCACTTGAACCGCGCCAACACCCTGATCGAGGCCGACGGCAAGCTGACTGGGACGGTCGGCGATCCGATCCTGGGCAAGGAGGCCAAGTTGGCCGCCCTGCAAGAAGAGACCGCCGCCCTGGGCTTGACCCCGGCCGACGCCCTGGCCGTGGGCGACGGCGCCAACGATCTGGCGATGATCGAGGCCTCGGGCCTGGGCGTGGCCTACCGCGCCAAGCCGATCGTCGCGGCCCAGGCTCACGCCAAGGTCGACCACGCCGACCTCACCGCCTTGCTCTACTTCCAGGGTTACACCCAGGCGGAGTTCGTCTCGTGAGCTTCCCGCGCGGGGTTCAGGCCGTCGTCTTCGACATGGACGGCTTGCTGCTGGACACCGAGACCGTCTACCAGGCGGCGATGATCGAGGCCGGCGAGGCGTTCGGCGTCGACTTCACCGCCGCGATCTACCGCTCGATGGTGGGCAAGACCAATCCGGAATGCGCGGGGATGCTGCGTGACCTCTTCGGCCAGGCCTTCCCGGTCGAGGACTACTTCAAGCGCACCTGGCAGGACGTCGAGGCGATCCTCGAGGCCGAGGTGCGGCTGAAGACCGGGGTCATGGAGATCCTCGACTATCTGGACGCCCTGGGCGTGCCGCGCGCCATCGCCACGTCCAACAGCCGCCAGGCGGCCGAGCGGTATCTGGGCCGGTTCGACCTGTTCAAGCGCTTCCACGCGGTGGTCGCCCACGCCGACGTCACCCGCCACAAGCCGCATCCCGATCCCTATCTGGAAGCGGCCCGGCGACTGAACGTCCATCCGACCCTGTGCCTGGCGCTGGAGGACTCCCACCCGGGCGTCCGCGCCGCTCACGCGGCTGGGATGATGACGATCATGGTGCCCGACATCCTCGATCCTAACGAGGAGATGCACGAAAAGTGCGTCCATGTGGCCGACAGCCTGCACGTGGTGATGGACCTGCTGAAGGCCGCGGCCTAGCGAGCCCGGCGGCGGGGCCTCCGGCGAGCGTCGCCCATCAACCGCTGTTTCACCCCGCCGGGCCCTTCTCGAAGTACTTGAAGAACGCGCTGTCGGGCGAGAGCACCAGGGTGGTGTCGCCTTGGCCCAGCGACTTTTCGTAGGCCTGCATCGAGCGGTAGAAGGCGGCGAAGCCGGGGTCGCGGCCGAAGCTGTCGGCGAACAGCTGGGCGCGCTGGGCGTCGGCGTCGCCACGGATCTTCTCGGCTTCCTCATAGGCGGTGGCGACGATCTCGCGGCGCTTCTGCTCGCCGATGGCCCGCAGTTCGGCGGCCTCTTGCTTGCGGGCGGTCTGCATGCGCTCGAACACGGCCTGCTCGTTGGTGGGCGGCAGGTCGGCGCGCTTGATCCGCACGTCGATGATCTGGACGCCCAGGTTCGAGGCGGCCACCTGGCGGGCGACGCGGTCGCGGATGGCGGCCATCACCTGGGCGCGCTTGCCGGCGATCACCTCTTCCGAGGTCGAGCGGCCGATCTCCTCGCGCAGGGCGGCGTTGACGATGCGGTCCAGGCGGTCGGCTGCGACGGTCTCCTGGCCGAGGGCGCGGTAGAACTGGCGCGGGTCGGTGATGCGGTAGCGGACGAAGGCGTCGACCACCAGGCGCTCCTGGTCGGCGGCGGTGACCTCCTCCGGCTGGGCGTTCTTCATCTCGATGTTGCGCTTGTCGAACCGGATGACGGTGTCGAACGGACTCTTCACGTGCAGGCCGGGCTCGCGCACGGTGCGCACCGGATCGCCCAGCCGGACGATCAGGGCCTGTTGGCGCTGGTCCACCTTGAACAGGGTGAAGCTGGCGAGGATCAGCAGGAGCAGGGCGCCGACTCCGGTGGCGACGACGGGACCGTTGAGGCGGTTCATCGGGCGGCTCCTTCGCTGCCGGAGGTCACTGAGCCCTTTGGGCGGAATGCGTCGGGCGGCAGGATCACCGGGGCCGTGGCGCCCTTGTTGTCGATGATCACCTTGTTGGACTTCTCCAGCACCCGCTGCATCGTCTCGATGTAAAGACGTTCGCGCGTGACGGCCGGGGCGAGCTTGTACTGGGCGTAGACCTGGTTGAAGCGGTCGGCGTCGCCGGCGGCCTCGCGCACGACCTGCTCGCGATAGCCCAGAGCGGCCTGGCGGATCTGGGCGGCCTCGCCACGGGCGTTGTTGGCGGCGGATTCGGCATTCTGGGCGGCGCGCTGCACGTCGCGATAGGCCTCCAGCACCGGGCCGGGCGTGGTGGCGGCCTGGATGTTGACGCTCTGGATCGAGACCCCGACGTCGTAGCGGTCCAGGACGCGCTGCATCAGCTGCTCGGTCTGGTCCTGCACCTGGCCCCGGCCGGTGGTCAGGATCGGGGTGAGGGCGGTGCGGCCGACGATCTCGCGCATGGCGCTTTCGGCCACGTCCTTGATCACGGTGTCGGGCTCGCGGACGTTGAACACGTACTTGGCCGCGTCCGAGACCTTCCACTGCACCGTAAAGCTGAGGTCGACGATGTTCTCGTCGCCCGTCAGCATCAGGCGCTCGTCCTGAACGGGCTGGCTGACCGTGCCGCCGATGTCCAGGGTCTGGATCGAGGTGAAGGGCACCAGTTCCGCGTGCTCGATCGGCCAGGGCAGGTGGTAGCGCAGGCCCGGTTGGGCGGTGCGGCTGTAGGCGCCGAAGGTGCTGACCACGGCCTGCTCCTTGGGCTGGACCACGTAGCAGCCCGAGATCGCCCAAACGACCGCCAACCCGGCGGCGGAGGCGAGGATGGCCCGGCCGCGGCTGGGACCGCCGAAGGTCTGGCGCATCCGGTCGGACAGGCCCTCGATCAGGGCGTTGAAGTCGACGGGCGGCGGCGGTTCGCCCGAGCCGTTGGGACCGCTCGAACGCGGCTCATCGCCCCGACCGCGATCCGTGTCCTTCTTGCCGTCGTTTGGCGGCGGAGAACCCCAGGGTCCGGGGCCGGCGTTGTCGTTCCAGGGCATGGGCGGCGTCGTCTTCCCGTCACTGAAAAGGGCGGGGTTGTAAAACGACCCCCGCACGCGGATATGAAAGCCCCCGCAGTACAAGGCAAGACAATCCCGTGACCGCAGCTCCCCCCGCCACCCTCGACGACGCGCGCGCGGCGCTGGACCTGATCGTCGATCCGGTCTCCGGCGAAGGCCTGGTCGCGGCCGGCCTGGTGCAGGGCCTGGTGGTGCGCGGCGGACGCGCCGGCTTCATGCTTGAGGTGCCGGCCTCGCAGGCGGCGACCTACGCTCCGGTGCGCGAGAAGGCCGAGAAGGCGCTGGCCGGACTGTCCGGCGTCGATGTCGCCCAAGTGGTGCTGACCGCCCAGGCGGCCGAGGGCGCGACCCGGGTGCGCAAGGGCGCCAAGGTCTCGGAAGACGGCCAGGCCAAGCTGGTCCCGCCGCCCGAGGCCGAGAAGCCGGCCCATGTGAAGCACGTGATCGCCGTGGCCTCGGGCAAGGGCGGGGTGGGCAAGTCCACCGTCGCCACCAACCTCGCCTGCGCCTTCGCCGCCCAAGGCCTGCGGGTGGGCCTGCTGGACGCCGACGTCTACGGCCCTTCCGCGCCGCGCATGATGGGGATCGACGGCGAGCCCAGCTTCGAGGACGGCAAGCTGCAGCCGCTGGAGGCCCACGGCGTCAAGCTGATGTCGATCGGCTTCCTGGTCGATGAGGGCAAGGCGATGATCTGGCGCGGCCCGATGGCCTCGTCGGCGGTGCGCCAGATGATCCACGACGTCGCCTGGGGCTCGGAAGCCGCGCCGATGGACGTGCTGGTCGTCGACCTGCCGCCCGGCACCGGCGACATCCAGCTGACCCTGGTCCAAAAGCTGCGGATCGACGGCGTGGTATTGGTGAGCACCCCGCAGGAGATCGCCCTGATCGACGCGCGCCGCGCGGCGGCGATGTTCGGCAAGACCGCCACCCCGATCCTGGGCCTGATCGAAAACATGGCCTTCTTCGCCGACCCGGCCACGGGCGCTCCGATCCCGATCTTCGGGGCCGGCGGCGGTGTCGCGGAAGCTCAGACGCTGGGCGTCCCGGTACTCGCCCAAGTCCCGATCGAGATCGCCGTCCGCGAGGCGGGCGACGCCGGGACGCCCGTGGTGCTGCGCGCGCCGGAGAGTCCGTCCGCCAAGGCGTTCGTCGGCGCGGCGAAGACGCTGTGGGAAACGGTAGGCCGGTAACCAAGTCCCTCCCCCCGTGGGGGAGGTGGCCGAAGGCCGGTGGGGGGAGTATTCGGATCTAAGGTCCAAAGTGCGACCGCCACCGGATTACCCCCCCCAACCGTCGGCTGCGCCGACACCTCCCCCATAGGGGGAGGGACTACGGAAGGTAGAAAAAGGCCGCCCGGGTTTCCCCGAGCGGCCTCTTCCTTTTCCAGCTCAAGCCGAAGCCTAGAAGCTCCAGCGCAGACCCGTCGAGATGACCACGGCCGAGCCGCCGACGTCGCCCTGCAGGTTCAGGTTCGTCGCAGCGGCGGTGCCGGCATAGATCGTTTCGGTGCGGTTGATCCGGGTGTCGTCGAAGTTGATGTACGACACGGCTGCGTCCCACGAGATGCTGTCGGTGGCCTTCCAGGTCGAGCCGATGGCGTACAGCATGCGGTCGCCGTCCGGCACGCGGGCGGTGCGGCCGACGTCCGGGGTCGGGGTCGGGTCGTACTGCACGCCGCCGCGCAGGGTCAGCTTGTCGTTGACCACGTAGTCCACGCCGACGGCGTAGGTGGTGGTGTCCTTGTAGTTCTGCTCGCTGACCTGGGTGTGGCCCGGATAGTTGATGACGATCTGGTCGAACTCGCTCCAGCCGATGCGCGAGACCGAGGCGTTCAGCGTGGTCTTGTCATTGACCTGCCAGCGGGCGCCCAAATTGGCCATCCAGGGGGTGGTGATGTTGGCCACGCCCTTGGTGTTGATATTGGAGCCGGCGAGCGGGCCGACCAGGCCCGAGATCAGCACCTTGCCGTCCAGGTCATGCTTGATCTTGGAACGGTACGACGCGCCGATCGTCAGGGTCGGGGTGGCGTGGAACTGGGCGCCGACGTTCCAGCCGTAATCCCAGTTGCCTTCGCCCTTCAGCGACGACGCCCCGTCGGGCAGCAGCGGCGACAGGTTCGGTAGGGCCGACGACAGCTCGGCGTCGGTGTACTGGGCCGAGACGCCCACGCCGAGGTCCAGCATGTCGTTGACGCGGTAGGCCACGACGCCGTTGACGTCGATGGTCTTCAGGTTCGACTTCAGGGCGTCGTACCGGGTCCAGCTGTTGCTGTTGTAGTCGGTGGTGAAGTTGAAGGGCGCGGCGACCGACAGGCCCAGGGCCAGCTTGTCGTTGACGCGGAAGGCGCCGGCGAAGTTGGGGACGACGCCGTTGTTGATCGGGCCGCCGGCGATGCGGTCGCCGCCCACCGGGGTGGTCAGGCCGGCCGGGGGGATCGGGCGGGTCAGGGTCGAGCCGCGGTCATTGACCTGGGAATCGACCTGGACCAGGTGCACGCCGGCGTAGATCTCGTTCTTGTCGAGACCGGCGATCGAGGCGGGGTTCCACCATAGGCTAGCGGCGCCGCGATCGGCGACCTCGCCCGAATAGGCGCGGCCGGCGCCGCGAACGGATTGTTCCTGCAGGTAGAACGCCGCGGCCGAGGCCTGCGAAGCGGCCGCCAGGGCGACGAGCGCCACGCCGGCGGCGAGGGAGATACGCGAGATAGACATGAGAGACGACCTTCTGGGGAGGAAGCTCCGGCGCCTTTGATGGCGCCGGTTGCCGTCGCTCTAACGCATTAAGTCAAAAAACGTTGCTATTTATTCGCAAAACGGTGAATTTTGTACGCGATGTAGAATAACTTCGATCGGTATTCGATATCTATATTTCGTCGTTATGTCAGAAGTGCTTAGAGTTTGCCTAAAAAGGGCGCGATTTGATTGACGTAAGGGAAGTCTACGTCAGCTCAATCCGCGCCGCAATTCAGAACTGTCGAGTGACGACTAGCCGCCCGCCAGCTTGCGGAAGAACTTCGCGCCTTGTTCGCCGCCGTTGAAGTAGGCCTTCTGGCCGGGCTCGGCGGTGATCTTGTCCCAGTTGTCGCGGACTTCCTCGGCCGAGAGGCCGCCTTCGCCCAGATAGACGCCCTCGGTCTCGTAGATGCGCGACAGGGCGAAGGCGCCCGCGCCGGCGGTCAGGATGGCACCCGTCGGGGCGTCCTCCGAGACCAGGTAAACCACGCCGGGGGTGACGTATTCCGGCTTCAACTTCTCCAGCACTTCCGGCGGCATCAGGCCTTCGGTCATGCGGGTGGCGGCCACCGGGCTGATGGCGTTGATCTTGACGTTGTTCTTGGCGCCTTCGAGCTTGAGCGTGTTCATCAGGCCCAGCACCGCCATCTTGGCCGCGCCGTAGTTGGACTGGCCGAAGTTGCCGTACATGCCCGAGGACGAGGTGGTGACGACGATGCGGCCGTAGTTCTGGGCCTTCATGATGTCCCACACGGCCTTGATCGGCTTGAAGGTGCCGAAGACGTGGACCTGCAGGACCAGCTCGAAGTCGGCCAGCTCCATCTTGGTCAGGGTCTTGTCGCGCAGGATGCCGGCGTTGGCGATCAGGATGTCGATCCGGCCCCACTTGTCCATCGTGGTCTTGACCAGGTCGGCGACGCCGGCGTCGTCGGTGACCGAGGCGCCGTGGGCGATGGCTTCGCCGCCCAGGGCCTCGATCTCGGCCACGACGGCCTTGGCCGCTTCGGACGAGCCGCCCGAGCCGTCGACGCTGCCGCCCAGGTCGTTGACCACCACCTTGGCCCCGCGCCGCGCCAGCTCCAGCGCGTGCTGCCGGCCCAGGCCCCCGCCGGCCCCCGTGACGATCGCCACCTGACCGTCGAACCGGATATCGTCCGCCATGCTCGTATCTCCCTCAAACGCGTGTTTGGTTTGGCGCGTTTGTGCGGCGCGGGAGAAGGGGCGTCAAGAGAAGGGTTCTACGCCTTCTTCTTGTCGCCGCCCGCGGCCGGGGGCTTGGGCTGGTCGCGCTTCACGCCGGCCTTCTGGCCGGGCTTCATGAACTTCACCAGCACGCGCTGGCCCACCAGGACCGGGGCGCCGTCGGCGCTGACCACCACCTCGACCACGCGCTCGTCGCTGCGCTGGCTGGGATCGTCCGACGCCAGCTTGCGGGCCCCGAACACGGCGGCGCGGCGCAGCACCTTGCCGACATAGGTCTTGGTCGGGTCGGCCTCGGGCTGGATCTCGACCTCCTGGCCGATCGTGACGTTGGGGATGTCGGCCTCGACGATCTCGGCGCGCACGATGCGGGCGGTCTGGGGCTCCAGATCGAACATCGGGGTGACGTTCAGGGTCGAGGCGCCCGAGCCCGGATTGGCGTAGCGGCGGGCGATGCGGCCGTTGGCCGGGGCGCGGATCACCGTCAGTTCCTGATTGTAGCGGGCCTGGGCCAGCTGGGCGCTCGCCACCTGGATGGCGGCCTGCTGGGCCTGGATGTTGGCGTTGGCCGAGGAAATCTGGTCCTGGGCGGCGTCGAGCCGCTGGCCGGCGACGAAGTTGGAGGCCGACAGGTTCTGCAGGCGCTTGTACTCGCGCTGGCCGGTGCGCAGCTGCACCTGATAGACCGCGATCTGGGCGCGAGCCGAGGCGAGGGCGGCCGAGGCGGTGTCGGCGGCCAGACGGGCGTCGTCGTCCTCCTGCTTGGCCAGGGGCTGGCCGGCGACCACGTCCTGGCCCTCCTGGACATAGACCTCGCGCACGATGCCCTGGCGGCGCGCGGCCACCTGAATGATGCCGCCCTCGACGTCGGCCTTGCCGTTGGCGATGGCGGCGTAGGGGCTGGGCTCCTCCTGGACGGCGGCGGCCTCGAGCTTCTTCTTCTTCTCGGCCGCCTGGCCCTTCATGAAGAAGAACCCGCCGCCGCCCAGTACGACGAGGGCGATGACGATCCAGAAGGCGGGACGGCGCAGGAACGCGGGCATTTGAGAGCTTCCTCGGAAATCAGTGGCTGAGCGGCGGCGGATTGGCGTCGGGCGTTCTACGCACGTCGTCCAGGATGCGGCCGTCTTCGATGTGGATGACGCGGTCGGCATAGGCTTCCAGCCGCGGGTCGTGGGTCACGCAGATCACCGCCGCGCCGCGCTCGGTGGCGGCCTGGCGCAGCAGGCGGATGACCACCTCGCCGCTTTTCCCGTCAAGAGCGGAGGTTGGCTCATCCGCGAAGATCAGGTTCGGGTTCTTGGCCAGGGCGCGGGCGATGGCCACGCGCTGTTTCTCGCCGCCCGACAGCTCGGACGGGCGCTGGTTGACGCGCGGGCCCAGGCCCACCGACTCCAGAACCGCCTGGGCGCGCCGGCCGGCCTCGCCCGGGCCGACGCCCTGGTACTTCAGGGCGGTCATCACCTGCTGCTTGGCGGTCAGGGCCGGGAACAGGTTGAAGCCCTGGAAGATGAAGCCGCAGTGGTCCAGGCGAAACTTGTCGATCTTGCCCGTCGACAGCTTCCACAGGTCGGGCGTGTCCATCGCCTGGACCTTGCCTTCCTCGGGACGCAGCAGACCGGACAGGGCCGCCACCAGGGTGGACTTGCCCGAACCCGAGGGGCCCATGACCATGGTCACGTCGCCGTGCTTGGCGTCGAAGTCCACGCCCTTGAGCACCTCGATGAAGGTGCGGCCGGTCTTGAAGCGCTTGACCAGGCCCTTGGCTTCGAGCGCGCTTTGGCCGCGCTTGTGGCTGTGATCGCCGTTCATCGCAAAAGGTCCGCGGGCTGGCTGTTCTTGAGGATGCCCAGCGACAGGAAGCCGGACAGCATGGCGATGACGATCAGGAAGATCGAGACCACGCCCACCAGCACGGGCGGGAAGGCCATCGGCACGCCGTTGGCCGTGGCGATCACCCAGACCAGCCAGGTCAGCACGCCCGAGGCCAGGACCCCGACCACGCCGACCCAGAAGCTGAGCTCCATGACGATGTTGCGCAGATCGCCCATCGACACGCCCAGGGCGCGCAAGGACGCGAATTCCTTGATGTTGGCCATGATCGCCTGACGCAGGGTTTGCCAAGTGATCACCACTCCGATGAACAGGCCCAGAAACGCCGAGAAGCCCAGGATGATGCCGATGATCTGGTCTTCGAACATCGCGCCGGAATTGGCGTCGGCCAGTTCCTGACGGGTCCAGGCGCGGAACTTGCCGTCGCCCTTCTTGTTCAGCTGGGCCGCCACGATCTCGGCGCGGGCCGGGTCGCGGATCTGGACCATCAGGGGGCCGACGCGCTGGCCGGTGTCGGCCTCGCCCAACATCCGCAGGGTGTCGCGCGACATCACCAAGGTGGGCTGGATGATGTTGGGATAGCCGTCGGTGACGACGCCGATGGTGATGGTCTTGCCGTTGTACAGGGCCTTGTCGCCCTTCTTGACGCCCAGGCGGGGCAGGGCGGTGCGGTCCACCGCCACGGCGTAGGGCTGACGCAGGGCCTCGACCATGCCGGGCGTGTAGTCGGTGGGCACGGTGACGTAGCCGGGGATGGCGTCGATGACGGTGACGTTGACGAACTCGCTCTTGCGCCCGCCGCCACCACCACCTTTGCCGCCCTTCTTGGCGCGGGCCTCGGCCTTGGCCTGCTGCTCGGGCGACAGGATGTTCTGGAAGCGGCCGCCGGAGCCGTCCAGCGGCGCGACCTGCACCACCTCGGGGTGGGTGTAGACCAGCGGGATCATCCGGCGCGGCAGGCCGGACGGGCCGCCGTTGAACAGCGCCTTGGCCCCCGGGCCCAGCACCATGATGTCGGCGCGTGCGCGGTCGATCTGGGCGGTGAAGCCCTTGCCGATGCCGACGAAGATGCCGACCTGCGCCAGCACGAGCAGGCCCGAGAAGGCCAGGGCGACGACCGCCGCCATGTATCTACGCCACTCGTAAAGGAGTGTGGCCAAGGCCAACGACATGCTTAAAACGCTCCCCACATCTAGGGTTGCAGCAATGACCGCTGAACTTCAAGCGGCCAAGTTAAATCGGGGTAAGGCGCGAGGGACGGCCCCAGGAAGCGGCGCCTTGCGCGTTTCGGCGGCGCGGACGCGCGCCTCCGCGCGCCGGTGAAGCTTGCCTGATCGCGCCTGGCGTATCGATGCTCGGGGCATTGTAGCGTCGTCGTAACAACTTGAAATCGGGCACGTTTTTCGCACCCCGCCGACCGCGTCGAGTCTTTCGGCGCGGGCGTCCGGCGCAGGGACCGGCGCTCTTTCCCTAAGAGGAGAGACAAATGACCATTTCCAGTGTCGGGTCCTCATCGGTTCTGCAGCAGCTGCTGCAGGCCAGAGCGGCCACCGCCACCCGGACCGGCGCCACCTCCGACGATGCGCTGAGCTCGATCGGGCAAAACCTGCAGACGGGCGGCAAGAATGGGCCGCCGCCGCCGATGCAAGGCTGGTCTTCGTCGGGCCAGGGTTTCGGGGCCGATACGTTGGCCTCGCTGATCTCGACCCAAAAGACCGATCAAAGCGACCGCGCCGCTTCGATGTTCGCCGACGCCGACGCGGACGGCGACGGCTCGGTGACCAGCGACGAGCTGGCCGCCGCCATGTCCGCCCACGCGCCGCCGGACCTGCCGTCCGACGCGCCCAGCGCCACGGACATGGCGTCGAACATGCTGTCCAGCGGCGACGCCGACGGCGACGGCAGGCTGTCGCTCAGCGAGTTCCAGGCCATGAAGCCGCCGGAGGGCGGTCCGCACGGTGCCGGCGGCCCGCCGCCTGGACCGCCCCCCGGGCGGTCCTCCTCCGGCGGTTCGGACGGCAGCACGTCCTCGACCTCCAGCTCGGCCGACCCGGCCGACCTGAACGGCGACGGCGTGGTCTCGGCCGCCGAGCTGGCCCAGACCCTGAGCTCGGCGGTCGATCAGCTGGGTTCGGACGTCTCCAGCGACGCCTCGGACCTGATGCAGAAGCTGCTGGCCCAGCTGACCGCCAACCTCGCCGGCACGACGGATTCGACCAGCTCGACCTCGTCGTCGGTCAGCGTCGCGGCGTGAGCGGCGCCTGATCCCGGGACGCGCGAGGGGCGGGCAGACCGCTCGGCCCTCGCGGTTTCGCGCGCATAGCGCTTGCGCGCCGCACCCCATTCATAGTCATTTGGTCCCTTGGCTGCGTCGCGGGGGCGCGTCGCTCATTTAGGATCTTCCGTCTTGATCTTCCTTCCCGAGAACGTCCAGGCCCTGGCGGGCGTGGCGCTGATCCTCGGCCTTTGCTGGCTCGTGTCCGAGAACCGCAAGCGCTTTCCGCTGGTGCTGGCCGTCTGCGCGATCGCCATCCAGCTGCTCCTGGTCTTCGTGCTGTTCCGCCTGCCGGCTACGCGCGACGCCCTTCAGGGCGTGAACGGCGCGGTCGAGGGCCTGGCCTCGTCCACCCAGGCGGGCACCAACTTCGTGTTCGGCTACCTGTCGGGCACCGCGCCGCCCTATACCGAGACCAATCCGGGAGCCGGCTTCCTGTTCGCCTTCCGCGTCATGCCGGTGATCCTGGTGGTCTGCGCCCTGTCGGCCCTGCTGTGGCACTGGGGCATCCTGAAGTGGCTGGCCAAGGGCCTGGGTTTCCTGTTCCAGAAGACCCTGGGCCTGCGCGGCCCGCCGGCCTTGGCCACCGCCGCCACCATCTTCATGGGCCAGATCGAGGGGCCGATCTTCATCCGCGCCTATCTGGAGCGCCTGACCCGCTCGGAACTGTTCATGCTGATCGCGGTCGGCATGGCCTGCGTCAGCGGCTCGACCATGGTGGCCTACGCCACCATCCTGCACGACGTGCTGCCCAACGCCGCCGCCCACGTGCTGGCCGCCTCGCTGATCTCGGCCCCGGCCGGGGTGCTGCTGGCCCGCGTCATGGTGCCCGGCGACCCCAGCGAGAAGTCCGACGACCTGGACCTGGCCGAGGAGGACAAGACCTACGGCAGCTCGATCGACGCGGTCATGAAGGGCACCACCGACGGCCTGCAGATCGCCCTGAACGTCGGCGCCACCCTGATCGTCTTCATCGCCCTGGCCACCATGGTCGACAAGATCCTGCTGGCCCTGCCGATGGTGGGCGGCGAGCACCTGAGCATCGCCCGCATCCTGGGCGTGATCTTCTCGCCCCTGGCCTGGTCCATGGGCATTCCGTGGAAGGAGTCGGGCACGGCCGGCGGCCTGCTGGGCGTGAAGCTGATCCTCACCGAGTTCACCGCCTTCATCCAGCTGGCCAAGGAAGGCCCCGAACTGCTGGACCCGCGCACCCGGATGATCATGACCTACGCCCTGTGCGGCTTCGCCAACATCGGCTCGGTGGGCATGAACGTCGCCGGCTTCTCGGTGCTGGTCCCCGCGCGCCGGCAAGAGGTGCTGGGCCTGGTCTGGAAGGCCATGATGGCCGGCTTCCTGGCCACCTGCCTGACGGGCTCGCTGATCGGCCTGATGCCGCGGGGTTGGTTCGGCCTCTAGGGCCTTTCCTTCCGCGACGGAACGGAAGCATCCTCCCGGTCAAAAGCCGGGAGGATTTTTCGTTGAAGCTCTACGACAGCCGCCGCGCTCCCAATCCCCGCCGCGTGCGGTGGTTCATGGCCGAGAAGGGGATCGACGACATCGAGATCGTCGATGTCGACATCTTCGGCGGCCAGCATCGCACGCCTGAATACCTGGCGAGGGCCGGCCTGCCCAACGTGCCGGCGCTGGAGATGGGCAACGGCCAGACCATCACCGAGTCGGTGGCCATCTGCCGCTATCTCGAGAGCGTCTATCCGACGCCCAACCTGTTCGGCGAGGAGGCCTGCGAGGCGGCTGTGATCGAGATGTGGTCGCGCCGGGCCGAGATGATGGTCGCCACGCCGCTGATGATGCTGGTCCGGCACACCCATCCGGCCCTGGCCGCGATCGAGACCCAGGTCCCCGAGATCGCCGCCGCCAACCGAGCTATGGCTGAGAAAGGTCTGAAGATGCTGGACCGCCGCCTGGCCGAGAGCGAGTTCATCGCCGAAGACCGGGTGACCATGGCCGACATCCTGGCGATCACGGCGATCGACTTCGCCCGCATGGCCCGGTTCCGGCCCGACCCGGACCTGGTCCATGTCCGCCGCTGGCGCGAGGCGATGCTCGCGCGCCCGGCGGCGTCAGCAGGGGTCTAGAGCGCCCGGATCTTCTTGATCACGCCTGAGAAGTTCAGCATCGGCGCGCCGCCGGTCGAGATCAGGCCGCGCACGAACAGCAGCGAGCCGCCGGCCTTGGTGACCTCGCCGGTCGATTCCACCAGGTCGCCGGCCTTGGCGGGACCCAGGAACTCGCCGTTCAGGCTGACGGTCACGGCGCGCACGTCCTTCAGGTGGGCCCACGAGATCGAGAACAGCGAGTAGTCGGCGAAGGTCATCATGCAGCCGCCGTGCATGAAGCCGCCGCCGTTCATGTGCCGGGCCTCGGCGCGGAAGGCGCTGCGGACCACGCCGTTCTCCTCCTTGAAGTAGAACGGCCCGGTCTGGTCCTCGAAGGCGTCCATCCCGGCCCAGGTGCGCCAGCCCGCCCATTCGCCCTGCGTCACCAGCTTGGGTCCGTCCCAGATCTCGTTGCCGCCGTCCATCGCGCCGTCCCTTTGGCCTTCGTTGTCTTTCTGGATCGACTAAGGCGCGCGGGCGGGGCGTGCAAGCGGCGACGCTCGCCTTGCTGACAAAACGGTGGCATGAACCGCCTCATGACCACCCCCATCCAAGACACCATCCTCTCGCAGCTGGCCGCCGTGGCGCCGGGCAAGTCCATCGATCCGATGTCGGTGGCCAAGGCGATCCAGCCGGAGCGCTGGCAGCGCCTGCTGGGCCACATCCGCACCGACGCCATCGAACTGGCCCGCCAGGGCCAGATCGTCATCCTGCGCCACAACAAGCCGGCCGATCCGGAGACGTTCCGCGGCGTCTACCGCCTGCGTCTGCGGCAGGAGGACGACCCGACCAGCTACGAGAGCGCGGCCGACGATGGAGCCTACGAGGGCGGCGAAGAATAGGTTCAACTAAGTCTTGAATTGAAACGCGATCAATGGACCTATGAGCGCTGCTCATAGGGAGGGGCCATTATGATCGTCTACGGTTCGTCGCTGTCGCCCTTCGTGCGCAAGACCCTGGCCTTCGGGGCGGAGAAGGGGCTGGCGCTGGAGAACAAGGTCTCGGCCCCCGGCTCGCCCGATCCGGAGTTCCTGGCCTGCAGCCCGTTCAAGAAAATCCCGGGCTTCAAGGACGGCGACTTCCAGATCTCGGACTCCACGGCGATCATCACCTATCTGGACGCCCTGCATCCCGAGCCGAACCTGATCCCGCTGGACCCGCGCAATCGCGCCCGGGCAATCTGGTTCGAGGAGTTCGCCGACACCCTCATGGTCGCCGCCGCCGGGCCGCTGTTCTTCAACCGCATCGTCGGCCCGCGCTTCATGGGCGTGGCCACCGACCAGGCGATCTGCGCCAAGGCCGAGAACGAGACCCTCCCGCCGCTGCTCGACTATCTGGAACGCACAATCCCGGAGTCCGGCTTCCTGCTGGAGGATCGCCTGACCCTGGCCGACATCGCCGTGGCCAGCCCGTTCGCCAATCTGGGCCACCTGGGCTTCGACCTGTCGCGCTGGCCCAAGACCAAGGCCTATACGGCGGCGATCCTGGCCCGTCCGTCCTTCGCCCACTGGATCGAGCGCGAGAAGCGGTTCCTGGGCGGCTAGAGGCTCAGGAACTAGAGTCCCAGGAATTTGAACGGCGCCGCCGGCTTGAAGTCGGCGGTCGCGTCGCCCGAATAGGTGTGGTCCTGCTCCTTGCCCAGATCGAGCCGCTTCACCGCGCCGGTCTCCTTGGAGAAGTCGATCTTCTTGAGGTCCACCCAGAAGGTGTTCGGGGTCAGGGCAGACTCGAAGAAGTAGAGCTTGCGCTTGTGGTCGAAGACCGTGCGCCAGCGGGTGGACGAGATGTTCGGCTCGTCCGGCGTGGTGATGCCGTAGGGCACCGAGGCGTTGCGGATCACGCTGAACACGCTGGCCACGGCGCGGTTGGGGTCCTCGTCCTTGGGGATGGCGTTGACGTAGAACGAGGCCCGCGTGAACCGGTCCGAGGCGCGGTTGGTGCCGGGCAGCATCGTCGTGCCGCCGATCTGCTTCCAGTAGGCGGCCAGGGCCAACTGTTGGTCGAAGGTCGGCGAATTGGTCATCACCTGGTACTGGCGGCCGTGGTGGATCACCTGCTTGCCGCCGATGTACTCGACAATGGCGCTGTCGCCGGTGGCGTCCGACATCGACAGGTGCAGGGTGGTCAGGCGCTGCTCGCCCGGCACGGCGTCGGTGACGATCGTGAAGGGCTCCTTCTCCAGCGCGGCCACGGCCTCGGCCACGGTGGCGTAGTTGTCGAGCACGTACTGCGCCCAGGCGGCGATGGTCAGGCCCGGCTTGCTGTCCTTGCCGAACGGCGGGTACTGCGACTCCACCAGCCACAGGACGTTGGCCATCAGCCCCTTCTCGTTGACGCCGTCGGTGGTGGAGACCTCGTAGCCGGTGGCGATGACGCTGCCGTACTTCGACGTCCACTTGATCGAATTGGGGCCCGCCTGCCCGTCATGGGCCATGCCGCGCGGGAAGATCCAGAGGTTGGTCATCACGTCGACCCTCCAGTCCATCGAGCGGGCGGTGATGACGTTGTCGTTCGGCCCCAGATAGACCAGGCGGGTGCAGGCCTCGGCGAACGGGGCGGCCAGCGTGATCGCGATGGCCAGGACGGCGATGATCCAGGCGGCGAGGGTTTGGGGCATGACGACGGTCCTCGGGTTGCGTCGACCATTGATGAGGGGCGCGTCCGAGGCGGAGAATCCGGGATCGGGGGTAGGCGGCGTCCTGGGATTTACCGATCCGCGACGCCGCGCCCCGCTTGTCATCCGGGGCGGGCGGCCTAAGTCAGCGGCATGCCGCTGGACACCATTCTCGCCGACATCGCCGCCTGCCGGGCCTGCGCGCCGTACCTGCCGCACACGCCTCGGCCCGTGGTGCGGGTGGGGCAGGGCACGCGCCTGCTGATCTGCGGCCAGGCGCCGGGGCGGCTGGTGCACGAGACCGGCCTGCCGTTCAACGATCCCTCGGGCAAGCGGCTGCGCGAATGGATGGGCGTCGACCGCGAGACCTTCTACGGTCGCCAGGAGATCGGCGTGGCCGCCATGGCCTTCTGCTTTCCGGGCACCAACCCCAAGGGCGGCGACTATCCGCCGCCGGCCCGCTGCGCCGTCCTGTGGCGCAAGCCGCTGCTGGAGGCGCTGCCCAATGTCGAGCTGACGCTGCTGGTCGGGAGCCATGCCCAAGCCTGGGCGTTGGGTTCAGCGATGAAGGCGAACATGACCGACACCGTCGCCGCGTGGCGCGACTATATCGACCAGGGCGTCCTGCCCCTGCCGCACCCGTCCTGGCGCAACACCGCCTGGCTGAAGCGCAATCCGTGGTTCGAGGCCGAGGTCACGCCCTATCTTCGCCGCCGAACGGCGGGCATTCTGGGCTCATGAACCGTCGGATTCTCCTCCTGGGGGCGGCCTGCGCGGCCAGCCTCGCGGCCTGCGCCCCGGTGACCCAGCGCCCCGGCCTTGGTCAGCTGGGCTATCGCGGCCCGCGTCTGGCGGACGACGGCGTCTACAGCTTCGACGGCAAGAAGCTGGGCCTGACGAAGTGGCTGCCGCCCGAGGGGACGCCGGTCACCCAGGTGATCGTCGCCCTGCACGGCATGAACGACTATTCCAACGCCTTCCACCTGGCCGGACCGTTCTGGGCCCGGCAGGGGATCGCCACCTACGCCATCGACATCCGCGGCTTCGGCCGCTCGCCCGACCGCGGCGTCTGGGCCCCGCCGGAGCTGGTGGTCGAGGACGTCCGCACCGCCGTCGCCCTGGTCCGCGAGGCCCATCCCGAGGCCAAGGTCGCCCTGGCCGGCGAGAGCATGGGCGGGGCGCTGTGCATCGTCGCCATGGCGTCGGAGCGGGCGCCGGCCGTCGACCGCCTCCTGCTGTTCGCGCCGGCGGTCTGGGGCTGGTCGAACCAGCCTCTGCCCTACAAGACCAGCCTTTGGATCACCGCCCACACCACGCGCTCGTGGGTGGTCAAGCCGCCCGAATGGCTGGTCAAGAACGTCCAGCCCACCGACAACATCGAGGAGCTGCGGCGCATGGGCCGCGATCCCCTGATGATCTGGGGCGCGCGGTCCGACACCCTCTACGGCCTGGTCGGATTGATGGAGAAGGCCTGGGCGTCGCTGGGCAAGGTCCAGGTTCCGGTCGCCTATTTCTATGGGGCCAACGACCACATCATCCCCAAGGAGCCGACCATGGAGGCGGCGCGCCGGCTCAAGCCGGACGACCGCTCGGCCTATTACGCCAACGGCTGGCACCTGCTGCTGATCGACAAGCAGGCCCAGGTGGTGTGGACCGACGCGGCGGCGTTCCTGAAGGATCCGCTGGCCGACCTGCCGTCGGGCGCCCCGCCGATCCCCGGCGCACCGACCGCGCCGAACGTGGTGCGCTCGCAGCTTTCCAAGCAATAGGTCCAGACCCGGACGGGTGCGGCGAAGCGAGGGGTTGTTCCTCAGCTCCCGCCAGCGTACACCCGCGCGCAAACTTTCTGACCTAGGGCAGGACTTACGGCATGACCTTGTTCGATTCCCCGGATTTCGAGGGACACGAAGGCGTTCACGCGTTCTTTGACGAAAAAACCGGCCTCAAGTCGATCATCGCCGTCCACTCCACCGCCCGTGGTCCCGCCGCCGGCGGCTGCCGCATGTGGGACTATTCCAGCGCCGACGCCGCCGTGACCGACGCCCTGCGGCTGTCGAAGGGCATGTCGTACAAGAACGCCATGGCCGACCTGGACTTCGGCGGCGGCAAGGCCGTGATCATCGGCGACGCCCGCAGCCAGAAGACGCCGGAGCTGTTCGAAGCCTTCGGCCGCGCCGTCGACAGTCTGAACGGCAAGTACTGGACCGCCGAGGACGTCGGCGTCTCGCCGGCCGACCTGGTCGCCACTCGCCGCACCACCCAGTACGTCGCCGGCCTGGAAGGCCACGCGGCCGCCTCGGGCGACCCGTCGCCGGTCACCGCCGAGGGCGTGTTCCGCGGCGTGCGCCTGTGCGTCCAGCGGGCCCTGAACCGCGACCTGAACGGCGTCACCGTCGCCATCCAGGGCGTCGGCCATGTCGGCGCTTATTTGGCCGAGAAGCTGCACGCCGCCGGCGCCAAGCTGATCATCGCCGACGTCAACCAGAAGGCCCTGGACGAGGTGGCGGCCAAGACCGGCGCCAAGATCGTGCCGACCGACGCCATCTTCGACGTCGAGGCCGACGTGTTCGCGCCCTGCGCCCTGGGCGGCGCGATCTCGGCTACGACCCTGCCGCGCCTGAAGGTCAAGGTCATCGCCGGCGGCGCCAACAACCAGCTGGCCGACAAGACCGTGGGCCAGGCGGTCTATGATCGCGGCATCCTCTACGCCCCGGACTATGTGATCAACGGCGGCGGCATCATCAATGTGGCCGGCGAGATTCGCGCCCTGGAAGCCGGTACGGCCTTCGACCCGGCCTGGGTGGCGACCAAGCTGGACCGCCTGGCCCAGACCCTGGGCGAGGTGCTGGATCATTCGCTGGTCGACAAGCGCCCGGCCAACCTGGTCGCCGACGAGATCGCCCGCGCGCGCATCGCGGCGGCGCGCGCGTAGAACCTACTCGTCGAGAACCCTCTCCCATGGGGAGAGGGCAGGGTGTGAGGGGGTAAGGCGTCGGCCAGCGTGCCGGCAGGGCGACAAGGCGTAACCCCTCACCCTCCCACGACTACGTCGCGGGCCCCTCCCTCTCCCTCTGGGAGAGGGTTTCCTTCGCCCGCACCCGCCCCGAGATCTCCGCCCCCGCGTCGCGGTCCAGCCGCAGATAGACCGGCAGGGCCAGCAGCGTCACCACGCCGATCGCCGCGAAGGGCAGGGTGAAGCGGTCGGGCGTCAGGTGGGCGCCGTGGCCGCGCGCCAGGTGCAGCATCAGGCCGCCGAAGCTGACGCCCATCGCCAGACCGACCTGCTGGGCCACGGCGGACAGGGTCGAGGCGGAGGCCACCTTCGCCTGGGGAACGTCAGCGTAGGCGATGGTGTTGGCGGCGATGAACTGGTTGGAGCGGCAGAAGCCGCCAAGGAACAGCGCGCCCGTCATCACCGCCATCGGCGTGGCCAGGGTGAAGAAACCCGGCGCGGCCGTGAACAGGGCCGTCAGGGTCACGAACACCGCCAGCGAGGTGCGGAAGCCGAAGCGCTTGAGGCCGGCGGCGGCGAACGGGCGGGCGATCAGCACGCCGACGCCCGTCCCCAGGGTGACGGCGCTGGCCTTCAGCGGGCTCCACCCCAGGGCTACCTGCAGCAGGAGCGGCATCAGGAACGGACTGGCCCCGATGCCCAGCCGCACCAGTGTCCCGCCCAGCAGGCTGGCGCGGAAGGTGCGGTATTTCAGCAGGCCCAGGTCGAGGATGGGTTTGGGCTGGGTCTTGGCGGCGCGCAGGTAGAGCCAGCCCGCGCCGAGGGCGACGGCCAGGATGCTCGCTTGCGCCCAAGGCGGCAGCAGCGACAGGCCAGCCGTTTCTGCCACCACCACCAGACCGCTGATCGCCACGGCCGAGAGCAGGAAGCCCAGCGTGTCGAACCGGCCCATCTCCTGCGGCTGGCTCTTGGGCACGAAGCGCATCACCGCGGTCATGCCCAGCAGGCCGATCGGCAGGTTCAGGTAGAAGATCCACGGCCAGTCGGCGACGCTCAGCACCAGGCCGGCCAGGGGAGGGCCGATCAGCGGTCCGATCAGGGCGGGCATGGTGAACCAGCCCATGGCCCTGATCAGCTTGTCCTTCGGCGTGGAGCCCACCACGATCAGCCGGGCCACCGGCGTCATCATCGCCCCGCCGATCCCCTGCAGGATGCGCGAGGCGACCAGGGCCTCCAGGTTCCGCGACAGGCCGCACAGGGCCGAGCCGGTCAGGAACACGACCATGGCCGTCATGAACACCCGCCGGGCGCCGAACCGCTCCGCTGCCCAGCCGCTGGCTGGGGTGAACACCGCCAGGGCCAGGATGTAGGAGGTCAGGGCCAGCTTCAGGTGGATGGGATCGACGCTGAAGGCGCGGGCCAGGGTGGGCAGGGCGGTCGACAGGGCGGTGGAGTCGATGAACTCCATCAGGAGTGCGCTGGCCACGGCCAGGGAGATCAGGCGGGTTCCGGGAACCGGCTTGTCCGGCGAAGGGGAAAGCTGATCGGTCGACACCCGCGCGGCTTACGCCCGCCGGCGCGTGATCTCAAGTCGGATAGTCAGGCCTTTCGGGCGTCTCGCGCGTTATCTTCGGCGTACCGTCGGGAGCTCGCCATGACCCAGGAAAACCATCTGTCGGAACTGGAGGAGGAAATGGCCCAGGCCGTCGCCTCCGAGGACTTCGAGACCGCGGCCCTGCTGCGCGGCCAGATCGACCAGATCCGCCGTGACCTGCGCATCCTCGAACAGCCCGGGGCCGATGCGCCGCAGGCCTCGTATCTGCGTCGGCAGGAGCCGGGAAGGATGGGCCTGGGCACCAATCAATCCAGCTATATCCCGCCCAAGGGCTGGGTTCCGCCTCGAAAGCCGGATCCGATGACGGCGGGCCATTCAAAGGGCGGCCGCCGGTCCAAGACGTAGAAGAGGCGACGACGCGTCTGAAAAGGCGGTCCGGGATGCTCTCCTGGCGGCGCTTGCAGAATTCCTCCGTCCGCGTTCCATCTTGACGCTTGCGCCAATTTCGAACGGCCGTAAGACTTCCCCGTAGGTAAAGGGGATACGTAGTGAGTCCGAAGAGCGACGGCGCGGCCGTCACCACCGCGCCTGAAACCGACGTCGAGGGCGTCGACAACGAAGCCGTCACCAAGAACCTGGTGTTCGTCGCCGCCGAGCGTCTGTTCGCGCTGCACGGGTTCCAGAACGTGTCGGTGCGCGACATCACCGCCGCGGCGGGCGTCAACCTGGCCTCGGTGAACTATCACTTCGGCTCCAAGGACGCGCTGCTGTACGAGATCTTCCGCCGGCGCACGGTGGAGCTGAACCGTGAGCGGGCCAAGAAGCTGCACGAGGCGATCGACCGCCACCAAGGCAATCCGCCTGTGCGCGAGATCCTGGCGGCCCTGCTGACCCCGCCGCTGAAGTGGCTGGCCCCCGACCACGAACGCCGCATCTCGCTGCAGTTCCTGATCCGGGCCCGCAGCGAGGGCACCGACGAGATCCGCAAGGTGCTGCAGACCGACGTCACTCACCTGCGCCGCTTCTCCGACGCCCTGCTCAAGGCGCGTCCGGACCTGCCGGCCGAGGAGATCTACTGGCGGCTGCACTTCACCCTGGGCATGCTGCACAACAACCGCTTCGCCGAGTTCGACCGCCTGAACGTACTGTCGGAAGGCACGACCAGCGAGGCCGACGTCGAGGCCCTGCTGGGCCGCATGCTGCACTTCGCCGAGGCGGGCTTCTCGGCCTAGCCTAGCTGGCCATCTTCCAGGCCAGGCGCAGGTCCGCGACCAGCTCGGCATAGGCCCGGTCCTTGGCGTCGTGGTCGGGGATGCGCAGCATGAAGGACGGGTGCCAGCTCACCAGACCCTGTGCGTCGCCGTCCAGCGCCTGGTGCTGGCCGCGCGTCTTGCCGATCGGCAGGGGCTTGCCGAACACCGCCTGAACGGCCGTCGCGCCCAGGGCCAGGATCACCTTGGGCTTCACCAGCCGGCGCTCGGCGTCCAGCCACCAGCGGCAGGCCTGGACCTCGCCCCGGTCCGGCGTCTTGTGGATCCGCCGCTTGCCGCGCGGCTCGAACTTGAAGTGTTTGACCGCATTGGTGACGAACACCCGGTCGCGGGGTACGCCGGCCTCCGCCATGGCGCGGTCCAGCAACCGGCCGGCGGGGCCGACGAAGGGGACGCCCTGCAGGTCCTCCTGGTCGCCCGGCTGTTCGCCGACAATCATCAAGGCCGCCTTCTCGGGACCCAGGCCCGGCACGCCCTGGGTGGCGTCACGCCACAGGTCGCAGCGGCGACAAACATGCACACCGGCGGCCACCTCTTCCAGATTGGTCAGATTGCCTTCGCCGTAGGAGCCGCGCGCGTGCTTCAGGGCGGCCTTCAGCACGCGTTCGGATGGCTTTGCAGGATGGGCGGCGACCATGGTCTCGGTCCGGCTCTGGGCTTTCTCGATCAGTTCCGGAATGAGCGCCGCCTCCGGCAGGTTCCGCCAATAACGCTTGGGCATCTCCTGTTTCATCATCGCCGGGTTCAGCCGCGCCGGGTTGAAGATCGAGGCGTAGTAGGTCCGCCACATCTCCTCCTGAGCGTCCTCCGACGGCGCGTCGGCCGGATCGGCGCCGGGCGAGTTCGTCAGCCGCTCGCCGTCCCAGTGGACGCAGGCGTCCGGCGTCAGGATCGACCAGTTCATGTTGGAGAAGCGCCGGACGAAGAAAGGGGCCGCGGCCTCGGTGACGCGGTGGGCGGGTTCGAACCAGGCGGCGTAGGTCTCCCTTGGGGTTTCGGAGGCCGCGCCTTCGACCAGTCGGAAGCGGACGAAGGCGTGCATCTTGTGGATCGCCCGCCCGACCCCCTTGGCCATGTCGCGGGCCTTGGCGAGGTCGGCGTCGGCGGGGTTGTCGAGAAGGCGCGGCTGGCGCTCCAGGCGGTGCAGGATGCGGTAGAGCAGAGCCAGGCGCTCGGGCGAGCGGTGCAGGATCACGGTGCGCGCCAGGTCGATGAAGGCGGCGGGGACACCGAACGTCTTTCCCTCCCCTTCATGGGGAGGGGGGACCAGCGAAGCTGGTGGGTGGGGCCGCTCCGCCGCAAGGACGCCCTGCACCGATCCCCCATCCGACCCGCTACGCGGGCCACCTTCCCCACAAGGGGGAAGGACGCTTGGATTGTTAAGGGGAGGGACGGGAGCGAAATCGAACAGCTCCCGCTCCACCGTCCACACCACCGCCTCCGGCGCCACGCCTTCCGCTCGCAGCGCCCGGGCGGCGTCGCGCCAGCCGTCGAAGTCGATCTCGGACTGAAGTCGCGCCACCCGCATCAGAACAGGCTCAGCTGCTGGGGCGCGATGAGCGCGGCGCGTAGGCCTTCAGTGTCGGTCGTCGGGCCCGGCGTCCAGTCGGCGGTGACGATGAACGGCTTGGCGCGCTTGACCGAGCCGCAGACGCGCTTGACGTCGTCCAGGGTCAATCGGGTCTGGGTCCGCGCCTGGAGGATGCGGTCGACGCCCCGCGCGCCCAGGCCCGGCGTGCGCAGCAGGGTCTCGCGATCGGCGGTGTTGACGTCGACCGGAAAGTCGCCGCGATGGCGCAGGGCCCAGGCGGTCTTGGGATCGATGGCCAGGTCCAGGTC
>JAGIBE010000241.1 GCA_017744495.1 Caulobacter sp. | reverse complement strand
GATTAGAAGCGCGACACCCGGTCGAGCCGCGGGGTGTTGCAGCCAATTGCGCTTAGGGCTGCCATTAGAAACCATGCCGGAAACGCCCCCGATTGATCTTCACCTGAACACCAGCCTCGGTTTCAGGCAAGCCCATGGCGGTTAACCACCCTTTGCCGACATCGGGAGCGCCTGCTCCTGGGCCGCCTAGCCGTCCCTCCGTCCCAGCCCTAGCGCCCCGCCTCCAGCCCCGCCAAGATCAGGTCGACGCCGGCCAGGAACTGTTCGCGGTCGTCGTGATCGCCTAGGCGGGCCGCCATCTTGCGCACGAACGGATGCTCGGCGGGATCGAGCTTGGTCCATTCGGCGGCGAAGGCCGCCAGCGCCGCATCCCGATCCGTGCCCGGCGGCATGAGCCGGGCGTTGGCGGCGTTCTGTCCGGCGCAGCCCAGAATGTAGTTCACCAGCGCCGTCGCGGCGTTGAACTGGGTGGACTCGGGCACGCCCAGCGCCTGGATCTGGCGGCCCACGCCCTCGAAAATCCGCAGCATGGCCGGCTGCCAGGGCTCGCGCGCCAGATGGCCGCCGACCCACGAATGGGCGTCGATCAGGTCGAATACGCGTAGGGCGAGGGCTCGGACAGCCTGGCGCGGCGGGGCGTCGTCGCCCTCGGCCAGGGCGCGGTCGATCAGGTCGCCGGTGGCCGCCGTCAGCAGGGCGGTCTTGTCGGCCACGTGCCAGTAGATCGCCCCGGCCCCTGTCGCCAGGCGCGCGGCCAGGGTGCGGAACGTCAGGGCGCTCTCGCCCTCGGCGTCGAGGATCGCGATCGCGACCTCCACGATCCGATCTTTCGATAACGCGTCGGTGCGGCGCTCGCCGCGTCGGGCTTTCATCGTCATGAGGTCTGTCTTGACATGACTGGAACGGTGTTCCAACAAGCAAAAATGGAACGACGTTCCAATTCAATCCTCAAGGCAACCTCATGACGAAAACCGTGACGATCATCGGCGCGGGGCTGGGCGGTCTGCTTCTGGCCCGGGTCCTCCACCTCCACGGCGTTCCCGCTGCGATCTTCGAAGGCGAAACCTCGGCCGGGGCCCGCACCCAGGGCGGAATGCTGGACATCCACGAGGCCGACGGTCAGCTGGCGCTGAAGGCGGCGGGCCTGTTCGACTCGTTTCTCGGCCTGATCCACGAGGGCGGCCAGGCCTCGCGAGTATTGGACCGCCACGGCGCGCTGCTGCTCGACCAGCCCGACGACGGTACGGGCGGGCGGCCCGAGGTTCCTCGCGGCGAACTGCGGCGGATGCTGATCGACTCCCTGCCCAACGGCGCGATCCAGTGGGGCAAGAAGCTGGCCGGCGTCCTGAACCTGGGCGGCGGCCGGCATGAGCTGAGCTTCGCCGACGGAGCCGTTGTTCTCACCGACCGGCTGGTCGGAGCGGACGGCGCCTGGTCGAAGGTCCGACCGCTGTTGTCGGACGCGAAGCCCGACTATCTCGGCGTGACCTTCGTCGAGACCTATCTGCACGACGTCGATGCGCGGCATCCGGCGACGGCCCAGGCGGTGGGAGGCGGAGCGCTGTTCGCCCCGGCGCCGGGGCAGGGGATTTTCGCGCACCGCGAGCCGGACGGCGTCGTCCATGCCTACATCGCCATGCGCCGCTCGGCCGCGTGGATCGCCGATGTCGACTTCGGCGATCCCGCCGCCGCCAAGGCCAAGATCGCCGCCGAGTTCGAAGGCTGGGCGCCCGCCCTGACCGCCCTGATCACCGACAGCGATATCCCGCCGATCCCGCGCATGCTGCACACCCTGGCCGATGGCCACCGCTGGAACCGCGTCCCCGGCGTCACGCTGGTGGGCGACGCCGCGCACTTGGCGCCGCCGGCGGGCGAGGGGGCGAACATGGCGATGCTGGACGGCGCCGAACTCGCCCTGGCCATCGCCGCGCGGCCCGACGACATCGAGGCGGCGTTCGCGGCCTATGAGTCGGCGATGTTCCCCCGCGCTGCGGCGGCCGCGGCGGGATCGCGTGAAATCCTGGACCTCTGCCTGAATGACCGGGCCCCGGCCAGCCTCGTGGCGTTCTTCACCGAGGCGCTCGAATCCGAGCGCGGATGACAACGCCCGCGCCGCCCGCTAAGCCGCTGGACGACCTTAGCCGGGAGCCTGATCCTTCGTGAGTGCGAACACGTCCGCCGGCCCCGTCCTCGTCTACGCTCCCGATCGCGGCATCGGCGACCTGATGTGGCATTTGCCGACCTTCCGGGCCATCGCCGCGACCACGCCGGAGGGTCAGGTGGTGCTGGCCGCCCGGCCGTCCAGCCGCGCCGCCGAGGTGCTGGCCGTCGAGCCGACGATCGCCTCGGTGGTCTATGCCCGCCACTTCACCGGCGCGCTGAAGGGCGTGAAGGAGGTGCTCGACTTCTGGCGCATCTGCCGCGAGGTGAAGCCGCGCGCCGTCTGGATCCTGGAGAAGATCGGCCGTCCCGCTCAGGCCGCTTGGCTGGCCGGCGTGCCCGAGCGGCGCGGCTTCGGCCTGGGCCATTCCAGCCAGGAGCGGTGGCTGCGGGGGCCGTTCCTGCCCAAGGCCATGCGGCCCGAGCATCGCCTGACCAAGCTGGCCGCCTTCGAGGCCCTGCACGGCCTGAAGGTCGAGAGCCGAGAACCTGACTTGCTGCTCGACCCCAAGGCCGTGGCGGCGGTGAAGGCGCGGTTCGGGGAGCGGCCGGGCCCGTGGTTGGTTCTGGGCGTCGGGGCCAGCGAGCCGGCCCGGACCTGGCCCGCCGAGCGCTTCGCCGCGGTGTCGACGGCCCTGGCCGACCTCTTCCCGACCGTCTTCTGGCTGGGCGGGCCCGGCGACGCCGCGCGGGCGCTGCCCGTGATCGAGGCCCAGCGGACATCCGGGCGTGACGTCCCCGTCTTCGACCTGCCGCTGGACCAGGGCGCGGCCCTGATCGCCCTGTCTGCCGGGTTCCTGGGCAACGACTCGGGTCCACTGAACGTCGCTGCCTCGGTCGGCCGCCCGGCCGTCGGCCTGATGGGCACCAGCCCGGTGCCGGCCTATTCGCGCTGGCTGTCGCGCCTCGACGGCGGGGAGGGGCGAATCGCCGACATTTCAGTCGACGTGGCCGTCGCGGCCGTTCGAAAGCGCTTCATCGACGAGGCCTGGGCCAACCGCGACATCGGCGCGTCTTGAGCCCACGCCCCGCACGTTGTAAGCGGCGGGGCGTTTTTTAATTCCACCTAGGAAACAGACATGGCCGGCGACTACCAACGCGGTTCGATGGACATTCAAGAGCAGACCGCGACCTTCGAGGGTTTCGGCAAGATGACTAAGTGGGGCTCGCTGGCCGTGGCCGTCCTGCTGCTGACGATCACCCTGTGGTTCTGCACCTCGGCCGGCTTCATCGGCGGCGTGGTTCCCGGAATCGTGCTGGCCGTGCTGGGCGTCGTGTTCCTGCGCGAAAAGCCCGCCTCCGCCCACTGACACCGGTAGACATCGGTATTTTTTTGCCCCTGACGTGAGCGTAAGGCTCGACATCGGGTAAGAATATCCCCTAGAGAGGCGCTCAAGCTGGTAGCAGCGAACAGCGCTCTTGGGAGGGGTATGCCGATGGCCGTCATCGCCGTCACGAAAGAGACCCGCGCGGGTGAAACGCGGGTCGCGGCCACGCCCGAGACCGTGAAGAAAC
Source organism: Caulobacter sp. (assembly GCA_017744495.1). Taxonomy (GTDB): domain Bacteria; phylum Pseudomonadota; class Alphaproteobacteria; order Caulobacterales; family Caulobacteraceae; genus Caulobacter. The sequence continues at coordinate 22,834 of JAGIBE010000241.1, read as the reverse complement.
TGGCCGCCGCCGGCTTCACGGTCGTCGTGCAGGCCGGGGCGGGGATCGCGGCGTCGTATCCGGACGCCGACTACGAAGCGGCCGGCGCCAAGCTGGCCAAGACGGCGAAGGACGCCCTGAAGGACGCCGACGTCCTGTTCAAGGTCCGCGCTCCCGAAGCCGCCGAGATCGCCGCCCTGAAGACGGGCGCGATCGTCGCGGCCGCACTTAATCCGCACCAGGACAAGGAAACGCTGGACGCCCTGGCCAGGGCCGGCGCCAGCGCCATCGCCATGGAGTTCATCCCGCGCATCACGCGGGCCCAGGTGATGGACATGCTGTCCTCGCAGGCCAACCTGGCCGGCTATCGCGCCGTGATCGAGGGCGCCGAGGCCTACGGCAAGGCCCTGCCGATGATGATGACCGCCGCCGGCACCGTCGCCGCCGCCAAGGTCTTCGTGATGGGCGTGGGCGTCGCGGGCCTGCAGGCCATCGCCACCGCCCGCCGCCTGGGCGCGGTGGTCACCGCCACCGACGTGCGTCCGGCCACCAAGGAGCAGGTCGAGTCGCTGGGCGCCAAGTTCCTGGCCGTCGAGGACGAAGAGTTCAAGAACGCCCAGACCGCCGGCGGCTACGCCAAGGAGATGTCGAAGGAATACCAGGCCAAGCAGGCCGAGCTGGTCTCCTCGCACATCGCCAAGCAGGACATCGTCATCACCACGGCCCTGATCCCGGGCCGTCCCGCGCCGAAGCTGGTCAGCGCCGCCCAGGTGGCGTCGATGAAGCCGGGCTCGATCCTGGTTGACCTGGCCATTGAGCAGGGCGGGAATGTCGAAGGCGCCAAGCTGAACGAGACGGTCGTGACAGCCAACGGCGCCAAGATCCTAGGCGCGGCCAACTTGCCGGGTCGCATCGCCACCGACGCCAGCGCGCTCTACGCCCGCAACCTCTTCGCCCTGTCGGGTCTGTTCCTGAACAAGGAGGGCGCCTTCGCCCCCGACTTCGAGGACGAAATCCTGAAGGCGGCCCTGGTCACCCAGGGCGGCGAAGTTGTGCATCCGTCTCTGAAGACCGCCTAACTCCACATCGCAAAGGGAGGCTCCCATGGAAGCCGTCGACCCCACCGTGTTCCGCCTGGCGATCTTCGTGCTCGCCATCTTCGTCGGCTACTACGTGGTCTGGAGCGTGACGCCCGCGCTGCACACCCCGCTAATGGCCGTGACCAACGCCATCTCGTCGGTGATCATCGTCGGCGCGCTCCTCGCCGCCGCCGCCCACGGCGCGAACGCTGACCTGGACGGCGGCACGGTGGCCGCCTCGACCTGGATCTCCAAGGGCGCCGGCGCGATCGCCGCCACCTTCGCCGCGGTCAACATCTTCGGCGGCTTCCTGGTCACCCAGCGCATGCTGGCGATGTACAAGAAGAAAGAGAAGAAGTGAGCTCGATGCGCCTGCTCGCGACCCTGGGTCTCTTCGCCTTCGGCGCGGCCACCAGCGCGACCGCTCAGGTGGGGACCGAGTCCAGCCTGACGTTTCCGATCGTGATCGATGCGCCGGCATCCACCTCCGCGCAGCAGGTCGCGAGCGGGGGCGCGGTGTTCGTCCAGGCCTTCCGGCCTGCCGCCGCCGCCCGCCTGAATGCGGCCTATGACGTGAAGGGGCGGCAGACGGTGTCGTTCGCCGAGGGGGCTGTGTTCGCCGCCGCGAAGCTGGCGGGCGCCGACGTCTATTGCGCGCAGGGCGCCAATCGAGGGGGTGGTGTTCTTGTGAAGGGCAACGCCGCCGTGTGCCTGCGCGATGAGAACCACGACGGCGTGTTTGACGGCCAAATGTTTATCGGCTCTGTCGGTCGCTCCCAGACGGCCTTCGAACTCAATGCTCGGGCCAAGACCGGTTGGTCGCCGGCGAGCGTGGCCTACGCGCAGGTCGGGGACGCGGATCTGCCAGCTGGTGAAATTCGGATCGGCTATGTTTACCACAAGCCAGCCGTCGGTTTGACGGGAGCGTGGGCCGAGATGCGCGTCTGCGCCCCGAAGGCTCTGTCCAAGAGCATCGACGAGGCCCTGCGGTGCGGAGCTCTGTTTGAGGCCGACAAGCCGAACTTCTATCAGGAGAGGGTGTGGATCGACCTTGGCGGTAGCGGTGACCAAACCCTGACATTCGGACCCATCAAGACGACGGTGCGGGTTGGAGCGAATGGACAGATCGACGCCGAAAGTGCCGTACCCCTCAAGTCCGGACCGGCGATGATGTTCCTGGCCGCAACCTATGGACCGGCGATGCAGCCGGCGGCCAGTATCCCGATCTATGCGATCGTTCCGGCCGGAGGGACGTAATGTTCGGCGGCAAGCGCATCGTCAAGCAGGCCCAGGTCGCCAACCGCATCGCGCTGGAGCGCTGGTGGGACGAGCTGCGCGCCTCGCCCCGGGCCCAGGAGCCCGGGCGGCTGATCGCCCATGGCCGCAAGACCTACAGCCAGAACGACGAGGACGGCATCGTCCTGGAGATCTTCAACCGCATCGGCGAGGGCGACCGGCGCTTCATTGAGTTCGGCGTCCAGGCCGGGGTGGAGTGCAACACCGCCCTCTTGTTGATGGCCGGCTGGAGCGGGCTGTGGCTGGACGGTTCGGACAAGTATGTCGAGGCCGCCAGGCAGCACCAGGCCGTGGCCGTGGGCCAGGGGCGGCTGACCGTCCAGAAGGCCTTTGTCACCGCCGAGAACATCGACGGCCTGCTGGGCCCGTGGGCCGGCGGGACCGCCGAGAAGCCCGCGTCCGTGGACCTGCTGTCGATCGACATCGACGGCAACGATTACTGGATATGGAAGGCGATCGAAGCCGTGCGCCCGCGCGTTCTGGTCATTGAATATAACGCCGCCTATCCGCCGCCCGTGCCCTTCGTCGCCGAGTACAAGGCCGACCGGGTCTGGGACGGCGGCAACTATCACAGCGCCAGCCTTTCCAGCCTGGAGGCCCTGGGCCGCGCCAAGGGCTACGCCCTGGTCGGCTGCAATCTCTCCGGCGCCAACGCCTTCTTCGTGCGCGAGGACGAGTTGGCCGGTCCCGACGGCCAAGCCCGCTTCGCCGCGCCCTATACGGCCGCCAACCACTACGAGCCGCCGCGCTACGACCTCTCCGGCCTGCCTTCGGGCCATCCACCCCGGTTCGGCGTCAACGCCGCGCCGGAGCTTTCCTCTTCGCCGCTCTTGGGGGCCAAGACCTGATATGAACGCCAATCTCGCCGCCATCCTCTACATCGTGTCGGGGGTGCTCTTCATCCTGGCGCTGCGGGGGCTTTCCAGTCCCGAGACCAGCCGCAAGGGCAACACCTACGGCATGGTCGGCATGGCCATCGCCGTGGCCACCACCTTGGCCACCCTGTGGAGCCAGGGCGCGCTCGATCCGGTGACGATCGGCTTGATCGTGGCCGGCGTCGCGGTCGGCGGCGGCGTGGGAGCGGTGATCGCCCGCCGCGTGCCCATGACCTCGATGCCGCAGCTGGTGGCGGCGTTCCACAGCCTGGTCGGCATGGCCGCCTGCCTCGTGGCCGTCGCGGCGATCTACACCCCGGCGGCCTATCACATCGCCACGGCCGACGGCTCGGGCGTGCAGCTGAAAAGCCTGATCGAGCTGTCGCTGGGCCTGGCCATCGGCGCGATCACCTTCACCGGTTCGGTCATCGCTTTCGCCAAGCTGAACGGCAATATGAGCGGCGCGCCGATCCTGCTGCCCGCCCGTCACCTGATCAACATCGTCATCGCCCTGGCCATCGTCGCCCTGGTGGTGGTGCTGGTCATGAGCGGCGGCCACGCCCTGTGGGCCTTCTGGGCGATTTTCGCGCTGAGCCTGCTGATCGGCGTGACCCTGATCGTCCCGATCGGCGGCGCCGACATGCCGGTCGTCGTGTCGATGCTAAACTCCTATTCAGGCTGGGCCGCCGCGGCCCTGGGCTTCACCCTGGAGAACACCACCCTGATCATCACCGGCGCCCTGGTCGGCTCGTCGGGCGCGATCCTGTCCTACATCATGTGCAAGGGCATGAACCGCAGCTTCATCTCGGTGATCCTGGGCGGCTTCGGCGCCGACGCCGGGGCGGCGGCCGGCCCCGGCGGCAAGGTCGAGACCCGTCCGGTTAAGCAGGGCAGCGCCGACGATGCGGCTTTCATCATGAAGAACGCCAGCAAGGTGATCATCGTCCCGGGCTACGGCATGGCCGTCTCCCAGGCCCAGCACGCCCTGCGCGAAATGGCCGACAAGCTGAAGGAAGAGGGCGTGGAGGTGAAGTACGCCATCCACCCCGTCGCCGGCCGCATGCCGGGCCACATGAACGTTTTGCTGGCCGAGGCCAACGTGCCCTATGACGAGGTGTTCGAGCTGGAAGACATCAACAGCGAGTTCTCGACCGCCGACGTGGCCTTCGTGATCGGCGCCAACGACGTCACCAACCCGGCCGCCAAGACCGATCCGCAGAGCCCGATCTTCGGCATGCCGATCCTGGACGTCGAAAAGGCCCGCACGGTGCTGTTCATCAAGCGCGGCATGAGTTCGGGCTACGCCGGCGTCGAGAACGAGCTGTTCTTCCGCGACAACACCATGATGCTGTTCGGCGACGCCAAGAAGATGGTCGAGGGGATCGTGAAGGGGCTCTAGGGGTCCGATCCTTCGAGCGGAACGAAAAAGCCCCGGATGGCGACATCCGGGGCTTTTGCTTTGGAGATCAGGCGGCGGCCGTCTCGAACTTGAGCGCGCCTGCCGCAGCCATGTCGGTGTGCAGGGCCTGGGGGCACCAGTCGTAGCCGTTAGGCCAGGTTAGAGCACCCATTTCCAGGAAGACCCGATCGAAATAGGCGGGATCGCGCAAAGGCAGCGCCATCGGGCCGGTCCGTGTCGCGACTTCGGAGAAGTCCCACTCACCGACCTGGCCGTCCGTGAACCAGAGCTTGAGGCGATAATCGCCCAGCTTCTGTAACTTGCGCACATGAACGATCTTACTGGTCATTGTCGGCGTCCAGTCCCGGTATCCTCTCGAAGGGCGTGTCAGCGCAGGCCAACGCCCAGGCGGCCATCAGACTTTCAGTATAGCGCAACGCCCATATTTCGACGAGGCGGCGTTGCCTCGGCGGCAGGGAGCCCCGGATGATCCGGCCGGTCTCGATCGCGACCTGGGCCACATTACCCGCATAGTATGCGTGGAAATGCGGCGGAGCGTGATCGTTGAAGAACATGCGGATGGAGATGCCGTGGAACCAGGAGATCGTGGGCATGGCGGCTCAATCGGCGTCTCGGTGACGGTCAGCTCCACAATTGCATGTTCTTGTATTGTTCTCAACGGTTGAGCGCTAAAGGAAAGCCCCGGACGTTCCCGTCCGGGGCCTTTCGCGGGTCTGGATCATGCGGTCGCTCAGCGGCTGGCGACCGAGACCGGGGTGGCGCTGGCGGCGTAGCGCAGGCTCTGGCGTTGCGCCTTGGACAGTTGCCTGACGGCCTCGTGGCGGACCGAGACCTTGCAGCCGGCCATGGTGAAGTGGGCTTGCGGATTGGTGCGGGCCATGTCGTGGCAGAGGCGCTCGCCAGCATTGTTGACGCGCGTTTCGAACTCGGCGGCGTGGGCGGGGTTGGAGAGGTTCAGGCCGGCCAGCGAGATGGTGGCGGTCGGCTCGGCGGCGTGGGCGGCCTGCAGCAGGCCCAGGGCGGGCACGGCGGCCAGGGTGACAGTGGCCACGGCGGTCAGGCTGGTCATGAACTTACGCATCGGATCGTCCCTTCGGTTGATGTCGTCGGCGCGTCCCTGCGCCCCATGTCAAAAGGTGTACTCGGGTATTCTCGGGAATACTCGTTACGTCTCATTCATGACGTGTAATTAAAGAAGTGTACTGTAAGTAATGTTCTAAAATTCCCGTAATGTTTCGGCGGGCCGTCTGTCCTCTGATCATGGCCATGCTTGCCCATGGTCAAGCCGCGCCGCCTTTTCGCCTTATCGGCGCGGCATAGAGCCAGGCCTTCATCATCCCGAAAGGTCACCTGTGGGATGGGAGCCCGCTTTGGCGCGGTCCCCCTGGGTCGACCGACCGTCTATGAGGATCGCTCTTGGCGTCACGAGTCCTGGCCGCGACCACGTCTCCCTATTCGCTCGTCGCGTTCACCGCGCTGGGCGGCGCCATCGTGGTCTGGGGCGTCGTCAACGCCGCGTCGGCCATCGGGGCGATGAACGCCGGAGCCGAGCCCGCGCCTGCTCCGGTGGTCGCGCCCGTCATCGCCCCCGAGCCGCCGTCCCCGCCGCCGCCCGCCTTCGTGTTTGACGCGCCCCTGCCGGGCCAGGTGATCAATTCGCCGTTCGGCCTGCGCCAGATGCCGTGGGAAGAAAACGGCCGCCTGCACGAGGGCGTCGACATCGCCGCCCCGGCCGGCGCCCCCGTCCACGTGGCCACCGACGGCATCGTCATGAAGAGCGGCGTCTCGTCCACCTACGGCCGGTTCGTCGAGGTGGCGCACAAGGACGGCTTCCACACCTTCTACGCTCATCTGGGGCGCGACGCGGGCCTCAAGCGCGGGACTTACGTCAAGCGGGGCACGACCATCGCCTATGTCGGCAACAGCGGCCGTTCGACCGGCTCGCACCTGCATTTCGAACTGCGCAACAAGGCCGGCAAGCCGCTGAACCCGGCGCTGTTCATGGGCAAGACCTTCGCTGAGAAGGACGATCTGCCGCTGAAGGCCGCCGCCAAGGTGGGCCGCAAGGTGCGCCTGGCCCAGGTCTCGCGCTGGCCCGACGGCGTGAAGGCGCCCGACAGGCTGGCGGCGAATGGCGAGGGCGTGGTCACCCGCGCCAAAGGCGGCCGCGTTCGCGTGCGGATCAACGTCGTCGACGGCTAAAAGCGCCGCTTAACCCGGCGTGCGCCGGTAGCCCGAAATTATGGGGTGTACTGTCACTCGACGGACACCGATGCTCGGCTAGAGTGGCCGCATGCTCAGACACGTCGGACGCGCCTTTGCCGGATTCGCTCTTCTCTTCGTCTCGTTCGTCGCCGTGGGCGGCCTGATGTCGGCGGCCGGCCACCCGGTCCCTCGGGGCCAGATGGTGGACATCGGCGAGGGCCGGCGGCTGCGGATGGTCTGCGAGGGCCCCGCCAGCGATCGTCCGCTGGTTTGGCTGGAGGCGGGGGCCTTCGGTTTCGCCGCCGACTGGGGCGCCACTCAGCAGGCCCTGAGCGCCGCCGGCTGGCGGTCCTGCGCCTACGACCGGGCCGGCATGGGCTTCTCGCCGCCGGGACCCGCGCCGCGCGACGGCCTGGCCATCGTCTCCGACTTCGAGAAGCTGGTCGCCGCCTCGGGCGAGAAGGGCCCGTTCATCCTGGTGGGCCACTCGATGGCCGGCCTGCGGCTGCGCGAATACGCCGGGCGCAACCCCGACAAGATCGCCGGCCTGGTGCTGGTCGACGCCGCCACGGCCGATGCGTCGGAGACCGAGGCGTTCAAGCCGTTCATCCAGGCCTTCGCCACGGCCTCGCGCTGGGCGGCGCGGGGCGCGTCGCTGGGGCTCTACAAGCCGCTGGTCTATACCAGTCTGGGCGACAAGATCGGCCTGCCGCCGGCCGCCAAGGCCGAGAAGCGCTGGGCCTTCGCCGACGGTCGCCACAACCGCACCGCCGCCGCCGAGGTCGAGCTGTGGGCGGAATCGGCCAAACAGGCGGTCGCCGCGCCCGCCTACGATCCCGCCTGGCCCGTGGCCGTGGTCACGGCCGGCCCGGTGAAAGGGCGCGAGAAGCGCAAGGCCATGCAGGCCGCTCCGGCCGAACGATCCGCCCACGGCTATGTGGACCACGTCGAGGCGGCCACTCACACGCGGCTGCTGGGGGAGCAGTTCGCGGGGCATATCGTCAAGGCGGTGGCGTTTGTAGCGGGGGCTCAGGCTCACCCACTTGCCCCCACCTGACCGCTTCGCGGTCTGTCCGCCCCCATAGGGGGCGGAGGACGCGCTTCTTCGCGAAGCGATCCGTAGGGGGCAAGTGCTGACCCAGCCGCCTTTCAGGCAAAACAAAACCCGCCCGGATCGCTCCGGGCGGGTTTGTTGTTTTCCGAAGGCTCGAAAGCGTCGCTTAGCGCGCGCCGGCCGGCTTCTTCGGCATCGGCAGCAGGCCTTCGCGTTGAGCGCGCTTGCGGGCCAGCTTGCGGGCGCGGCGGACAGCTTCGGCCTTTTGACGGGCGCGCTTTTCCGACGGCTTCTCGTAGTGCACGTGGCGCTTCATTTCACGGAAGCTGCCTTCGCGTTGCATCTTCTTCTTCAGGGCCTTCAGGGCCTGATCGACATTGTTGTCGCGGACGAAAATCTGGACCAGGGGTCTCTCTCCATTCGACAGCCCGACCAATTTCCCGAGTCCCTCTCAGGGGCCGGGCGGGCGAACAAAACCTGATAAACCCGGAAAGGGACTTCCCGGGCGACGAGGGGCGGCTGATAGCAGAGGCGGGGCGCTCTGTCCATGGCGACGCGACCTAAACTCCCGTGTAGACTCGGATTCATGAGCGACAAAACCGCCGAAGCGCCCAAAGACTCTGGTGATTGGGCCGACACGACCGAGCAACGGGTGCTGGACGAGGCCCTGCGCCTGGCGCCGCGCCTGGGGTGGAACGCGGGGATGGCCCGCGCCGCCGCCGTAGCGGCCGGCCTCAACGCCGGCGAGGCGCAACTCCTGCTGCCGCAAGGGCCTCGCGACCTGGCCGCCCTGCTGTCGCGCCGCCACGACAAGGCCGCCCTGGCCGCGCTGAGGGCCCTCCAGCCCCCGCCGAGCAAGATTCGGGAGAAGATCCGGGCCGGCGTGATCGCCCGCCTGGACGCCGCCCAGCATGACGCCGAGGCCCTGCGGAAATTGTCGGCCTTCCTGGCCTTCCCGACCAACATGCCTTTGGCCCTGACTCTGATCTGGGAGAGCGCCGACGTCCTATGGCGCTGGGCCGGCGACACGGCCACCGACGAGAATCACTATTCCAAGCGGGCGATCCTGTCGGGGATCCTGGTCTCGACCCTGGCGGTCGACATGGCGTCCGGCCGCGAGTCGGCGCTCAAGCACCTGGACGGCCGCATCGACAACGTCATGGCCTTCGAGAAGTGGAAGGCTGGCCTCAAGCCGATGAACCTGGCCGCCGAGGTGGCCGCGGCCCTGGCGCGGATGCGGTACGGGGCGCGGTAGGCTATTCGCCCAGCGCCCGCGTCACGGCCGCCTGGGCGTGCAGGGTCGTGGTGTCGAACACCGGCACCGGGCTGTCATCCTCGCCGATCAGCAGCATGATCTCGGTGCAGCCCAGGATGATCGCCTGGGCCCCGCACGCCACCAGCCGGTCGATCACCTCGCGATAGACCTGGCGTGAGCTTTCCAACACCTGGCCGGTGACCAGCTCGCGATAGATGATCCCGTGCACGGCCGCGCGGTCCTCGGCGTCGGGGATCAGAACCTCCAGGCCGAACTTGTCCGTCAACCGGCCGCGATAGAAGTCCTGCTCCATGGTGAAGGCCGTGCCCAGCAGGCCGACCTTGGTGAAGCCGGCGGCCTGGATCGCTTCGGCCGTCGGGTCGGCGATGTGCAGCAGCGGGATCTTCACCGCCGCGTCGATGGCCCAGGCGCAGCGGTGCATCGTGTTGGTGCACAGGACCAGGAAGTCGGCCCCTCCCTTCTGGAGCGCCTTGGCCGCCACGACCATCTCGCCGGCCAGGGCGTCCCAGTCGCCGGCGTGCTGCAGGGCCTCGATCCGGGCGAAGTCGAACGACCACATCAGGAGGCGGGCCGAGGCCACGCCGCCGAGGCGGTCGCGCACCCCCTCGTTGATCAGCCGATAGTACTGGGCCGAGCTCTCCCAGCTCATGCCGCCGATCAGGCCGATCAAGGCGGGACGCTCGGGTGAGAACGGGCGATGGTGCGGCATGGGGCGAACTTGGCCGGACCGGACGGGGGACGCAATGGCCGAGGGTGGAGAATGGCCGCGACGCTGCTAGCATCGGGCCGATTGTCCAGGACGAGGGAGCCTTCGTGACCGACCTGCCCACGCTTCGGCCCGCCGCCGCGACCGCCCTGGCGGCCTGGCACGACATGGTCGCCCGGCGCGATCTTTCCGACCTGCGCTCGATCGTCCATCCCGACGCGACGTTCCGCTCGCCCGTGGCCTTCAAGCCCTATCGCAGCGCCGACGCCGTGATCCTGGCCTTGAGCACGGTGATGACGGTCTTCAGTGACTTCGCCTATCACCGCCAGGCCGCCACGACGGACGGGCTGAACGTGGTGCTCGAGTTCAGCGCCAGGGTCGGCGACAAGGGCGTCAAGGGCATCGACTTCATCGCCTTCGACGAGGAGGGCCGGATCGTCGATTTCGAAGTGATGATGCGCCCGATGAACGGGGTCCAGGCCCTGGCCGTGGAGATGGGCAAGCGCCTGGGCGCACTCATGCCGGCGTTCAAGTCGGGCGTTTGAGCGGCCGCGGGCAGAGGCCTGGGACTATCCAGAAAAGCTGGAGCGCCGCCATTTAGCGAAGGCGCGTGGGAAAAATCAGTCCTTCAGGCCCCGCAGCCGGTTCACGTGCCCCATCTTCCGCCCCGGGCGGGCCTCGCCCTTGCCGTAGAGGTGGACGCGGGTCTCGGGTTCGGCGGCCAGCTTGCCCCAGGCTTCGACCTCGGGGCCCAGCAGGTTGGTCATCTCGACATGGGCGCGGGGAGCCGTGGGGCCGAGCGGCCAGCCGGCGACGGCGCGGATGTGCTGCTCGAACTGGTCGACCTCGCAGCCGTCCTGGGTCCAGTGGCCGGTGTTGTGGACGCGGGGCGCGAACTCGTTGACCAGCAGCTTGCCGCCTTTGAGCTCGAACAGCTCCACGCCGATGACGCCGACATATTCCAGCGCGGTCAGGATCTTGGCGGCGATCGCCTCGGCCTGGTCCCGCGTGGCGTCGCTGACCTTGGCCGGGGCGCTGGTGCGGCGCAGGACGCCGCCTTCGTGGTGGTTGTCCGACAGCGGGTAGCAGGCGATCTCGCCGTCGCGGCCGCGGGCGGCGATCACCGACAGCTCGCGCACGAAATCGGCCGGGGCCTCCAGGATGGCCGGTTGGCGGCCGATCTTCTCGAAGCTGGCGGCGGCCTCGGCGGGGCGCTGGATCCAGGCCTGGCCCTTGCCGTCATAGCCCTCGCGGCGGGTCTTCAGCAGGGACGGGGCGCCGATCTGAGCGAGGGCGGCGGCCAGGCTCTCGTCGCTGTCGACGGCGGCGAAGCCCACGGTCGGCACGCCGATCTCGGCCAGGAAGCTCTTCTCCACCACCCGGTCCTGGGCGGCGGCCAGGGCCTTGGCGCCGGGGGCGACCGACACGCCCAGGGCGGTCAACTCGGCCACCGTGGCGGCGGGCACGTTCTCGAACTCGTAGGTGACGACGTCGCAGACCTCGGCCAGGCGCTTCAGCGCCCAGCGGTCGTCATAGGGGCCGACGATCTGGCGGCTGGAGACGCGGCCGGCCGGGCTGTTCTCCTCCGGGTCCAGGATCACCACGTCGAAACCCAGGCGCGCGGCGGCCAGGGCCAGCATGCGGCCCAGCTGTCCCCCGCCGAGGATGCCGATCGTGGAACCGGGAGGCAGGGGAAACTTGCTCATCAGTCTTCGACGCTTTCGACGACGCTTTCGGTTTGCTCGGCCCGGAAGGCGGCCAGGCGCTGGGCCAGGGCCGGGTCCGAGGTCGCCAGGATCTGGGCGGCCAGCAGGCCGGCGTTCTTGGCCCCCGCCTCGCCGATGGCCAGGGTGGCGACAGGCACGCCGCCGGGCATCTGGACGATGGAGAGCAATGAATCCAGGCCGTTCAGCGCCTTGGACTGCACCGGCACGCCGAGCACCGGCAGGATGGTCATCGAGGCCACCATGCCCGGCAGGTGCGCCGCGCCGCCGGCCCCGGCGACGATCACCTTGTAGCCGGCGGTCTGAGCCCCGGTGGAGAACTCAACCAGACGCTGGGGCGTGCGGTGGGCCGAGACCACCTTGGCCTCCCAGGCCACGCCCAGGGAATCGAGCGCGTCGGCCGCCTTCTTCATGGTCGGCCAGTCCGAACGACTGCCCATGACGATGGCTACAGGTGGCGTGGCGGTGGGCATCGGCGACGATTTCCCCAGAAGGCGATGGAGCGCCGCGCGAGGCGCTCAGTGACCTGACGGCCGTGAATCGCGGGCCTTATAGCCGCTGGCGCCCGGGCTCCAAAGCCCGTTCTCACCAGAAAACCGCAGGCGATCCCGACGGATAGTGCGGCGCCGCGACGCTGCGACACATGGCCGTCGCCATTGTCATGGTTAATGAAAGAACGCAGAAATACCGAAGCTTCACCGCAAGTGATTCCCCGAGTGGCTTCCGTCGTCCCATGAAGATCACCAGCGCCCGCACAGAATCCTTCTCGGCGATCCGTCGCCGCGCGCTGACCGAGGCGGCCGGTCCGGTGGTGGCGCGGGCCGTGGTGGCCGCCGACACGGCCGGCTTCCTGGGTCTCTCCGAGGCCGATCTGACCCCGCAGGTGCAGGCGGCGCTGAAGACGCTGATGGTCGAGATCGACGACCTGCGCAACGAGGTCGCCCGCCTGAAGTTCAAGCTGGGCGAAGCGCAAGGGCTGGCCGACATGGACGTGCTGGCCCCGGTGCTGAACCGCCGGGCCTTCCTGCGCGAGATCAAGCGCGTGGCCGCCTTCGCCCAGCGTTACGGCTCGCCCGCCAGCCTGGTGTTCTTCGACTTGGATGGCTTCAAGGCTGTCAACGACCGCTTCGGCCACGCGGCTGGCGACGAGGCCCTGAAGGTCGTCGCCCAGCGCTTGCAGACCAATGTCCGCGAGAGCGACGTGGTGGGCCGGATCGGCGGCGACGAGTTCGCCGTCCTGCTGGTCCAGGCCGACCAGCAGACCGCCGTCTCCAAGGCCGAGACCCTGGCCGCCGCCGTTCGCGACATGCCGGTGCAGGTGGGCGAATGGTCCGTCCCGCTGCGCGTCTCCTTCGGCGTGCGCGAGATCGAGGCCGGCGCCGATCCAGAGGTCGCCCTGGCCGAGGCCGACGCGGCGATGTTCCTGAAGAAGCGCTCGCGCAAGGAAGGCTAGGGCTGGCGCTGGAGCGCACTGACTTGCCCCCACCTGACGGCTTCGCCGTCTGTCCGCCCCCATAGGGGGCGAAGGACGCGCGTTTCTGCCCTCTTCCCCCTATGGGGGAAGACGACCGCGAAGCGGTCCGTAGGGGGCAAGTGTTCGCCGCACAGACGCGGCCGGCAAAACCGCTCTTAAGCGATGATGTCCGGCGTCAGCAGGTCCTCCAGACGCACGATCTCATCCTTCAGCGACAGCTTGCGGCGCTTGAGGCGGGCGATCTGGAGCATGTCGGGCTGGGGGCGTTCCTCCAGCGCTTCGATGGAGTCCGAGAGGTCCTGGTGCTCTTCGCGCAGGGCGGCCAGGCGTCGCTCGATGACGACGTCGGAGTCGTCGGAAGGATCGTCGTCGTTCATGGACGCTCCTCCATGCCAAGGTTCAAGGGCGGTGATAGATAGCAAAGCCTGACAGCCGGTAAAGGCCGTTGAAGCGCTCTTACGAAAGCGCGTCGGAAAGGGCGCGCAGGGCGGCCTCGCGCGGGGCCCCGCCTTGCGCCTGGACGGCCTCGAGCAGGGTGTCGAACAGGTCGAACCGGCCGTTCGGTTCGCCGCTGAGGGCTTCCAGACTCTCCATCAGCACCTTCTCGCCTTGCAGTTCGACGGTCTTGATCGCGTTGCGGAAGTCCTCGCGGGCGTCGTCATCGACCGAGGGCCAGGCCGGCTTGATGGCGCGGCGCACGGCGCGCAGCGGAGAGCCGACCTCGGCCTCCCAGCGCTTGACCAGGTCGGCGGCGGCCTCGACGTCGGCGGAGCGTCCCTCGCTGGCCCGCCACGCGGCCCACAGCAGGTAGGGCACGTTCTGGCCGTGCTGGTCCTGCAGCGTCAGGCACGCCTCTGCGACAGACGGTCGCGCATAGACCTCCAGGGCCCACTGCCAAAGCCGCATCGTCGTTAACCCCCCCCCCGAGCCTTCTTCAGGCGTCGCCAGTGATGGTCTGCAAGTCCTCGCCCCAGCGCCTGACCGGCCGCCAGGACAGGCCGAACAGGTCCAACGCGCGACCCACCGATTGGTCCACCATCTCAGCGATCGATTGCGGTTTTGCGTAGAAGGCGGGCAGGGGCGGGGCGATCACCGCGCCCATTTCAGCCAGTTTGGTCAGGGTGCGCAGGTGACCCAGATGCAGCGGGGTCTCGCGCACCATCAGCACCAGGGGGCGGCGCTCCTTCAGCGTTACGTCGGCGGCGCGGGTCAGAAGCGAAGCCGTTACGCCCGTTGCGATTTCGCTCATGGTCCGCACCGAGCACGGCGCAACGATCATCCCAAGGGTGCGATACGACCCCGAGGCGATCGCCGCCCCGACATCGCCCACGCGATGGACGACATCTGCCTTTTCATTGACCTGAGTGACGGAAAATTCGGTCTCCTGCGACAGGGTCAGGGCCGCCGATTTCGACAGGACGAGGTGGCTTTCCACGCCCAGTTCGCGGCAGGCGTCCAGCGCTCGCACGCCATAGACGACCCCCGAAGCCCCCGAGATTCCAACGACCAGGCGAGGTTTTTCGAGCGGCGACTGCGGGTCCGACATGGTGAATTTTCGTCCGTCTTGGGAGCAAGCTGCGCCAGGTCAAGCGCCGCCGATTGCAATCATATGTGATCTGACAGGTTCGAACAGCGGGTGTTGACTTCGACGTCCACCAGCAAGGAGCCGACAGCCATGGCCATCGAATCCCGTATCCGCGAGCTTGGATCCCGTCATGAGAGCCTCGACCGCACGATCCAGGAGGAGACCCGTCGTCCCGTCAGTGACACCACCCTGCTCAGGGAGTTGAAGCGGCAGAAGCTCAGGCTCAAGGAGGAAATCGAAGGGCTCAAGGCCCGACTTCACTAGCCCCCTCTAGCCGTCGCCGCGTCGGAATGGCGATGGCCGCCAGAGGAGGCCGAAAACAGAAAGGCCCGCTCCGTTTCGACGGGGCGGGCCTTTTGCTTTGAATGGCGAGACGCTTAGTCCTCGTCGTCCTCTTCGTCGTCGGCCACGTAGGTCGACTTGCCGAACACGTCCTCGGCCTTGGGCTCGATGCGCGAGGCGCGGATGGCGGCCTCTTCGTCCTCGTGGTCCTCGGGCAGGACGCTGGTTTCCGAGGCCGGACGCAAGGTCGGGTCTTCCGGCACGATGCCGCGCTTGGCGTCGTCCTTGGCCTTCTTCTCGGCGGCCTTCTTGACCAGGGCGTCCAGCTCAAGCTGGCCGACCAGGCCCAGG
Source organism: Caulobacter sp. (assembly GCA_017744495.1). Taxonomy (GTDB): domain Bacteria; phylum Pseudomonadota; class Alphaproteobacteria; order Caulobacterales; family Caulobacteraceae; genus Caulobacter. Next base: position 7,528 of record JAGIBE010000241.1, on the reverse strand, counting down.
GTCACCGGATCGACCGGCTTGATGTTGGCGGCGTTCCAGTGGGTGCGGTTGCGCACTTGCTCGATCGTCGACTTGGTGGTGCCCAGCAGCTTGGAGATCTGCGCGTCGGTCACCTCGGGGTGATGGCGCAGGAACCAGGCGATGGCGTCCGGACGGTCCTGGCGGCGCGACACCGGGGTGTAGCGCGGGGCCTTCTTGGCCGGCTTCAGGAGCTCGGCGTGACGGCTGACCTGGGCCTTCATCCGGTAGTCCGGATTGGCTTGGGCGCGGTCCAGCTCCTCGCGGGTCAGCTGGCCGTTGCCGATCGGATCGGCGCCGCGGATGTCGCGCGCCACTTCGCCGTCGGCGATGCCGCGGACTTCCAGGGGGTGCAGACCGCAGAAGTCGGCGATCTGTTCAAAGCTAAGCGACGTGTTGTCCACGAGCCAGACGGCCGTCGCCTTGGGCATCAGGATGTCGGACATGCGGTCCTCCAGAAATGACGGCGCCCGACCTTGCGGCCGGGCGGGATGTTCAGCCTGGAGCTATAATGCGGTTTCTCGGGAAAGGGAACGGGGATCAGACAACTGGCGGCCGCGCGCGTCGACCGTCAGTAGAATGAGAACAGGTCGCTGGTCAGGGCGGCCGGGTGGATGTTCAGCAGGGTGATGTCGTTGCCGCCGCCCAGGTCGATGACCGCCCCCGACGCCGTGTCGTGGACATGGGCCATCAGGGAGGCGTAGTCGGTGACGCCCGAACCATTGGCGTTCCGCTCGACGGCGATGACGTCGTGGCCGGCGCCGGTCGTCTCGAAATCGGCGACGAGATCGTGCCCCGACCGGCTGTCGAAGGCGAAGAGGTCCGCGCCCGATCCGCCATAGAGCCGGTCGTCGCCGGCCCCGCCGACCAGCCGGTCGTCGCCGCCCAGGGCGTAGATCACGTTCGCGCCGGCGTCGCCGTAGAGGATATCCGACTGGTTGGTGGCGACGATGCTTTCGATCTGGACCAGGCGGTCGTTGTCGTTGGTCACGCCGTTGGTCAGGTCGACGATGATGAACGCCGGACCGGCGCTGTCGAAGCGGGCGATATCGTAGCCGTTCCCACCGTCCAGCAAGTCGCCGCCCAGGCCGCCGTAGAGGAAGTCGTTGCCGTCGCCCCCGAACAGCTGATCGTCGCCGCCCAAGCCGTAGAGAATGTCGTCGCCCGCGAGGCCGTAGAGCACGTTGCCGCTCGCGTCACCCGACAGGTTGTCGGCGAAGCCGGAACCGACCACCCCTTCGATTGAGACGTAGACGTCGCCGTTGGCTTCGCCGCCGAAACCGCCCTGGCGCGACAGATCGACGATCACGCCGGAAGCGGCGGTGTCGTAGCGGGCCAGGTCGAAGCCGTCGCCGCCGTCCATCAGGTCGGCGCCCGTCCCGGAATAGAGATGGTCGCCGCCCGCGCCGCCGTACAGGCTGTTGCTGCCCGACCTGGCGATCAGGGAGTCGTCGCCGTTCTGGCCGTACAGGAGGCTGCCGCCGGCGGCGGCGACCAGCAGGTCGCCGAAGGCCGATCCGACCACGCCTTCGATGGACACGTAGGTGTCGCCCGCCGCCGCCGCGCCGCCGATCCCGGTGACCAGGTTGACCGCCACGGCGTCCGTGGCGTCGTCATAGCGCACGAGATCGTAGCCCGCGCCGCCGTCGATATAGTCGGCGTCCCGACCGCCATACAGATGGTCGCTGCCGTCGCCGCCGTAGAGCTGGTCTTGGCCGTCGCCGCCGATGAGCACATCGTCGCCGGCCAGCCCGTACAGCGCGTCCCCGCCGCCCAGGCCTTCCAGCCGGTTGGACAGGGCGTTGCCGGTCACGACGTCGTTTCCCGAACCGCCGATCGCGTTCTCGATGCCGACGTTCAGGGCGATCGCCACATTGCCGACCAGGCCGCCGACGCTGGAGAAGTGCCCGGGCTGCAGGTCGATGGTCTGGCCGACCGCATAACCCGAGAAGTTGAAGGTATCGACGCCGCCGGCGTCCCAGACGGCGAAGATCGGCGCCGAGCCGACGGTCGCGACGAACCAGGGCCGGTCAGCGGTCGAGCTGAAGCCGTAGACCGTGTCGCCGGTGCGCGTGGCGAGGTTGGCGCCGTATTCCTGCTGCGCGGCCGAGATGTCGTCCAGCATCGGCGAGGCGGCGTAGGCGTGGAAATTGGCTCCCGTCTCGCTCTCGTCGAAATAGCTCATCACCGTGAATTGCAGCGAGTCCTCATAGTACTCGGCATTGGCGGCGTAGGTGATGGTCGTGCCGGCCTCGGCGTTGTAGGCGCCAGGGTGGGCCAGGCCGATGGCGTGGCCGATCTCGTGAACCAGCACCAGGCCGCCGTAGCCGCCCTGCACGGGATGGGCGTTGTAGCTGAGCGAGCTGTTGACCCACACGTCGCCCGAGGCGGAGGCGAAGCTGGGATTGCCGGGATAGTTGCCGAAGGCCGCGGCGCCCGACGCGCCCGTGGCGTAGTTGGCGAACAGGATCGAGGCCGAGTTCGAATAGGCCTGTTCACCGCTGGTCCCCGAGCCGGTGCGAACGAAGGTGATGTTGGCCACGTCGCTCCAGGATTGCAGGGCCAGCTCGGCCTGGGCGATCTGGGAAGCGTTGAAGCGCGAAAAGCCGGCCGTGTCCTGCGGCATGGTGGTCGGCGCCGTGGAACGGAAGGCGTAGCTGACGGTCGCCGCCTGGCCAAGGGCGGCCGACCATCCGGGTTCGCCGCCGATCAGGTGCAGGCCCGCCTGCTCGATCGTCAGGCTCGGCTTGCCGTTCGGGGCCGTACCGCCGCGCTGCTCCGCGTTCTCGAGGGCGCGGGGAGGGGAAACTTGATCAAAGGCCTGCATGGAACCGCTCTGAAGTCCGGGGTGCGCCCAGGGTGCCGCCGGAAACGTGTCGTGAACAGGGCGCGGTGCGCCGCTGAGCCATATGGTCGCGGACGACGTCCGGACGCGTGGAGCTTACGCCAGCAGCACCACCTTGCCCACGTGCTCGCCCGCCTCGAGGTAGGCGTGGGCGGCGGCGGCCTCCTCTAGCGGGAAGGTGGCGTCGATCACGGGCTTGAGCTTGCCGGCCGCGATCCACGGCCAGACCACGCGCTCGATCTCGGCGGCCAGCCGCGCCTTCTCGTCGGCCGGGCGCGGGCGCAGGGTCGAGCCGGTGATCACAGTGCGCTTCTGCATGATCCGCATCACCGGGACCTCCAGCACGGGCCCGGCCAGGGCGGCGATGTAGACGATGCGGCCGCCGGTGTTCAGGGCGTCCAGGTTTTTCTCGAAATAGCTGGCCCCGACCATGTCCAGCACCACATCGACCCCTCCGGCCGCCTTGGCGATCTCGGCGAAGTCCTCGGTCTTGGCGTCGACGGCGATGTCGGCGCCCAGGGCCAGGGCCTGGGCCTTCTTGTCGGCGCCGCGGCCGGTGGCGATCACCTTCGCGCCATGCGCCTTGGCCATGGCGATCGCCGTTGTCCCGATACCGGACGTCCCGCCATGAATCAGTATGGTCTCGCCAGGCTTGAGCATCCCGTGTTCGAACACATTGGCGAACACCGTGAACACCGTCTCGGGCAGGGCGGCGGCGTGGGCGAAGTCGAAGCCCTCTGGAACGGGCAGGGCGTGGCGGGCGTCGACCACGGCGAACTGGGCGTAGCCGCCGCCGCCCAGCAGGGCGCAGACCTTGTCGCCGGCCTGCCAGCGTCCCGATCCGACCACGACCTCGCCCGCGACCTCCAGGCCCAGGGTCTCCGGCGCCCCGGGCGGCGGCGGATAGAAACCCAGGCGCTGCAACAGGTCCGGACGGTTCACCCCAGCGGCGCGCACCCGGATCAGGATCTGGCCGGGGCCTGGCTGGGGGCGGTCCACGGTCACCGGATGCAGCGCGTCGGCCGCGCCCTTGCCGCCTTCGACGGCGATGGCGGTCATGGTCTCGGACATGGTGGAAATCCCCGTGAGGCTTGCGTCGCGCCCTTGGTAGGCGTCAGATGCCGGATCGAAAAGGGGTCGACCAAGGGAGACCGATCCGATGATGGAAGAACCGGTCGAGCCGCGCGCCTTCCGTGGCGATGCGCTCAACGCCACCACGCATGAGGACCTGGAGACCTACGGCGTGGCCGAACTGGAAGAACGGATCGAAGCGCTGGAAGCGGAAATCGCCCGCACCCGCGCCCAGCTCAGCAAGAAAAAGGCGGGACGCGACGCGGCCAATGCGCTGTTTGGTCGCCTAGACTAACGATCGGTTTACGCTACAGGCGGACTCTCGGGCCCGCCTGACTCGGATACGATTTGCGTCGAACTTGGGGAGGGGCGGTCGCGAAACGGGACGATCACGTCTGGCACGGGGGTTGCAGTCCCCCTTGTCGGCGAGACGGTCTCGCGGCCTTTCGAAGGGGCAATGAGTAGCTATGACCGAGTTGAACGTGGCCCAGGCCCCTTGGCGTGCCGGCGTGATCCAGGATTTCGCCCGTTCCGAACTGTTTGACCGGACGTTCGAGGAAGGCATGACGCTGGTCGAGGAGACCGCCGCCTATCTCGACGGAGCCGGTCGCCACGACAGCAAGATCCTCTCGCGCAACGCCGCCCTGGCCTACGCCAGCGAGAGCATGCGCCTGACGACGCGCCTGATGCAGGTGGCCTCGTGGCTGCTGGTCCAGCGTGCGGTCAAGGAAGGCGAGATGGCCGCCGAGGCCGCCTGCGCCGAGAACTATCGCCTGGGCCTCGAGTCCGGCGAAGCCGCCGCCGTCGAGGACCTGCCCTTCGGCCTGGTCAACCTGCTGCAGCGTTCCGAGCGGCTCTACGAGCGGGTCCGTCACCTGGATAAGCGCATGTACCTGGAAGCCGCCGCCGAGGAAGAAGCGCCCCGCCCGGTGCAGGCGCACTTCGACCGCCTGAGCGCCGCGTTCGGCGCGGCGTAAAAATCACCATCTCCCGGAGGGAGAGGGAGGGACCCATCGCATAGCGATGGGAGGGTGAGGGGTGAAGGCGCCGATCGGCGTAGCTCCCCGCATCACCGTCAAATTCATCGAAAACCTGGCGAGGGCGAAACCCCTCACCCTCCCACGCCTGCGGCGCGGGCCCCGCCCTCTCCCTCTGGGAGAGAGTTTTCACATGCCCCAAAACAGAAAAGGCCGGCCCGCTAACGCGGAACCGGCCTTTCGTCGCCCTTACGGCGAGAAGCGTGAGACGCTTACTTCTTGGCGGTGAAGCCGGCGAACTTGGCGTTGAAGCGCGAGACGCGGCCGCCGCGGTCCATCATCTGGGCGTTGCCGCCGGTCCAGGCCGGGTGCACGCGCGGATCGATGTCCAGCGCCAGGGTGGCGCCTTCCTTACCGTAGGTCGAACGCGTCTGATACGACGAGCCGTCGGTCAGGGTGACGGTGATGAAGTGATAGTCGGGGTGAATGTCTTGTTTCATCGGGCGATCCAACCGACTTGAGGCGGCATGTAAGAATGTGTGGGCGGGAGCCGAACCTTGCGGGTGGCTCTCGGAGACGCGCGGCTATAAAGAAAGCGCGCGAATTTGGCAAGGGACAGTTGATGAGCGACGTGAACGCGGGCGAGATTTCGGCCGAGGGCAGGCCGAGCGCGGGCGCGGAGCTGGTGCAGAACCTGGCGGAGGCCGCCAACCGCCGTCCGCGCCGCAAGGACATCCGTCCCCTGGCCCATCTGTTGCCGTTCGTCCGTCGCCACATCGGCGACGCCCTGGCCGCCGGCTTCTTCCTGCTGTTCTCGACCGGCGCCACCCTGGGCCTGACCGGGGCCTTCAAGGGCGTGATCGACAAGGGCTTCTCGAAAGGCTCGACCGACGCGGTCAACAGCGCCTTCCTCGGCCTGGCGGCGGTGGCGCTGCTGCTGGCCGTGGCCACGGCCCTGCGATTCTTCTTCGTCACCCGCCTGGGCGAGCGAGTCGTCGCCGACCTGCGCCGCGCCCTCTACGCCCACACCCTGAAGCTGGACCCGGCCTTCTTCCTGAAGACCCGGACCGGCGAGGTGCTGTCGCGGATGACGACCGACATCACCATCGTCGAGCAGTTGGTGGGCACCAGTGTCTCGGTGGCCCTGCGCAACACGCTGAGCCTGATCGGCGGCTTGGGCTACATGGCCTTCGTCAGCCCCAAGCTGGCCGGCTTCATCGTGCTGATGGTGCCGGTGGTCCTGGCGCCGATCTTCCTCTTGGGCCGCAACGTGCGGAAGCTGTCGGTCACGGCCCAGGACAGGTTCGCCGACGCGGTCGGCTACGCCGGCGAGAGCCTGGACGCCCTGGACACCGTCCAGGCCTTCGGGCGCGAGGGGGCGGCCGACACCCGGTTCGGCGGCGCGGTCGAGACCGCCTACAAGGCGTCGATCCGCCGCGTCAGCGCTCGGGCCCGCATGACCGTCGTGGTCATGGCCCTGGCGTTCGGCGGCGTGACCCTGCTGCTGTGGGTCGGCGCGCACCTGGTGCTGTCGCACGAGATGACGGCGGGCACCCTGGCCCAGTTCGCCATGCTGGCCGTTTTCTCCGCCGGCTCGGTCGGGGCCCTGGGCGAGGTCTGGGGCGACGTGCAGAAGGCGGCGGGCGCCATGGAGCGCATCTCCGAGCTGCTCAATTCCAACCCCGGCATCGCCGCGCCGGAAAAGCCGAAGACCTTGCCGGTTCCGGCGCGCGGCGCCATCGCCTTCGAGAACGTGACCTTCGCCTATCCCGGCCGTCCGGACCTGCCGGCCCTGAAAGGCTTCGACCTCGTCGTGAAGCCCGGCGAGACCGTGGCCCTGGTCGGCCCGTCAGGCGCGGGCAAGAGCACGGTGCTGCGTCTCCTCCTGAGGTTCTATGATCCGCAAGCCGGTGTCGTCCGCCTCGACGGCCTCGACCTGCGCGACGCCGATCCGGCCGAGGTCCGCGACCGCATGGCCCTGGTGGCTCAGGACAGCCCGCTGTTCTCCGGCTCGGCCCTGGACAACATCCGCTTCGGTCGCGAGGACGCCACCGAGGCGGAAGCCCGCGCCGCCGCCGACGCGGCCCAGGCCACGGCCTTCATCAACGCCCTGCCGCAGGGCTTCGACACCCCGGTGGGCGAGCGGGCCAAGACCCTGTCGGGCGGCCAGCGCCAACGCTTGGCCATCGCCCGCGCCCTGGTGCGCAACGCCCCGATCCTGCTGCTGGACGAAGCGACCAGCGCCCTGGACGCCGAGAACGAGCGCCTGGTCCAGAAGGCCCTGCACGACGCCATGAGCGAGCGCACGACCATCGTCATCGCCCACCGCCTGGCCACCGTGCTCAAGGCCGACCGCATCGTGGTCATGGAGGACGGTCGCGTCGTGGAGCAGGGCGCCCATGCCGAGCTGGCGGCCCAGGGCGGCCTCTACGCCAAGCTGGCGCGGCTGCAGTTCGGGGTGGAGGCGGCCTAGCCGGCGGCGGCTTTCTCCTCCCGTCGGATCACGTCCACATGCTCGAGCTGCAGCTTGAGCGCGGCGATCGCCGGGTGCTCGGGCAGTCCCTGCTTCTCCGCCCAGTCGATGATCACCGACAGCGCCTCGCCGATTCGCCCCAAC